>JAICTU010000023.1 GCA_025936205.1 Polyangiaceae bacterium | reverse complement strand
GGTTTAGATTTTGATGCCCACCCCCGCGTGCTCGGCCCTGCGGGCCTGCGCGCGCGGCCCCTCCCAAGCGCCGTCCTCGCGCTTCGCGCTGCGGGCGGACGCGGGAGGGGGACCACCGCTAAAACGCCTCCGTGAAGTTGAAGTACAGCGCTTGCGATTGGCGACCCACACCGATGTCGAAGCGCGCGTTGAGCCGGCCTTGGACGGCAAAGCGGTAGCCGACGCCGATGTTGGGCAGGATGCCTTCGAGAGAGGCGAGACTGTCTCCCAGCGTGCCGGCGCCGAGCCAGCCGACGAGGCCGTGACGGCTGAGCTCCACAGCGCCGTCCGACTTCGGACCAGCGCTGAAGTTGAAGCGGTACTCCGCGATGCCGTACGCGATCGCCTTTTGGCGGTAGCGGCCCCAGCGATAGCCGCGCAAATCGAAGGGTGAGCCCAGCATGCCGAGCTCGCTCCAGGGCACGTCGTTGAAGCCGATGCGAGAGCGCAGTGTCCCAGGCCAGCGTGCTGCCTTCGCGAGCGAGCGAGAGATACTGCCGGTAGTCGAGGTCGAGGACCCGGTAGCCGTCCAGATGGCTCTTGGTGACGTAGGGCACGAAGCTGGTCTGAAGGAATACGCCGTGGAAGGCATTCTGCGGGAAGTCTCTGCTGTCGAAGCGCAGCACGGGACCGATGCCGAAGTTCAGGTTGTCCGTGCCGTCCGCGGCCACCTGCGGATCCATGGCCATTTTCGGGTTCAGCTCGGTCGCGATCGTTTGATTCAAATCGGCGACGAAGCCCATGAACAGGTCGGAGACCACGCGGCACAAGACCGTGGGTTTGATCTGGAACCATTGACGGTGATACTTCGTCGTTTCGTCGCCGAGCGCGGTGTCTTTGCCCGCATCGTAGCCGACGCCGAAGTAGTGATCGCTCATGTCCTTGTACCAGAGGTCGGCATCGACTCGCCACGTGTCCTCGAAGAAATACGAGCGGAGCAGTCCGCTCGCGACGAGCGCGCCCACGGTGCCATAGCCGACCGTGGCGGGGAACGAAGAGCGCGGACTCTTGTCGTCCGCCTTGAAGCTGACCATTCCGCCGCCCGCGATCAAGAAGCCGAGATCGGGCGTGTAAGCGGGGCCGATCAGCGGGGTAAGCCACACGCCGTCGAAGTTCCAGCCGAGCGCTGGGCCTTCTTCCTCCGGGGGCTCCGCGGCGCGACTGAGGGAGCTCAGCGCCATGGTGAGCACGGCCGCCAACGCTCTGCCGGAGCCTGACAGCGCTCGAAGGGTCATGGCGTAACCCCCAGGCCGAAGCGATAGTTGAACCCCAAGAGCAGAGAGTAGCGGCCGATAAAACCGAATTCGCTGCGCACCATCCAGTGCTCGTCGAACGCGTATTGGGCGCCAAGCAGCGCGTTCCAGGGCGTCACGAGCGATTTGAGGCCAGCGCTTGGCCTGGGGAGAGCATGAGGCGACGACCTCGGCACCGCCATGCTATCTGCGCGACTTTTTGACCGCGCAATGACGATCGCTGTTTCACAGACGAAACGCGCTGAGCGTTACTTGCTTCGCGGCGCTTGGGTCAGCGCCCGGCGCAGGCTCGGAAGGGGAATGCCGAAGCCGCGGATCACACCGTCCACGGCGCCTCCTCCCAAGTTGAGCGCGACGATTTGGCCCTTGCCATTCACCACGGGAGCCCGCTCGTGGCGCGAAGCTCGAGCTCCGCCGCGTCGAACTGGTAAGTGAACAGCTGGTCCGCCGCGTAGTACACGCGCCGGCGCGTGCAGGAGCTCAGCCCCGCCTTCCGACACATCTCCGCTCGTGCATCCGGAGCTCTTCCGGCAGCCCGAGGCGGCCACACGAGCAAGGAGCTGGAGCGGGACCCTCACGAGATGAGACGCGAGGCAGGCGAAGCTGCAGTTGCCTTCATGGTACGCAGCCACTCTTAACGTGCTGCTTACGTCGGGTCGTGCTCGCGATCCGGAGGTCGCAATTGGCAATGCGAGAGTGGCAGCGCGGCGATTGCCCTGCTCTCGATCGCGTGCAATCTTTCTCGTCGTGGGGGTGCTGCCCCGTGCAGTGACATTACCAACCCGTGACGAGGAGAGCACGAACATGCGAAGCAACACGAGTCTGTCGCGAAGCTGCTCTGCGCCTGATGCCCTGATCGCGCTCTGCGCGTTGGCGCTCGCGGTCGGATGCGGAGCCCCCGCCGACGACCCGGAGGGCGCCGCCGTCACGCGCACGGCGGACATCGTCGGAGGCTCCAACGCCATCGCCGGTGGTCATCCCTGGATCGCCCGGCTGTTCATCAGCGAGCCGGACACGGTGAACAACTGCGGCGGTGCCCTGATTGCGCGCGACTGGGTGCTGACGGCCGCACACTGCGTGGACGGAGTCCAGCCCGGGCGCCATCTTCATGTGGCTCGGCGAGTACGACACGAGCTCGTTCGACGGCTTTGAACAGCCCAACTTCGTCGACGAGATCCACATCAATCCCGGCTACGACAGCGATGTCCCGCCCATTGGGCCCCGGCACAATGACATGGCTTTGCTCAAGCTACACACGCCGGCCACCCTCAACAGCCGCGTCGCCACGATATCGCTGGCGAGCGCCGTGGTCAGCTCCGGAACCGGCATTGCCGCCGGCTGGGGTCAAACGGGCCCGACGGAGGAGGAGCAAGCGTCGACCATTCTGCAGCGCGTATCGCTGCCCATTCGCAGCGCTTCGGCGTGCAACAACGCCGAAATTGGATCCATTCGCACCCTGAAATCGGACGAGCTCTGCGCGGGCGCTGCCGACGGCAGCGTGGGAGCCTGCCATGGCGATAGCGGTGGCCCGTTCATCCGGGCCAAAGCCGGAGGTGGCTTCGAGCTGATCGGGGTCACCAGCTGGGGCGCCCTGGCGTGCACGTCATATTCCGTCTTCAACCGAGTCAGCAGCCAGCTGAGCTGGATCCGCACGTTCGTACCCTGATAGCGTCGTTCCCTCGTTCCGCGCTGCGGAGTATCCGCGCAGCGCGGATACTCGCTACCTCAATCCACCCAGAGGCGGTTGAGCGGGATCGCGATTTCCAGAGCGCCCTGCCAGGTTCCCATGGAACCTCAGATCGAGGTGCTGAAGGGTGCCTCGGCGTGAATCGAACCCCGAACGCTTCAGTTGACGCTGGAGTTTCTGTGCTTCAGCGCACCTGCGCTCTACGCGACGTCCAGCTGACGCCGCCGCGATCATCGTGCGCAATGAACCACAGCGTTACCGTAGACCCAGAAGAGCTGGCGCGCGCCGCCCACTTGGTTTCGGGGTCGTCGGCGATGCGGACTTCGTCTTCGAAGATGCCGTCGGTGGTGAAGTGCTGGACGATCAGGTTTTCGTGGAAGTCGCGGCCGAATTCGTCGACGCCGGATTCGGCGCTGGCGGGGTTGACGATGGCGGCGATCTTGTGGCGCTCGAGCTCGCAGTCGTCGATGTCGAAGTCGGTGGTGACGCAGCCGTCGACTTCTTTGACTTCGTCGGCGGGCCAGACTTCGCCGTCGAAGGTGATGTTGTCGATGATGGGGTTCTGGTTGACTTCGGTCTCGCGCAAAAAGAGGCGTTTGATGCCGACGATCATGTCGTGCAGGCCGAGCTCGTTGCCGTCAGCGTCGGTGCAGCGGAAGGGGATGCGGGTGTCGGCGTTGAGGACCTCGATGGTGCCCGGGCAGGCGACGCTGACGACGCCAGCCAGGGCTTGTTCGCGGCCCTGCTCGGGGATGAGGTCGAGTAGATTCGCCGGGACGGGGACGTCGACGCTATCCACGCCGGGGCCGCTCGCCAGGATCGGCAGCTCGCCCGCCACCGCGCTGGCGCGCACCTGGTCCAGGCAGTCTTCGACGGCGGAGCCCGCTGGGCTCGGGCAGGCTGCCCAGGCCCATTCGAGGGGGCGACCTTGCGGATCGTAGCTGAGCGAGCTCAGGTGCACGGTGTCGCCAGGATGCGCGAAGGGTTGGTCGGCGCGCACGGCGAGGACGCGCAGGGAGTCGACCTGGCTGCCCGGGTCAAAGGAGGCGTCGCAGGCGGTGAGCGCGAGCGCGCCGAGCAGCAGGGCAGGGGACAGGGAGCGAAGCGCGGAGAACGAGCGAAGCGGGTTCATAGTTCACCTCGGATGCCGAGCACCGGCAGGATGGGCAGGCCCTGCGCTTGTTTGTGCTGCGAGAAGTCGGAGTTGTAGGAGATGTCTTCGGTGTTCTTGCGGTTGTAAGCGTTCTGCACGTCCAGATACATGCTGAGCTTCCAGCTCTCGAAGTCCCAGGTCTTGTCGACGCGCACGTCGAGCTGGGAGAACGCCGGCAGGCGGCTGCCGTTTTCCGGCTGCTCCGCGAGCGGGGCGTAGACGCCGGCGTCGTAGTCCATCACGCCGCCGATGTTCGGCGTGTAGGGGCTGCCCGTGACGTAGCGGAAGCGCGCGCCCAGCTGCCAGCCGCGGCCGAGCTTGTAGCTGCCGAGCGCGGTGAGCATGTGGGTCTGGTCGTATTCGAACAGGCGCCAGGCTTCGTTCGGCGGGTCCTTGCGCTCGCTGCGCGAGAGCGTGTAGGCGACCCAGCCGAAGAAGCGCCCTTCGGGCTTGAAGCGCAGCAGGAACTCCGCGCCGTAGGTGCGGCCCTTGCCGAGGTTCGCGTAGTCGACGCCGCTCTCCGTCGAGCTGGACGGGGTCGACACGACCAGGTTGCTCAGATCCTTGTAGAAGCCTTCGACGGAGAGCTCGAGCGGGCGCGACAGCTCTTGCTCGATGCCGAGGCTGTAGTGCAGCGCGCGTTCGCTGCGCACGTCCGGGTTGCCGAAGGGACGGATGGTCTCGTAGGCCTCCGGCGGTTTGTGGAACACGCCGACGCCGCCTTTCAGCGTGGTGCGCAGCGAGCTGGGGTAGAAGTCCCAGCGCAGGCCGAGGCGCGGATCGACCGTCCACTGGCTGGCGTCGCGCACGTAGTCGGTGCGCACGCCGGGCAGCAGCTTCAGGCCTTTCAGGGGCGTGATCTCGGCCTGGGCGTAAGCGCCGGGGCGGAGCCAGGTGCCGTCCGCCTTCAGCTCCGTCAGGGGCCGACCGTAGGCGGGGCCTCCGAAGTCGCCATTGTCGATGTCGAAGGGCGGCACGCGCCAGGCCACGTCGTAGGTGCCGGTCTGAACGTCGAGGCCGCCGTTCAGTGTGACCACGTCGGAGAGTTGCGCGCGCAGATCGGAGCGCAGGTTGAGCGCGTTGAGGCGGGTGTTGGTGGCGATGTTGCCCACGCCGACCTGTTCCACGTCGTGGCCCACGGAGACCATGTTGCGCCAGCGCAGCTGGGGGCTGAAGCGCGTGTCGGCGGAGAGTTGCACGCGCGAGAAACCCGTGTGCAGCAGGACGTCGCCGCCGTTCGCCGGGTCGCTGGCGTCCGGGCTGGAGAGCAGCAGCTTCAGCTTGTCGTCGGAGCCGAACACGAACAGGCGCAGCGTCGTGTCCTTGGTCACGTCGTGCTCCACCATGGCCTGCGCGTCGTAGTAGACGGGCGCGGTCGAGACCTGCACGCCGCCGCTGCGCAGCACCGGGCCGAGCCAGGCGTCGACCCAGGAGCGGCGTCCGCCGAGCATGAAGCGCGTCTTCTCGCCGATCGGGCCCTGCACGAGCACGCGGCCGTCGATCAGGTCGAACTGCAACAGCCCGCCGATGTGGTCCTTCTGCGGGCCCTTCATACCGACGTCGACGACGCCGCCGGAGATGCGGCCATATTCCGGACCGAAGTTGCCCGGATAGAAGTCGATGCGGTCCAGCACCTCGCTGGGCACCACCGACGACAGGCCGCCGAAGTGATACACGAGCGGCACCTCGGTGCCGTCGATGAACACGTCGGAGTCGCGCGGCGACGAGCCGCGCACGATCAGCGAGCCGTCGAGCCCCGGCGGACGAGCGACGCCGGGCAGGTTCTGCAGCGACTTCAAGGCGTCGCCGTTGGTGCCCGGGATCTTCGTGATCTCTTCCTGCGTGAGCACACGCTTGGTGGGCTCGCGCGGCGGGCGGTCGCCTTCGACCTCGACGTCGAGGGTCGCTTCGCTCCGGGGCGCAGCCGCCGGCGAGGGGGGCGCCGGCGGCTGCGCGATCACGACCGGGGCGGGCGCAGGCGCAGCCAGCTGAAAGTCGAAGCGGAAGGGGATCTTGGCGGGGATGGCGCGATCACCGATGCGGGCTGGCTCGAAGCGCAGGCGGCGCGAGGCTTCCAGCGCGGCGGCGTCGAAGTCGGGGCCGCCCGACTCGGTCACGCTCGCGTCGGTGACGTTGCCGGCGTCGTCCAGCTTCAGCGTCAAGCCCACGTGCGCGGATTGTCCGCTCGCCCGCTGTGACTCGGGGTACACGGGCTCGACGTTTTCGAGCAACCGTGGCGGCGTCGGGCGCGACGCCTCGGGCGAGGGGTTCTCGGGCGCGGCATCGGGCTCGGCAGGCGTTGCAGGCTCGGCGTTCTGGGCGAACGCCAGCGAGCTCGGCAAGAGCAGCGTGGCGCACGCGAGGGTGGTCAGGCGCAGGTGTCTCATGGAGTGTCTCACTGGAGCGGCAGGCTGAGCCCGCCGTGCCGACCCCCTCAGCAAGCGCCGCGCCAGCCGTCGATCTCGCGTGAATGCGGTGAAATTGTCGCTTTCGGGCCCGCCGAGACCTGGAGTTCGCGGACGCTCGTCCGTCGACGCGTACACCCGTCCGGCGCGAGAGCGTCCGTCGTACGGACGTGTGGTTCAGTAAGTGACGACCGGAGGCAAGAGTACGCGGAGCGCGCCGTTCATGAGGGCTCGGACGGATTTTCCAAGGAGAGCTTCATGATCAGCAGAGTCTGTGTCGCCCGTCTGGGCGTTCTCGGTTCGCTCCTCATCGCCGGCAGCGCCAGCGCAGCGGAGGCCGCGGCGAGCGCCGAGGCGAACGCCGGCACTCTGCCAGCGGAGAGCGCGAACGCCGGCAGCGCTGCTTCGGCGGGGCAGGTGCACGTCGATACCCCAAGCAGCGGCGAGTCCGGCGTTCAATCCGGGGGCAGCATGCACAACAGCATCTCGCTGCTCTTGAATCTGGGGTACGCCTATTCGGCGGGCACCGGTCTGGGCGTGAGCGGACGCTATCAGTACACGATTGTGCCCGAAGGCTTCCTGCACTCGAGCTCAATCCACGACGATTTCGGCGTCGAAGCGGGCGTCGACTTCTTCCACTACAGCTGGGATATCCTCGGCTACTCGTGGACGTACAATGAGTTCGGCATCTCGGCGAGCGCGGTCTGGAACCTGTGGTTCACCAAGGAGTTCGCCGCGTATCCGCGGCTGGGGCTCGGCTTTGCCTTCGGCAGCTGGTCGGATAACACCGGCTTTGGCAGCCCCGGCGGCTACGGCGGCTTGTTCCTGGTGGGCGGCGCCGGCGTGCTCTATCAGCTCTCGGCGGTCACCTTGCGCGCCGAGGTCAGCAACAACTATCTCGGTCTGGGCGCGGCCATCTCGCTCTGAGCTTTTCTCTCTGGCACGGCGGACGCCCGTCCGCCGTGCGCGGACAGCTGTCCGCCGGCGAGCGCTGGCCTGTCCGCGGGCTGAAGGGCCAAGCCAAAAACAGCAGCGCCCGCAGTTGAAAGGGCCTGGCACGCCCGGTGCTTTGGAGCCTCCCGTCCGCCGCCGACCCCCGGCGCTGCGACTCGGAGACCAAGCACATGAACATCGTCGAACGTTCCAAGGAGATTCTGCTCGATCTCGGGGCATCCCCGATCCTGTTTTTGATGATCGGGCTCAGCGTGCTCAGCCTGGCGGTGATGCTGGAGCGCCTGTGGTTCTTCACGGCCAGCTCGGTGAAGCTCGAGCGCTTCGCTCGCGACCTGGAAGCGCGCCTCAGCGCGGGGGATCTGACCGGCGCCCGGGCGCTCACGGAAGGCTCGCGCTCGATCGAGGTCTCGATCGTCGCGGCGGGCCTGCATCATGCCGAGCGCGGCGTGGACGCAGCGCGCGAAGCCATGGCGAGCGCGACCGCGGTCGGCCGGCTGCGGCTGGAGCGGCGGCTCTCGTTCCTGGGCACGCTCGGCAACAACGCGCCCTTCATCGGCTTGCTCGGCACGGTGATCGGCATCGTGCAAGCCTTCGATCAGCTACAGCGCGCGGGCCTCGGCGGCTCTGCCAGCGCGGACATCATGGGCGCGATCGCCGAAGCGCTGGTCGCGACCGCCATCGGCATCGCCGTGGCCATCCCGGCCGTGGCCGCCTTCAACTACTTCCAGCGCCGCATCCGCAACACGCTCGGCAGCGCCGAGGCGCTGGAGCACATCGTGCTCTCGTATCTCGAAGGCGGCGGCCCCGTGTCGCCCGTCGCTTCCGGTCGCACGCCGAACCCCGACCGCCGCGTGCGCCTCTCGCTCTCGAACCTGTCCCACTCTGCCGGCAACGGTGCCGCTCTGGAGAGCTGATCATGGCCGCCACGACCTCCCACTCCGACGAAGGCATCACGGGCATCAACGTCACGCCGCTGGTCGACATCACGCTGGTGCTGCTCATCATCTTCATGGTCACCGCCAAGCTGATCGCCGGCCAGAGCGTGCCGCTCGACCTGCCCAAGGCCGCCACGGCGGGCGCGACGCAGAGCGTGTTCACGGTGGCGATCGATGCCGACGCGCACGTGACCGCCAATGGCATCGCAGTGATCGACCGCGGCGCGCTGCAGGGCCAGGCCAAGAAGGCGCTCGAGAGCGATCCCAGCCTGCGCGTGCTCGTCTCCGCCTCCACGCGCTCCAGCCACGGCAGCGTGATGCAGGTGGTCGACAGCTTGCGCCAGATCGGCATCACGCGCATCGCCTTCGCGGCGGATCAAGGCGAGCCCTCTCCCAACTTCCAGTGAGCAAACGACATGGTCTCCTCAGCCTTCGAGAATCCCGTGAGCCGTAACCTGGCGGAGCTCTGGAGCGCCACAGAGCCGAATGAAGGCCGGATCGCGATCGCTGCCGTGCTGGCCCTGGCAGCCCATGTGGGCTTCGGCTTCTTCGCGCCGGAGCACGTGCCGGCTCCGCGAGCGGCGCCGCTCCCGGTGGAGGTGGAGTTCGCGCAGCGCGAACCGCCGCCTCCGCCGCCCGCGCCGGTGGCCGCTCCCGAGCCGCCAGCGCCTGCCCCCGCGCCGGTGCGTGCCGCGCCGAAGATCGCCGCGCCTCCACCTGCCGCCAAGGCGACCGCGGTGATGACCGCTGCGCCCACGGCGCCCGAGCCCTCACCCAGCGACGAACCCTTCGACTTCACCAGCGACCCAAACAACCACGTCCTGTCCTCCGGTGTGGTCGCGGTCGGCGGCACCGGCACCCACGGCCTCGCCGGCGCTCAGCTCGGCGGGCGCGGCACCGAGCCCGTGCACGCGCCGGCGCGCGGCGACGGCCTGACCGCGGCGGGCGACCTGAGCCAATCCCCGCGCCTGCGCGAATCCGATCCCTGCCGCGGCTATTTTCCCAGCTCCGCACACGACGACGTGGCGGCGGCCGTGGTGCGCGTGATCGTGAATCAACAGGGCATCGCCACCAGCGCCAGCGTCGTCTCGGAGTCACCCATCGGACAGGGCTTCGGTGCGGCGGCGCGCACCTGCATGCTGCAGCAGCGCTTCAGTCCCGCGCTCGACCGACAGGGCCGCGCAGCGGCCACGGCCGTGAACGTGAACGTCAAGTTCAGTCGCTGAGGGTTTGAGCGGGGGGCTCAGCGCCGCGGCTCGCGGCAAGAGTAGAGCTGTTCGGGATAGGTGCAGGAGGCGCCCAACGCGGTGATCTGGATCTCTCTGCAGCGGTTCACTGTCGCTTCGCGGAAGGCGTCTCCGTATTGGTCGTCCTCCAGCGTGACCGCGAAGTAGGCGGGCCCAGGCGCCGAGACGTACGTCGTCGGGATCGAGCAGTCGATGCAGTTGTTGACGGTGAATTGTGCGCCGGGGTCGACGGGCGCGGCAGCGAAGCAATCGGAGCGGTACCCGCAGTCGACCCGATTCGGTGCCACGAGCGCGTCCACCTGACGCAAGAGAGCGTCCACGTCCCATGGGCAAGGCGGGGTGGCCGTCTCAGGGGCTGAAGTCGTCGTCGTGGCAGGTTCAGATGCGCCGACTTCGTCCATGGTGTTGCTGGCGTCGCTGTCGGACCGCTCGTCCGTCTCTCCAGCGCAAGCCACAACCGCCGCGCAACCCAGGACCAGCGAAGCCAGAGCAGGTTGCATGCAGTTCGCGTAGCACCGGTGGACCGGGGGTGCCAGGCGGCGTCCCCTCTCCGGAGCAGCGGATGGTGCTAGGATGGGCCCTTCGAGGAGGTCGTCATGCAGCGGGAGCAGTTGATCCAGTTTCTGCGCAAGCACAAGCTCGCCGTGCAGGCATCGGTCGCTGCCGGCGGCATGCCGCAGGCCGCTGTGGTCGGCATCGCCATCAGCGACCAGCTCGAGCTCATCTTCGACACGCTCGAGACCACACGCAAATACCAGAACCTGCGCGCCAATCCGCGCATCGCGCTGGTCGTGGGCTGGGATCAAGAGATCACGGCGCAGATCGAAGGCAGCGTCGACTTCCCGACTGGCCCCGAGCTCCAGCGCATTCGCGACGTTTACTTCATTCCCTATCCCGACGGCCGGGATCGACTCGCCTGGCCCGGCATCACCCACGCCCGCGTGCGCCCGACCTGGATCCGCTACAGCGATTTCACTCGCGATCCGCCGCTGATTGTGGAGCTCGGACCCGAGCAACTCTGAGCACGCCAGGATGTGCCCGCTCAGCGGGTGTAGCAAACGTCACTGCTGCACGCCCAATGCGAGACGGCAGGATCGTAGACGCAGCTCCTGTTGCCGGCGCAGTCGTCGTTGCCGCGGCATTCGTCCTGCGCAGAACGGCAATAGTAACCAACGGGTGGATAGATGTTACCGCACATCAGCGCAAGCGACGCATCGCAGGCGAAGCCCCCGCAGTCGTCGGCGGAGAAGCACTGCGCTTCCACGCAGCGGTTGACCTCCTGGCAGTCGCAGCGCGCCATCGGCCCGCAGTCGCTGTCGACCTGGCATTCGTTGTAGCGGCACTGGCCGGCGACGCTGAGCTGGCATGTCCCGCCCGGAGCTGCCGTGCAATCGGCGTCGCTGTGGCAATCCTCGCTGAACGCTGGATAGCCGCAGCTGTAGAGGGGGATCGTCTGACACTCGCCGGTAGGAATACAGGTCGTGTCGCCCGCACCCAGGGTCGGCCGGCATGTGCCGCCCGGGCGGAAGGTGCACTCGGAGTCTTGCTCGCAGCTCTTGCCCCGGTCGTCGCCCGGGTAGATGCACCGGCTCGAAGGGCGTCCCTCGCAGACGCCGTTCGGCTGCGCCGTGCAGTCGGCGGAGCTCTGACAAGAGGCGACCAGAACGCAATACGGGAGCGGCTTGTTGTCTGCGTCGTACCTCGGGTAGCAGCCCGACGAGGGGAGCCACAGGTATTCCTGGTCCACGCGCGAGCCGTTGCAGGCAGCGGTCCAGATCTCGTGCGGAACGCTGAGCGGCGTGGTAGCGGCGCGCCACTCTTCCTCGCTCAGCAGCCGCACCCCCGCGTCTGCCGCGGTCTCCTGGGGCTTCTCCTGTGCGCAGGCGAGCAACGACGCGATGCAACAGTACCAAACTGAACCACGCGAGCTCCAGCGCATACCGCAAGCTAGCACGCTCTGCGCTACTGGTGTTCTGATTCCCCGGCGCGCTATCCGCGCAGCGCGGCTACGAACGGCCCGCAGTGAGCGGGCCGTTCGTCTCGAGCAGGCGCTCAGCTCGCCGTGCAGGTGGTCGTGACGGTCGTGTGAATGGTGCCGTCGGCGCCGGTGGTTGTGTCGACCTTGGACGTGCACTCGACCTTGGGAGCCTTCTTCTTGAGCTGGTCCACGAGGATGTCGACGAGCTCGCCCCAGAACGACTTGGCCGCGATGGTGCCACCCGATCCCGGCTCCACTCCGCCGCCGAGGTCGCCGCCGTCGAGGCTCAGCGTGAAGCTCTGTTTGCCCGTCTGCTCCAGACGAGCCCGCAGCCCGTCGGGCAGATCGAAGTCACTGACTGCGGGCAGCGTGATCGTGTCCGCGCGCTCCGCGGCCTCCAGGCGCGTCGTGGAGATCGCCGACGGATCGACACGCAGCGCTTCTTCGCTGCTGCCCAGCGAGTCCGCTTCCGTGGACTCGTCCGCGAGCGAGCTGGTGAGCGTCTCATCGTTGCCGCCGCAAGCGGTGGCGAGCGGGGCGAGGCTGAGCAGAGAGAGCAGGATCAACTGATACTTCATTGGGATTGTTCCTCCTTGAGCAGTCCTCTCAGCAAGCCGCGTGCCTGTGCCGCGCAGATGCAGAATCCAGCAGTATTCTGCAGGCGCATGAGCCCCGGGCGGTCTGCACCCGCCTCCGCGCGACCGTACCCACGCGGAATGGTCGGCCATTGGTCGACCACGAGCGACTGCACGCGGATGCCGTGCTAAGGCTAGGCATGCTGGGCGCCTGGAACGAGTTTCGCGGCGGACGGCTCTGGGCGAGCGGGTTCGTCCTGTCGGGGCTGCTGCTCGCCGCGCCAGCGCGAGCTCAGAGCGCGGCAGCCAGCGTAGACCAGGGGGAATATCGCGTCGCGAAGGAGTGCCCGGCGCGTTCGGCGTGGGATACGGCCCTTGCAGCACGTCTGCCCAAGTCGTCTGCCGATAAGCGAACGCGAGCGCTCACTGTGGAAGTGCGTCGCGAGTTCAGGGGAGCGTATGTGGGCACGGTCCTCGCCCCCGTGATCGCCGGGTCCGCGCGCTCTCGCGATGTGCGGGGCGGCAGCTGCACGGAGGTGCTCGAAGCGCTGGCTCTAATCGTGGCACTCGAGCTGGAGCAGGCCGTCGCGCCCGATCCGCCCACGCCCGAGCCGCAAGCGCCCTCGGGCTGGGAGCTGAGCCGTGAGCAAGCTCTGGCACTGAGCGAAGTGCCTCGAGCGACACCCGCTGCGCCGCATCCCGTATCGCGAGTGCGCCTCGGACTCGCCGCATTCGTGCTCTCCGAAGCCGCCGCCTCATCGGGTTCGAGCTTCAACTACGGCCTCGGCGCCGTTGTGCGCTGGCAGCGCAGCGACTGGCAGCCCTGGCTGCTCGCCGGCGTCTACCGCGGCGGCAGCGAGAGCGCACACCTCCGGGGCGAGACAGCGACGGCGCACTTCGAGCGCTCGGCGGCGCAGGCGGTGGCTTGCCCGCTGCGCTTTCCCGCGAGCGCGCCGATCGGGCTGCGCCCCTGTCTCGACCTCGATCTGGGGCGCATCACCGGAAGCGGCCTGGGCGTCGATCGGCCTCGCCAACACACGGCCTTTTGGGCGAGCAGCGGCGCCGAGCTGCGCCTGGACGGCTCGCCCTGGCCCGCGCTCGAGCTGAGCGCGATGTTCGGCGCCGTGGTGCCCCTGTCGCGCCCGCGCTTCTATTTTCGTCCTGGAGCCACCGCGCTGGAGCCACCGATTCTGGGATTGCGGGCCGGAGCCCTCGCAAATCTCTCTTTCTGATGGAACATGGGGGCAGCGCGTCCACATGAGGGGGCACGCGCAATGATCACGCTGGAGTCGGAAGCCGTCTGGATGCCGCTGCCACGCGAGGCTCCCTTGCAAGAGAAAGAAGGGGGCTCGGCACCCGACGCCGCCCTCCCACACCAGGATGAGCCCGCTGCCGCCAGCACGGCGCAGTTGCCGATGCAGTGGTTTCGCGAGCACTTCGATACCCTGTGGCGCATTGCACTGCGGCTCGGCGTGCCGAGTCATAGCGTGGACGACGTGGTGCAGGACACCTTCATCACCGCCAGCCGGCGGCGCGCCGACATCGGGCCCGGGCAAGAACGTCGCTTTCTGATCGGAACCGTCGTGCGGGTGAGCTCCAACTATCGCCAGCGTGCCAGCGTGCCAGCGTACGCCGTGAGCTGCCCCAGACGGAGCTGATCGAACAGAGCGAGGGCGCCTTCCCCGATGCCGAGCAGCTCCTGATCGAGAAGCGCGTCCGGCAAGAGCTGGAGCGGGCGCTTGCCGGCCTGTCCGACGCGTATCGCAGCGTGTTCGTGCTGTACGAGCTGGAGGGCTTCGGCGTGCGCGAGATCGGCGAGCTCCTCGGGTTGCCGGGCGGCACCGTTGCCTCTCCGCCGCGCGGCTCAGCGGAGCGCATGGCGAGCGTGCTCGGCAACGTGCTGGTGGAAGCGCCGCCGCAGCTCGCGGGCGCGAACGCTGACGTCAAAGGCAAGCGACTGGGCCTCGGGATCAAGCCGATGCTGAGCGTGCTGGGAGGAAGCGTGGTTGCCTGGTTGCTCTGGGCGCAGCTCTCCGTGAAACCCATCCCGGAAGCGAGCACTGCTCCCGCAGTGCCGCCGTCGCCCCCGACCCACTTCACGGAGGGCGCCCCGCCTCGTCCATCGCTGGAGCCGCAACCCGAGAGCGCGGCGTCCTCCGGGTCCGCTGCGGCGCCGAGCCAGCCGGCACAGCGGGGCCGAGCGCAGCTCAGGCCGGCTTC
This sequence comes from Polyangiaceae bacterium, assembly GCA_025936205.1. Next base: position 19,144 of record JAICTU010000023.1, on the reverse strand, counting down.
GCGCAGCTCCTTGATCGAAGAGGTGCACGCGCTCGATGCCATCCGCAGAGCACTGGGCGCGGGACAGGTGAGCGCCGCCGCGCGCCAGCTGCAGCGTTACCGGCAGCGCTTCCCCGCGGGTGAGCTACGGCTGGAGGGTGAAGTGCTGGGCATCGACCTCGCGCTGGCGCAAGGCCAGCAGGAGCAGGCTCGGGCGCACGCGAGAGAGTTGCTCGCCGAGCCCGATGCCGCGCGCTACGCCCAACGCTTGCAGCGCGTTCTGGCGGGCGGAGCGCAGCCCCGTTTCGGGGGAACAAACGCGCCGCCGGCTCACATGTTGGAGCGGAGGTAATTCGGCATGCAACACTCGACTCGAGAGATCCTGCTCATGGCACTGGGCCTCGCGTGCACGGGCACCCTGGCTTGCTCGAACGACTACGCACTCGGGGATCTCCCGGAACAGCAGCAAGCCGTCTCGTCCACGCCGCCCGGCGCGCCGCTTGCGCCCGCGCCCGACGGGCAGCCAGCGGCCCTCGCGGAACAACCACCCGCGCCGCGTCCCGACCTGGCGCTGGGGCCGTCCTTGCCGCTCCCCGATGTGACGATGCGCTCCGAGACGGACAAGCCGCGTTCGGATGCATCCCGGCTGATCACGGGCGTCGGGGACCTCGATGGTGATGGCTTCCAGGACTTCGCCACCCAGTGCTTCGACCTGGCCACTGAAACCGAATATGTGCACGTGCGCTACGGAGGGCCCAGGCCGCGCAGTGGCGAGGAGGCGTTGATTCTGCAAGAGAGCGGAGCGCGCTTGCTGATTTCCGCCCAGGAAGTGGCGCAGATGGTGGAGACGATCGTGCCGGCGGGCGATGTCGACGGCGACGGTTACGCCGACATGCTGGTGGGCACCAGCCGCTGCTCCCCGGCTGTGGAAGGGGAAGGGGCGTACTTGCTCTACGGTGGGCCCGAGCGCCTCAGCGGCGTGCATCGCTTCGATCAAGTGGGGGTTTACCTGTCGACTCCGCACGACCGGCTGACGCCCGAGCAAGCTACCAGCCCATCGAGCTGCTTTCGTGACGTGGACGACCTGGCCGCGCTCGGAGACTTCGATGGAGACGGTCTGGACGATTTCGTGATCGGCGATGCCCCGCAGCTGCAGTATTCGTTCGATCTGAACACGGGCGAGTCCACCATCACGGGCGATCCCAATGGCTCGCTCTATGTGTTCTACGGAAGCCACCAACGTCTGGTCGCTGGTAGCTCGTGGGCGACGGCAGCCAGCGCGCGAGTGGTGGGGCCCGGGGAGTTGTTGCCCAGGGCCACGGGTGACCTCGACGCGGATGGCCACGCGGACCTGATCGTGAACCCTGTCGACGCGACCGCACCGTCGACACCGACCACGCCGGTGTACTGGATCCCAGGACGAAGCGAGCGCCTCAGCGGCGATCTCGAGCTGGCGACGAACCTGAAGCTCGAGGGGCTCAGCTTGTATAGCAACCCGGGCATCGCGACCCTGACTCCGAACGATGTCGACGGGGACGGTGTTGCGGATTTGCTCGCAGTGGTCGGAGACGACGAGCTCCTGATCTTCGGCCGGCCCGGCCTGTTCGCAAACGGCGTGGACCCCTCGCAGGGGACCGCCGTCCTCAGCGACGATCTCTCCGGTTCGCCCTTCATCGAGTCCGCCGGGGACCGCGACGGCGATGGCGACACCGACCTTTACTCCTACGTCACCTATTCCTGGGCGGACGACAACCAACCTTTGTTCGTGAACAACTTCGCGTTCGTCGGCGGTTCCCGGCAGCGCTTCGGCGGCCGCATCTCCTTTCCCGCTCAGGCCGTGCTGCAGAGCAATCCGACGGGCTCGCTGCTCGACTCGGGCCGCTTCATCACGCGCATCGCGCAGGCAGGCGATCTCGACGGTGACGGTGCGAGCGATCTGATCACCACCTCGCTTTCGTTCGACCCGTTGTCGGACGACAACGCATACGTAGAGCGGGAGCCGCGCTTGCACATCCACTACGGCGTTCCCGGCGGCATCATGCCCGACCTGCACTAATCAACCCCGAGCGGCACCGAGCGGGCGAAGTGGCGCCTGCTCGTGCCACAGCTGGTCGAACCTCGCCCACGAGCGTTGTCCGCATCAGCGAGCGAAGGTATGAATCGCTCTCACATGGAAGACACGGAAGTCCCGGTCCTGGTCGTCGGTGGAAGTCTCGTGGGCATGTTCACCGCCGCGCTGCTCGGGCGGCTCGGGGTGAAGGCGCTGGTGGCGGAGCGGCACCCCAGCACGGCGATTCATCCGCGCGCCGCGCTCGTCTATCAGCGCTCGATGGAGGTGGTGCGTAGCCTGGGCGTCGAACAGGCGGTGCGCCAAAAGTCGTTCGAGCAGTTCGAGCCGGACGGCGCGATCCTCTCTGTCGAGAGCATCGCGGGAAACGAGATCCATCGCGATGTGCCGCACATGAACGAGGGTGTGCGCGACCTGAGCCCCAGCGAGCGTCTGTTCATCACGCAGCAGGCGCTGGAGCCGATGATCAAGCGGCGCGCGGAGGAGTGGGGGCAAGAGCTGCGCTTCGGGGCCGAGGTGCTCTCGATCGAGCAAGGCGCTGCGGGGGTGAGTGCGCGGCTGCGCGACCGTGAGAATGGACGCGAGAGCGTGGTGCGCGCTCGCTATGCGGTGGCTGCCGACGGGGCGAACAGCCGCCTGCGCGAGCAGCTCGGCATCCGCATGCAGGGGCGAGGGCTGCTGTCCCGCAGCTTGACCATCTATTTCCGGGCCGACGTGGAGCCGCTGCTGCGCGGGCGCAACATGAGCGTCATCCTGGTGCGCAATCCCGCGTTTCGAGGCTTCTTCCGCATCGAGAAGCCGTATGAATCCGGCTTTCTGATCGTCCACACCACCGGCGACCCGGAGGCACCCAACACCGATTGCTGGAGCCTCAGCGAGGCGGAGTGCCGGGAGCTCTTGCGCATCGGTCTGGGCGCGGACGTGCCGGCGACCATCGACTCGATTCAGAAATGGGAGTGTTGCGCCCACACGGCGGAGCGCTTCAGCGACGGGCGGATCTTCCTGGCGGGCGACGCCGCGCACGTGATGCCGCCCTACGGCGGCTTCGGGGGCAACACGGGCATTCAGGACGCGCACAACCTCGCCTGGAAGCTGGCAGCGGTGCTGAACGCCGCGGCGGGCGAACGCCTGCTCGATAGCTACGAGCTGGAGCGCCGTCCGATCGCCCACTTCACGGTGGAGCAGGCGTACGCGCGCTACGTGCTGCGCGGGGCCCACTACCTGATGCCGAGCGGCATCGCGCCCTTCGCCAAGGACGTGAACATCGACCTCGGCTACTGCTACGCCTCCGACGCGATCGCGGCCGAGAGCAGCAGCGACGGCGCGATGTTGCACGAGCATCCCCGCACGCTCGCCGGGCGCCCCGGATCGCGCGCGCCCCACGTGCCGCTCCAGCGCCGTGCCCGAGACGTGTCGAGCATCGACCTGCTGGGTCATAGCTGGGTGCTCTTCGCCGGTGCGGAAGGTCACGCCTGGGTCGAGAGCGCAGCAGCCGTTTTGGGCAAGCTTCCTCTCCAGGCGCATCGCCTCGACGGCGCCGAGTTGCGCGATCCGTCGGGCCAGTTCCACGAGGCCTTCGGCATCACGCCCAGCGGCGCCGTGCTGGTGCGGCCCGATGGCGTCATTGCCTGGCGCGCACGGTCCAGCGATGCGGCAACTCCCGTGCAGCTTTCGAACGTGCTGCGCCTGTTGCTGGCGAGGACGGGCGAAACGTCGTCCACGCGTCCCAGTGGTCAGTCCTAGTCCCTCGTGCCCCAAGTTCGTGCCGGGCTTCGCCGTGCCCGCTGCGCCGGATCAGTGGCAGCTGCGCGGCTGGCACGAGCCGTTCGAGCAACGCAGCTGCACCGGGCCCCCGCAGTAACCGGTGGCCTCCCAGCTCGGACAGTCAGCGTCCGCTTTGCAGCGGCTGGTGCAGACGGAGCGCGGAAGGGATGGCCCGCCGCCAGCGAATGAATCGACAGACAGACATTCGAGCGGCGCCGCGCACACGCTCGCATCTTCCAGGCAACTCACGCCGAAGCTCAGCGGTTGATTCGGATCCACGGCGTCGCAGGAGCAGCCGCCGCCGGCGACTTCGTCCAGCGACCATTCGTTGGCTCGCCGTGTGAAGTGGCCTGCGCAACGGAACTGGCTCACGTCCCCGCATGCTGCCGGTTCGCTGGGCGCGTCGGGATGGCAGACACAGCCCGTGCGCGTCGCGTAGTCAGTGCAGGAGATTTGGCTCGAGACCGAGCATTCGTCGTTCAGAAGCGGAGTGCCGTCGGCGGTCCGAGGCACCCGATCGGGCAACGGTGGCGTGCCCGGCGCTGGGATCAGCAGCAACCGAACGCCGAGCAAGACACATTGGGCCGTTTCACAGGTGAGCCCGTCTTCGAACTCGACGTTCACGCTGTCGGGCAGGGGCTGATCGCGATCCAGCACCCCGATGCTCGTGTCGCGGCGGCCCGTCACCGTCTGGGACACGGGCGTGGGCCGCACGACTTGCAAGCGCTGGATCTCGCTGCCCAGCTTCCATGCGGAGAGCTCATTGCCGCCCAACTCGCCCAGGAAGTAACCGTTCACGTAGCTGGTCGGCCTGAGCCCGGGTTCGGGCTGCCAGTGGATGCCGTCTTCGGAGCTCAGCTCGTCTGTGTAGAAGCGGCCTTCGGCGAACAGCGCCGTGGTGTGATACGGCTGATGGATACCGCCGCTCGGGTCTGTGATGCAGGTACCAGGCCGCGTGCAGTCGAGCGGGTACTCCTGCCAGTCCCAGCCATTGTTCGAGACTTGCATCGGCCCGTTGCCGACGAGCAGATACACGCCATTGCCGTATGCCGCGCCGCCCTCCTGCAGCAGCGAGATCTGGCGCTGCTGCCAGTCGCGACCATTGTCGGATTCAGCGACGAAACGGAACCCCACGTGAAAGAAGCGGCCCTGGGCGTAAGCGATGCCGCCGCCGAGCTGGCCTGTGGCCGACGCGTCGGATGTTTCGCTCCAGTGCTGCGCGTCAGACGAGCTCCAGTAGACGCCGTGACCACCGTAAAGCTGACCGACCATGGCGTACGTCCCTGCGCCGTAGGCCAGCCCCCAGAACTGCTTGTTCTTCGCCTCGGCGCCGAGCGGCAGGGACGTCCAGTGCACGCCGTCCGTCGAGCGATACAGCACGCTCTCGTAGCCCGAGGGGGCTCTGGTGTCTCCGATGGAACGCCGTGACAAGGCAAGCCAACCGAGCGGCGACTTCACGATGCGCGGCTCATTGCTGGCCGTGGGGACCTCGATGATGCGCCACGCCCCGCCGGTGGGATCCGCGCCAGCGCCGCGATCGGCCGGCGCTAGCACTGCAGCGTCGAGCTGGGCCTGGGAAAGGGAGCTGCCCGGCGAATTGTCGCTTTCCGTGCCGAGCGCTGTACCCCCGGCGCCGGGATCGGCAACGGCCCCCGTCTTGCCGCTGCAGCTCGAGAGCATGCCCAGTAGGGAAAGCACGCTCAGTGGCACGACACCTGGCCGTCGACTCTGTGGCGCTCGGTTTTGAAACGTTCGGAACATCGTGCAACTCCCCGGCACCCGAGCGGCAACCCGCAGCGCCAGCCAGGAAGAAAAGCAAGACCCATGCCGCAGGTATGTCGCGAAATGTCAGCTGATTTTGGCTTCAACGACGGCTCAGCTCGGTGCCACCCCGAGCTGCGCGGCTCAGTGTGTGCCACTTGCGAAATGCGGTCTGGACCCGTTTTGCGGGCTCGGTCCGCTCGGCACCGAGCCCTCCAGGATATGCCTGCTCGGTGGCGGCTGCGCGGCTCAGAACAGAAAGCGCACCAGCGCCTGGCCCACGGTGGCGAACAAACTGAGCAGCAGCGCGCCGAACAGCGCCGTGGAAAAATCCCGGATGCTCAGGTTCGACGAGACCCTGTCCGTCACTTTCAACAAGATCGCGTTCACCAGCCAGCGCGTGAGGAAGCTCAGCAGAAAGCCGATGCCGAGGCTCATGATGCCGATCACGCCGAACAGGAGCCACCCGATCAACCAGTTGATGACGCCGAAGATGGCGGCCACCCACAGGGCTCCGCGAAAGCCCTTCACGCTGAAGCCCGGCAGCAGCTGCGCCGTGAGCCAGAAAGCAGCACTCATCACCAACCAGGTCACCAGTAAGCCCATTGTTTCATCCTTTCGGCGCACCCTGGCGCCCAGGCCTCATGCTTCCCCGGATTCCCTGCGGGATACAAGCATGCGCCTGGTGTGTCGTGAAATGTCTGCTGATTTTGCTGCCGGCGCTTGATTGACGTGGAACGTGCACACTAGCTTATGATCGTGACGATTCCATCGGTGAGGCGCCTGCACGCGGTCGACGACACCGAGATCGGGCAGCTGGTGAACGTGTTGCTGGATTGCGTGGAGGGCGGGGCTTCGGTCAGTTACATGCTGCCGCTCGAGCGCGAGCAGGCGCATTCTTTTTGGTCGAGCGTGGCCCGGGGCGTGGCCGGCGGCGAGCGCGCGCTGCTGGTCGCGGAGGACGCGCTCGGCATCTGTGGCACGGCCCAGCTGGTCCTGTCGCAGCCCCCGAACCAACCGCATCGCGCGGATGTCTGCAAGGTGCTGGTGCACCGGCGCGCCCGCCGTCGGGGGCTCGGGGCCGCGCTGATGCGAGCGGTCGAGCTGACCGCGCGCGAGTGCGGCAAGGATTTGCTGGTGCTCGACACGGTGACGGGCGGTGACGCGCAGCGCATGTACGAGCGGCTCGGCTGGGTGAAGGTGGGGGATATTCCGCGCTACGCCTTGATGCCCACCGGTGAGCCGTGTAGCACGACGTACTACTATCGGGAGTTGCTCGAGTAGAGGAGCGATGGCGGGCGTGTTCGAGCTGCAGCGCGCCGAGGTCTTGCGCGCCGCTCCGCCGCCATGCCCTGAAGCGGTCAGTGGGCATTCCTGGAGGGCTCGGTGCCGTGCGGCCCGAGCCCAACACCAGGAGTGCCCCATGGACGGCTAGAGTGGTTCGCGCAGCTGGGAGCGCGGCCGCCAGTGCAACAGGCGCCGCTCCACACGAGCTACCGCCGCGTCCAGGCACAGTGCGCACACGGTGAGCAGCAGGATGCCCGCGACCACCGTGCTCGCATCGAACACGCCTTCGGCCTGATGGATCAGATAGCCGACGCCCAGCGCCGACCCGAGATATTCGCCGACCACGGCGCCGACGAAGGCCAGGCCCACCGCGCTATGCAAGGAGCCGAAGGTGAAGCTGAGCGCGCTCGGCAGATAGACGTGTCGTAACACCTGGCGCCGCGATGCACCGAGCATGCGCACGCTCGCCAGCACTACGGGGTCCACTTGCCCGACGCCCTGGTGCACGTTGTAGAAGACCACGAAGAACACCAGGGTGATGCCCAGCGCCACCTTGCTCGCGATGCCGAGCCCGAGCCAGACCCCGAAGATGGGAGCCAGGATGATGCGCGGCATGGCGTTGGCGGCGCTCAGATAGGGTTCGAGCAGCGCAGCGGCGCGCTCGGAGCAGCCGAGCCAGAGGCCCCCGCCGAGCCCGAAGAAGGAGCCGAGCACGAACGCGAGCAGCGTCTCGATCAGCGTGACGCCCAGGTGCGGGTAGATCTCACGATCGCGCACGAACCAGTTTAGCAGGCGCTGCGCCACCTCGCGCGGTTCGCCGAGAAAGAGGCGGGCCTGCGCGTCGTAGCCGTGCAGGCCGCGCGCCGTGGCCAGATACCAGGCGGCGAACAGCCAGAACAGCAGGGCGAGCTGCGCCAGCCGTAGCCGGAGCGTGCTCATGGCGCCCGGCGCCCTTCCAGCACCTCGCGCCGGAGCAGGGCGCGCAGCTCCCGCGACAGCTCGATCAGGGCCGGCACGTCCCGCGCTTCGCTCACGTCGCTCAGCGCTGGGTGTTCGACCGTGAATTCGCCGATCGGATGGGAGCCGGGGCCGGCGCTCAGCACCACGATCCGGTCGCCGAGCGCGATCGCCTCGTCCAGGTCGTGAGTGACGAGCAGCGCGGCGCACGGCTGGTCGCGCCTCAGTGCCAGCAGCTGGTTTTGCATCAGCTCGCGCGTCTGCGCGTCGAGCGCGGAGAACGGCTCATCCATGAGCAACAGGTCGGGCTCGAGCACCAGCGTTTGCGCCAGTGCGACGCGCTTGCGCATGCCGCCGCTCAGCTGATGCGGATGGTGATGGGCGAACTCACCGAGCCCGACGCGCTTCAGCAGCGCGTGAGCGCGCTCTTCGCAATCTGCGCGCGCGAGGCCCCGAAACTGTAAGCCCGCCAGTACGTTGCCGAGCGCGGTCCGCCACGGCATCAGGCTCTCCGCCTGAAACATGTAGCCTGCGCGCCGGTTGAGGCCCTGGACCGGGAGCCCGAAGGACTCGATCTGGCCGCCGTGCTGGGCGAGCAGGCCGGCACCCAGATGCAGCAGGGTGCTCTTGCCGCAGCCGGTGGGGCCGATCACCGAGACGAATTCGTGAGGCTGCACGCTCAGCGTCACGCCGCGCAGCACGGAACGGCGCTCGTGCGTCGCGGCGCGCTGAGCGTAGCTGCAATCCACCTCGCGATACCAGAGCGCCGGCGCTTCAGCTGGTGACGGCATGGCGCACGAACTCGTTCGTGTAGCAGGCGTCGAGGTCGAAGGCGCCGGCTTTCAGCGCAGGATCCAGGAGAGTCAGGGCGCGCAAGGCCGTCTCGGGCGCGCCCTCCGGGATCAGGCCATCTGCGGACAGCGCCGGGCGGCCCGCCGTCAGTGCGGCGCGATACACGTCGGGGTCCCCCAGCAAGTAGCTCTCGGGCACCGCCGCCACAATCTGCTCCAGGCTGGCGTGCTGGATCCAGGCGTCGGCGCGGACCAGCGCCGTCGTCAACGCCTGGCTGGCCTCGCGCTGTGTGTCCAGGAATTGCTGCTTGGCATACAGGCAGCCGCCCGGCATCGGCCCACCGAAGACGCGCTGCGACTCTGCCACGGAGCGCGTGTCGGTGACGACGTGGAGCTCGCCCGCGCGTTCCAGCATCGCGATCGCCGGATCGAGATTGCTCAGCCCATCGACTTGCCCGGCGCGCAGCGCCGCGACGGCGCTGGCGCCGGTGCCCACTCCGATCACGGCCACCGAGTCTCGCGCTACCCCCGCCTGCTCGAGTACGTACTCGAGCAGCACGTGGGTGGACGACCCGGGCGCCGTGACGCCGATCTTCTTGCCTTTCAAGTCGGCCACGCCTTGAAACGCCGGGAACGCGCGCTTGCCGACTCCGAGCACGATCTGCGGCGCGCAGCCCAGCAGCACGAACGCGCGCAGCGGCTGGCCCTTGGCTCGCATGGCCAGCGTGTGCTCGAAGGCGCCCGCCACCACGTCCGCGCTGCCACCGACGAGCGACTTCAGCGCCAGAGAGCCCGCCGAAAAGTCGACGATCTGCACGTCCAGCCCCGCCGCCGTGAAGTAGCCCAGCCGCTCGGCGATGGTCAGCGGCAGGTAGTAGATCAGGCTCTTGCCGCCGACCGCGATCGTGACCTTCGAGCTCTTGCTCGAGCTGCGCGAACAGCCGACGAAGGAGCCGGCGGTGAGGCCCAGCGCGGAGGTCAGGAAGGTTCGGCGCAACATCTCAATCCGCGTCGGGCTGCTCCGCGAGCGGTTGCATCACCGCCACCATGCGCACGGCGCTGCCCTGCGCGTCGCGCGCGACCTTGCCGTTGGAACGGAAGCGCTGGTATGCGCCGGCTTTCGTGCGCAACCTTGCCTCGAGATCGAAGGCAGTGCCGTCAGCGAAGTGGCCGCTCAAGGCGGCGAACGTCGACTCGCGATCGTCCGGGTGCAGCAACTCGCCAAATGATTGCCGGGACGCGGGGATCTCGCCGGGCGCGTAACCCAGTAACGAATAGAAGTCGGCGGACCAGATCTGCGCGTCTTGGCTCACGTTCGGCCAGTCCCACACGCCGTAGCGTAGGGTGCCGGTGAGCAGGTCGTGATGCTCGGCGAGCTCTCGCGCCAGCTGGTCCTCCAGGTTCGTGATGCGCTGGCGCTCGGAGCCAAGCACCTTCTGCTGCGCAGCGAACTCCCGCTCACTGGCACGGGACTTGGTGAGGTCCACCACGCTCATCACGATGCCCGCCGGGCCGTTGGGGGGTTGGTGACTGGATAGGCGCAGCAAATACGGCGTGCCCGAGGCCGCGTCCTGTACCTCGTGCGCGATCGGTCCGCCCCCGCGCAGCACGGCGCCGAGCTGCGCGTCCAGGCTGCCGACGGACAGGCGCGCGAGCACATGCGTGACGGGGCGGCCGATGTCGTTGGGATGGATGCCGAACGCTTCGGCGACATAGGGCGTGAAGCGCCGCAGGCGCAATCCCGCGTCCAGGAAGATCGCCCCCACCTGCGTGACCTTGAACAAGCTTTGCTCGTCCTGCGCCAGGTCGCGCAGTTCGTCGATCTTGGCCTGATACTCACCGTTGACGGTGTACAGCTCCTCGTTCACGAAGTGCAGCTCTTCGTTGGTGCTCTGCAGCTCCTCGTTGGAGGCGAGCAGCTCTTCATTGGTGCTCTGCAGCTCCTCGTTGGTGGCCTCGAGCTCCTCCACGGTCACGCTCAAGTTCTCTTTGGCGCTCTGTAGCTCGCTCTCCAGCGCCGCGATGCGCTGCGTACCGTTGCGGTCGATCTGGATGTCGATGGAGGCGGATTCTCGAGGGTCCGTCTCGGACTCTGCAGGCTGTAGCGACACCAGATAGACCGAGGTCGCGCTGCGCTTGCGGGTCGCAGGCAGTGGCCAGACGGTCACGTCCAGCCGGATCGGTGTGCCGAAGTTGTCGAATTCCACGCCGCGATAGGCGACCGCGTCGCGATCGCGCTTGGCTCGTTGCAACGAGACGCGCACCGCCGTCACGAGCTGCTCGTGTGCCAGGTTGCGCAGATTGGTGCCCGGCGCGCCGGGCCGCGGGTGGAGGTATTGGCCGGCATCGCTGAAAGAATGCAGAACGTCCAGATCCTCCGTGACCAGCAGACTCGGCGGCACGTAGCGCTGCAGCAAGGCCTGGAACGCCGAGTCCAGATCGCTATTGGCCTCCTGCACGGTGCCGCCGCGCGTGCCTGCCAGCAGTCGCCGCTTCTGCCGCTTGAAGCGCGTCTCGAGCTCGCGCGGTAACCGCGCGCCCGAGAGCTTCTTGTAGATGCGCCAGCGGCGGTCGAGCGTGCGAAAGCCGCTCTCCACCACACCCAGGCTCTCGCTGGGACCCAGGAACAGAAAGCCCCCTTCGCGCAGCGAGAAGAAGAACGAGAGCAGCGCGTTGGCCTGCGCGTCCTCGCGAAAGTAGATCAGCATGTTCCGGCAGCTGACCAGGTCGATGTCGCGGAACGGCGGGTCGCCGAGCGCATTGTGGCGCGTGAAGACCACCGAGCGGCGCAGCTTCGCGCTGATCTTGTAGCCCTGGTCCCGGACGCTGAAGTAACGCTCCTTGAACTCCGGAGACACGCCGGCCATCACCGAATGATCGTAATTGCCGGAGCTCGCCTTGCGCAGCACGCCGTCGTCCAGGTCCGACGCGAACACCTTGAGGTTCAGGTTCTTGCCCTGGCTGTTGCAGGCCTCGCGGATCAACATCGCCAGCCCGTAGGCTTCTTCGCCCGAGGAGCAACCGGGGACCCAGACGCGCACAGTTTCCCCGGGGGCCTTGTCGCGCACGATCACCTGGATGGCCTCGCGATCCAGGCTCTCGAAGGCTTCAGGGTCGCGAAAGAACGCGGTCACCCCGATCAGCATCTCATCGTACAGCTGAGATATCTCCGCCGGACTGGCCTCCACGTGTGCCAGGTAGCGCTCGGCCGATTCCATGCCGATCTCGAGCATGCGCTTCTCCAGCCGGCGCAACACGGTGGCCAGCTTGTACTGGCCGAAGTCCACGCCGTAGGCATCCTGGATCAACTCGAAGATGCGGGAGTGAGCCGCGGTGATCGGGCTCTCCTCCCGCCGCGGAGCCAGACCGCTCACGGGACCTGGCTCTGGTTGCCGGGTGGCCTCCAGGGCCAGATCCGCGGGGGATGCCACGAAATCCTCCAGCTGCGCGTCCAGCACGGCCTGAGGCATGCCGTCGAACTTGGCGGTGTCCGGGCTCTCGCACAGCACGCGCGCCCCGGCGTCGTGCAGCGCGCGCGCACCCGCGCTGCCGTCGTTGCCGGTACCGGAGAGGATGACGCCGATCGCGTTCTTGCCCTGCTCGTGAGCCAGGGACTGAAAGAAAAGATCGATGGGCTTGTTCAAACCGCCTTCGCGGCGCACCGTTTCCTGCAGCACCAGGCGATCACCCAGCAGCGTCACGCTCTTGCTCGGCACCAGCACGTAGATCGTGTCCGCTTCCAGGCGCTGGCCGTCTTCCATTTCGAGCACCGGGATAGCGGCATCGCGCGACAGGATGTCGCGCATGAAGCTCTTGAAGTCCGGCGACAGGTGTTGGACCACCACGAAGCAACAGCCACTCTCGCGCGGCACCGCAGAAAAGAAGGCACGCAACGATTGAGGCCGCCGGCAGAGGCGCCGATCCCCACCACCCGCCGCAGTCCTCTGGCGGCGGCGCGCCGTTCCGACCCCTGCTCCACCAGGCTACCCTACTCCGGGCTGCCCGAGTTCTCAATGCGGTGTCAGCCCTCGCCCGCCACTTTCAGGCGCCGTTCGCCCAGCTGCTCGGATACGACCCGCTCGAAGCTCTCCCGTGTCAGTGGTTTTTCGACCAGCGGCCGCTTGGTCTGCTCGATGAACTGCTTGGTGCGTGAGGTGAAGGCGCCGCCGCTGCAGAACACCAGGCGATGCAGCAGCTCCGGCATGCGGCGCTCGATCTCCGCGTGCACGATCGTGCCGTCCATCTCCGGCATCATCAGATCGCAGAAGATCAGATCGTAGTCTTGCTTCCTTTGCAATTGCAACAGGGCATCGTGGCCACTCTGCGCGGTGTCCACGTGGTGCTCGGCGAGCATGCGCCGCAGCGAGCGCAAGACCAGCGGTTCATCGTCGATCAACAGCAGCTGCAGTCGTCGCGACTTGCGCAGCCTCGGCACCACCTGTGAGGTGGTGGGCGTGGGCGGGCTGATCTCCAGCTGGGTGTCGAACGGCAGGCGCACCTCGAAGCAGGTGCCGCCACCTTCGAGTCTCGAGCTGACCTTGATGGTCCCTTGATGCTGGCGCACGATGTCCGCGCACAGGGCCAGCCCCAGACCCGTACCTTGAGTGCGCGCCTTGGTGGTGAAGAATGGATCGAAGATCTTGGCGCGGATCTGCGCAGGAATGCCGCGCCCCGTGTCATCCACGCGCAGCCAGACCTCATCGCTGTCCTGACCGGTGCGCACGGTGACCCGGTGCGCCTCCACATTGCCTTCGGGAATGGCCTGCGCCGCGTTCACCAGCAGATTGGTGACCACCTGCGCCAGCTTGCCGCGCGAGGCCGGGATCGCCGGCACCTCGCTCAGCGCCTGGACCAGGTGGGCGCGCTGGCGGATCTCGCTGAAGGCGATCTTACAGGCGGACACCACGCATTCGTTGAGATCGACCAGGCTCACTTCGTGGCTGTCGATGCGCGAGAACGTGCGTAGATCGGTGGTGATCGAGCGGATGCGCGCCATGCCGTCCAGGTTCTCGCGCACCATCTCGCTGAGCTCGCGCAGCTTGGCGCGCGTGTCCTCGCGGGCGGCGGGATCGAGCTCGAGCGTGGTCAGTAGATCCAGCATCGTGGTCAGGTTGGCCACGACGTAGGTGGCCGGGTTGTTGATCTCGTGCGTGACCCCCGCGGCGAGCTGACCGATGGCGGCGAGCCGTTCGGTGTGCGCCAACCGATCGCGCAGCTCCTGCGCCTGCCGTCGCTCGGTCGTATCGCGCAGCGAGATCAGCCGTGCCGACGCGCCGTTCCAGTCGATCGGGACCTCGGTCATCTCGGCGATACAGGGATCCTCGCCGTCGCGGATCTGGATTTCGCGCGGCCCCTCCTGGCTCGGCTCGTATGGGAAATGCCCGCCGATCAAGGGGCGTTCCGGGCGCGAGAACAGCCGCTCCGCCGCGGGGTTGGTGAACACGACCGTACCCTGGCTATCGACGATCAGGATGCCGTCGCCGCTGCGCCGCACTACTTCTTGCTGGCTCGCTTCGCGCTTCTGCAGGTCGCGCACGAAGCGCTCGTGAGCCAGCCGACTCTGCTGGCGGCGCACCGCATTGCGCACCCGCGCGCCCAGCGCCTCTCGCCCCAGACGCTCGCGACCGATGATGTCCTGCGCACCCATGCGCAGCGCTTGCTCGTGGAAGCTCGGGTTGGGGCGCTGCGCCAGCAGGAGGATCGCTGGGCTCTGATCGATGCTGCGCAGATCGTGCAGAAAGCGGATGGCCTCGCTGCGCCCGCCAGCGGGGCGGTACAGGATGGCGTCGAAGGTGCGTTCCGCCATGCGCCGGCGCGCCTGCGCCAGGTCGCGCACGCTGGTGGTCACGAAGCGACCCTCCTGGGCAAGCATTTCGTCGACGAGCTGCGCCTGCAACGGCTCGGGCTCCAGCAGCAAGATCTGCAGCAGCTGCGCGCGCGGCTCGCCGCCGGGCGAGGTGTTCGCGTGGGCGGTCCACGCGCTCAGGGCGGCGCCCACCGCTTGCTCGCTGCCCACGGGGCGCAGCAAGTAGTCCTGGGCGCCTTCCCCGATGGCGATCGCGGTGCCTTCGAGCTCCGACAGGTCGCTCGCCACCAGAATTCGCAGGCGGGGGTCGTAACGCAATGCGGCGACCACAATGCTCGCGCCGTTCACCGAGACCGAGGGCGGCGTGATCAGCACATCGGTCGTCCCCAGCCGCAGCTCGCGCAGGGCCCCGCGAACGTCGGCGACCTGCGTGACCAGGACGCCGTTGCGGCCCAGCGCCGCGCGCACGGCGGGCGCCTCGAGCTGGTCCCAATCCAGCATGGTCACCCGGCACTGTGGTGCCGCCGCGCGGCTGCGCGCACGACTGCGGCGAAACGTCACGGCCTGCGTCAGGACGCGCGGAGCAGGTCGCGAGTTGCTCTTCGCCTTCAACCAGTCGTCAGCGCCACTCACCAGGGTTGCATCGAACGCCGAGGTTTCTTCCTCCGCGCCGATGAGCACCGCCAGATGCGGCTGCGTCTCGCGCGCATGCTGGATCAGGTCGTAGACTTCCGCACATAGGCACTCTTCGTCGAAGACGCAGGCGTCCCAGACTCCGCTCGCGAGGCTGGTCCACAGGGCACGATTCATCGCGACGTGATGGACGATGTGGCCATACGCGAGCAGCTCCCGGGAGAGCGGCGAAGGTCGCCCTACGATGAGGATGCGTTGGCTGGCCATGGCTACCCGTGTTGCCCGTGGGGCTCACAGGCCTCCACGGCGACGTAAACGGCCAGCCTCGACAATAGCTCACCGCGGCGGTGAAGTAAGTCCGTTGAAATTGACTGGAGCGCAGAAATGCCCCCTATAGTGACCGTTGGCGGGGCCGCTGTGGGTTGTCCGGGGACGTCCTCAAACCCCAGCACAGAGAGACCTTCGGGGGTGAGCGTGAAGATGAGGTCGACCGAGCACGATGAAGAGCCGCGCATGGCGCGCCCGAGCGACGCGCGACGGATCGGGCGGGCCAGCGTGCCGCCCGCGCATCGTGAAACACTCGGGCCGCGCAGCGGGTTTGCGCCGCGGCCCGAGGCCGCCATCGAGGAGCAGCCGCGGCTCGAAGCCGCCCCCCACAGCGCGGTGCTGCCGTTCTTCGTGGTGGCCGTGGGCGCCTCGGCGGGCGGTCTCGAGGCGTCGCAGGATCTGTTCCGGCACCTGGCTCCCGGGAGCGGGCTGTCGTTTGTGTTCATCCAGCATCTTCCGCCCGATTTCAAGAGCATGATGTCGCAGCTGCTCGGGCGTCAGACGCAGCTGCAGGTCGTCGAAATCGAGGAGGGCGCGAGTCCGCTCCCCAACTGCGTGCACGTGGCGCCGCCCCATTGCGTGGTCACGCTGGAGCAGGGGCGCTTCCGTTGTACGAGTCGCGACGTGGCGCGCGTGTTGTTGCCGATCAATGTCTTCCTGAGCTCGCTGGCAGAGGAGCAGGGGGACCAGGGCGTGGCGGTGATCCTGAGTGGCACCGGCAGCGACGGCACGCACGGCGCGCGCGTGCTGAAGGAAGCGGGGGGGCTCGTGCTCGCGCAGGAGCCGGGCAGCGCCAAGTTTGACGGCATGCCCAACAGCGTGATCAATAGCGGCAGCGTCGATTTCGTCGGCACCCCGACGCACCTCGCCGAGCGCCTGCAGCAATACGCACAGAAGGCAGTTGAGCGCCTGGCGTCCGAGACGGGTGATCTGGAGCGCGAGCGCGAGGCCTTCGACGAGATCTTGCGCATCTTGCGCCAGCAGTCGCGTCTACATTTCTCGATGTACAAGGCGGCCATGGTGCTGCGGCGCATCCAGCGCCGGGCCGGGCTCGTGGGGGAGGAGAGCCTGAGCGCCTACGCGCAATACCTCAAGGCGCGGCCGCCCGAAGTGGAGCAGCTGACGCGCGAACTCTTGATCGGCGTCACGCAGTTTTTCCGTGACCCGTTCGCCTGGGGCTACCTGGAAGACACGATCCTGCCCCAGCTGCTCGCGCTGGGTGGAGAGCCAGGCACGCTGCGCTTATGGGTGGCAGGCTGCGGCACCGGAGAGGAAGCTTACACGCTGGCCATGCTGCTCGAGGAGCAGATCCAGAAGCAGCGCCGTCCGATCAACTATCGGCTCTTCGCCACCGACGTGCGCCGAGATTCTCTGCGTTACGCGCGCGCCGGAGCCTATCCGCTGGATGCTTGCAGCGGGATTCCGGAGCCCTTGCGCGAGCGCTACTTCGAGACGCGCGGCGAGCAGCTGGTCGCGCGCCGCGCGCTGCGCGACGCCGTCACCTTCGCCCCCCACGATCTGTTGACCGACCCGCCCTTCACGCAGCTCAACCTGGTCGTCTGTCGCAACTTGCTCATCTATCTCGACGCAGAGGCACAGCGCCACGTGATCACCCGGCTGCGTTCCTCGCTCAAGGAGGGGGGCTTCCTGTTCTTGGGCACGAGCGAATCGGTCGGCGACGCCAGCCCGCTCTTTCGTTCGCTCCATGCGCGCGCCGGCGTGTACCTGGCCCGTGGTACGCCGAGCACTGGCCAGTCCGTCCTGCCTTCCTTGCGCGAGCTGAGCGTGGACGTGTCCAGTGGCTCGACGCCGCCGCCGCGCGCGGCGCGCTCCACCGAATCGCTCTATGAAGCCGTGCTCGAGCGCTATGCCCCGCCGGGCGTCGCCGTCGATTCCAACTTCGAGCTGATCCAGGTGTTCGGGCGCGTCGCGGACTTCGTGAGCGTACCACCGGGCCGGGTGACGATCAGCCTGCTCAAGATGGTACCGCGCTCGCTCGCGGCGCTGCTCAGCACCGCAGGACGCAAAGCCCTCAGTCAGGGTGAGGAGATCACCATCCCCGAGGTACGGGTGCCGGTAGCCGACGGCGAGCAGGTCTTCTGCGTCCGCATCGCGCCGGTCGAGGACCTTCCCGGCGTGGCGCTCGGCTTGCTGATCTTCTTCGAGTCACCGCGCATCGCTGCGGAGCCGACCCCGGTTGATGCCTCCGAGCTCGAAGGAGCCGCCCGGCAGCGGCTCCGGGAGCTCGAGGACGAGCTAATGGTTGCCCGCGAAAATCTGCAGTCCGCCGTCCAGGATCTGGAGGCCAGCAACGAGGAGCTGCAAGCGACGAACGAGGAGCTCACCGCCTCCAACGAGGAGCTGCAGAGCACCAACGAAGAGTTGCAGAGCGTCAACGAGGAGCTCTACACCGTCAACTCCGAGTACCAGGAAAAGATCGGCGAGCTGGAGGAGACCAACGCGGATCTCGAGAATCTGCTGGGTGCCGTCGATGCCGGTGTACTGTTTCTCGATGAACGCCTGACCATCCGACGCTTCAACGACAGCGCGACGCGACTGTTCCCTCTGCGTCCGGAAGACATCGGACGCCCGCTGAGCGAGATCGCCGTTCAGGCCGACACGGCCCTGGCGCAGCAGGCATTTGATGTTCTGCATTCCGGGCAGCGAAAGATCGTCACCGCACTGGGCCACGACGGGGCCTGGTGGAACATCGGGCTGCAGGTCGCGCGCGACCGCAACGGAAAGAGCGGCGGCGGCGTGATCGTCACGCTGCAGGAGATCTCCGAGCTCGAGCGCGTCCGGTCGCAGCTGACGCGGGTGCAGGATGCGGGCGAGCTGGTCGAGTTCGTCGCGGGCACGGGCCATGCGCTGCTCGATCTCAACAACGAGATCGTTCAGCTCTCCGAGAACGCCCGCAGCATGCTCGGTATCGACGATGCGTTGCCGTTGCTCGATGACGTGCTGCAGCTGTTCGCGCTCGAGCCGGGGGCACCGCGCGAGCGCGTGCTGCTCGAGCTGCGGCTGGAGAAAGGCCTACCCCTGCGTGCGGAGCGGACCCTGAGCTCCCGCTCCGGCGCCGCGCTGCGCGTGAAGCTCGCCGTGCACGCCAAGATTGAGCCGACCAGCGGCGCCCAGCTCGCGTTCGCCGTCTTCCAGCGGCTCGATGCCGCGACCTGACGGTCTCAGGCCGCGCGGGCCAGGAAGAGCGTTGGCCCGGGCAGCGATGCCGAGCAGGGCGCTCGTGAGCTCGATCCGTCGCCGGGTCGCGCACACCAGCTGAGTTGCTTCCGACAGGAGAATTCGGCTGTGGCTGTCCATACTTCTCGAAAGAGCGTCCAGCCACACTGGCTGCATAAGCTCGAGCCGGGTCTCAATCGACTCCCCGCGCCGCTTTTGTCGCCGATTTGAGCCACCTCGGTTTGCAGCCGCGCCAGCGTCAACGGGCTGACGCTGCGCTCGGGTCAGCCGCGCGGGACCAAGGCCACGGCATGCTCGGGGCACGCCACCACGCACAGCCCGCACGCCTGGCAGGCGTCGCTGCGCGGCGTGTACGCCGTCTGCCGCCCGTGCGCTCGGCTCTTCAGGCGACCGAAGAACGACAACGCGCGGAAATCCGCGTCGTCGATGCGCCGCACTTCAAAGACGCCATACGGGCAGACGGCGACGCAGTCCGACTTGCCTTCGCAGCGGTTGCGATCGACTACCGGCGCGTAGGCCCCGGGCTCCGCCCGGCACTGCTCACCAGGGCGGTCGGGTCGGCGTGCGGCTCGC
>JAICTU010000204.1 GCA_025936205.1 Polyangiaceae bacterium | reverse complement strand
TTCGAGATCTCCAGCGTCGAGGGGAACGGGAACGCCATCTCCTCGATGCGGAAGAACGAGGGGAACGAGGTGTCGAGCAGCTTCTTGTCGTCATCGAAGCGCTCGTCCGCGACCACGTGCACGATGCCGGGATGGCGGATCCAGACCGGACCGCCCGCGGTCATGGCCGGCACGCGGAACTGGGCGCCGTAGTCGAACACGGCGTCCTTCTTCATCGTGATGCCGTAGCCCGCCAGCAGCTTGTCGAGACCGTGCAGGTCCAGCGTGGCGTTCATGGTGGCGTCGTTCGGCTTCAGCGAGACTGCCGACGCGAACACGGCCAGGGCCTTGTTGCCCAGCATCAGGAACTGGTCGATGCGGCGCAGCTCCTTCTCCGAGTACGCCTTGCCCGGCTGCGTGATGATCAGCCCGTCGAGCCCCTTGTCGATCTCGGTGTTACCGTCGGCGAGGTTGACGTCGACCAGCTCGTAGAACGGGAACGCCTGGGACAGCACGCTCTTGAAGCTGGGGCCACCACCGCCGCCGCCCTGGCGGGGCAACAGGTTGGTGTCGGTGAGCTTCAGCTCGTCCTTCTCCACGACCACGCCCACGCGGTGCTTGATGTTGTCCGCCTTGTCGCGCAGCTCGCGGATCTTGTTCGAGATCCAGAACTCGAGCCCGGTGCTGTTCTGCGGGCTCAGCTGCGGGATGGTCTCCTTCTCGCTGCCGTACTTGAAGACCAGGCCGAGGTAGCCCTGCGCGATCGCGATCTGATCGCCACCGCCCTCGCCCGGATCGCCCATGGCCATCGGCTGCAGACCGGCTTCTTCCGCCTGCTTGCGCAGCTCGTCCGTCTCCGGCTCGATCAGCGTGTACTTGAACTTACCGCCACCCGCGCCCTCGTAGCTCTTGAGCAGATCGGTCAGCTCTTGCACGAACACCTTCAGCTTGGGCAGCTTCGTGTTCACGTAGGCATCGACGGTGAGCGGACCCTTCAGGCTCTGCACCAGCGAGCCGCTGCCCTTGGACAGCGTGTAGCGCTCGTTCTTGGTGGTATCGATGCGCGTGTAGGCCCCAGCGCTCAGCAGGTTGATGAAGATCACGATGCCGCTGACCACGACCAGGTACAGCCCGGTCTGCGCGGCCGCCTTGCGGCGATGTTCTTTGGTTGCCATGGCGGGTTACGCCCACTTCCTGCGCTCGAGCGCGCGAAAGGCAAAAACCAGCGCCAGCGCAGCGACGCTGACGAAGTAAACGATGTCGCGGGTATCGACCAGGCCGCGGATGAAGCCCTGGAGCCGCGTGTTGAAGCTGACGTAGGACATCAGGTCGGCGAGAGGACGGCTGATCTCCTGCCCCACGTAGTCGGTGAGCTCGCCCATCATCCAGAGCATCACCAGCACGAAGAAGGTGACGAAGAACGCCACCGCCTGGCTGCGGGTGATGGAGCTGATCAGGAGACCGATGGCCACCGAGGCGGCGCTGAACAGGCCCAGGCCGAGCAGCGCGCTGCGCACCGGACCCCAGTCGAGGCTGCCCAGGTGCCAGGGCCACGAGAACATCGTGATCGGGTAGAGCAGCATCGCCAGCAGCAGCGACAGCACCAGCCCGAGCGCGCCCAGGTACTTGCCGAGCACCACGTCGCTGTCCTTGACGGGCAGCGTGATCAGCATCTCCAGCGTGCCGCTGCGCCGCTCTTCAGCGACGAGCGCCATCGTGACCACCGGCACCACCAGGCCGCTCAGACCGGGCCCCACGTACACGAACAGGTCCGTGAGGCTCGCTTTGTCGACCTTCCAGAAGCTGGCGCCGACGTTGAAAAACATCAACCCCAGCCCGAAATAGCTGAGGCAGATCACCACGTACGCCAGCGGCGAGTCGAAATAGGAACGGAACTCGCGCTTGGCAATGATCAGCAAGGGGGACACCACTACACTCCTTGGACGCTCGACGCGGAGGACTCGGACCCGTCGGACCAGCCCGCGCCGCGGTCCAGCTTTTCGTCACCCCGGGTCAGATCCCGGAACACACTGTCGAGGCTCTGTGCATCGCGCCGCAGCTCGAGCAAGGTCCAGCCCTTGCTCACTGCTAGCTTGAAAATCTCCGGCCGCAGGTCGCCCTCTTTGGCGCCCGCGATCTCGAAGCGGTGCAGGCCCTCTTCCGTCGGGCTCTCCGTGACGCGCTGGGCGCCCCGCAGCGCGGCCAGCGCGTCGCGCGCGGCCTGCTTGCTGGGAGCGGGCGTCCCGTTGTTGTTGCTGGAAAAGCCGGCAAAGTAGCGCACCGAGCCCGCGCGCGAGCGGATGTCCTCTAGATTGCCATCCGCCACCACGCGGCCCTTGCTGACGATGATGGCGCGGGCGCAGGCCTGCTCGACCTCGGCCAGATTGTGCGTCGAGAGCAGGATGGTGCGGTCTTTACCGATCTCCTGGATGTACCGGATCACCTCCGCCTTCTCGTTGGGATCGAGATCGCTCGTGGGCTCGTCCAGGATCAGGATCGGCGGATCGTGCATCAGCGCCTGGCCGAGCCCGACGCGCTGCCGGTAACCGTGCGAGAGCGTGCCGATATCCTTGCCCAGCACCTGCGCCAGGCCGCAGACCTCCACGACCTTCTTGAGCCGCGAATGGAACGTGCCGGAGTCGAGCCCGCGCACCTGCGAAGTGAACTCCAGGTACTCCCAGACGTTCATTTCCGGATAAAGCGGAGCGCGCTGGGGCAGATAGCCGATCTTGCGCCGGACCTCGAGCGGGTTATCAAACACGTCAAAGCCGTGCACCGTCGCCGAGCCCGAGCTCGGGGAAATGAAGCACGTCAGGATGCGCATCGTGGTCGACTTGCCGGCCCCGTTGGGACCGAGGAAGCCCACGACCTCCCCCTTGTGGACCTCGAATTCCACCTGATCGAGCGCCTGTACGTCCCCGAAGCGTTTGGTCAGGGCGCTGGTGCTGATCATCACATCAGACATTGCGAACTCCACTCATGATTTGGCTCTGTTGGCTGCGATTGGCTGCTCTGTGAGCTGGGACCAGGCGCGCGGCATCCTACCGGGGGTCGGTCGCCTGTCAATAACTAGGCTCGAGGCGAATTATTCCCCGATTCGTGCGCAAAAAAGAGTCCGGGGATCCGCGCCGTATCCGTTCCGGGCGTCAGCTGGTGTAGCCGGTCACCAGCGACTCGGCGAGCAGCCCCCAGCCGTCTGCCGCCACGAACAGCAAGAGCTTGAAGGGCAGGCTGATTTGATTGGGGTTCAAGGTCTGCATGCCGAGGCCCAGCAGCACGTTCGCCACCACCAGATCGATCACGAGAAACGGCAAGTAGATGGCGAAGCCCAGAGCGAACGCTTCCAGCAGCTCCGTCACCAGGAATGCCGGCACGATCACCATGAAGTCGCTGTCGCCGACGCTGGCGCCGCCAGCCTTCTTCCGGGCCAGATTGACGAAGCGCTCGCGCTCCTTTGCGGACGAGTTACTGGCGAGAAACCCGCGCAGCGGCTCACGTACCGCGTCGACCGTATTTGTGATGAGCTCGCTCGGATCCGACAAGGAACGCCCGAGCAGAGGCTGCAAGCGCTCGGCGACCTTGGTGCCGACCGGCGCCATCGCGATCAGCGTGAGCGCCGCGCTGAGCGCCAGCACCACCGTGCCCGAGGGCACGCTCTGCGCGCCGATCGCGCCCCGCACGATCGAGAGCACGGTCGCGATCTTGACGAACGAGGTGAGCGCCATGAAGGCAAAGGGCAAGAGCCCCACCAGCGCCAGCACCAGCACCGTGGCGAGCGGTCGCCCCATCACGTCGGCGTTCACGGGTCCCCTTTGCCAAACCGTGCGGAAAGCAGCGCTCCCCAGCTGGATGCGGCCGGCGCCTTGCGGAACTCGCTGACGGCGCCCGGAGGCAGCTCGCCCAGCTTGGCGAGGCCCGTCTCGCTGGCGCCGAGGATCAGGACCTGATCGAGCACCCGTACCACGTACACGGAACGCCGCGCCTCCAGCGGCAGGCGCGCGAGCAGCTCCAGCGAGCTCGCCCCGCGGGCCACCCCGGCGCGCCGCGCCAGAAACGAGACGAACCCGGCGAGGCCCAGCACCGCCGCGAGTACAAGCGCGCTTTCCAGCAAATAGGTGCTCAGCGCGGAGGTCACGGCGCGGACGGTACTCGCGCACACTGCGGAAAGCGACCTCTTCGTCCGTGCAGGTGCCGGGCGGGGCTAGAGGTATGGTATTGGTCGGGCATGGGCCTCAAGCGCCTCGATCACATCAATGTCTGCACCACCCAGCTGGAGCGCATGAAGGCGTTCTACACCGACGTGCTGGGCATGCCCCCGGGCCCCAGGCCCAACTTTTCGTTTGGTGGGGCGTGGATGTACTGCGAGGCCCTGCCCGCGGTGCACCTAGTCGAGCGCGCGCAGCTCGAACCGACGAAGGGGGACCTGAGGCTGCAACATTTCGCCTTTGCCGCGGAAGACCTCGAGGGGTTTCTTGCACGGCTGAAACGCCTGGACGTGCCGTACCGGGTCGGTATCGTCGACGATTTCGCGATCTGTCAGATCAACGTGAACGATCCGGACGGAAATCACATCCACGTGGATTTCCCGCTCGCAGAGGCCCGCCGCCTGGGCGTCGAACGCACGCCTCGCTGACTCGAGTTTTTGGCGGACTCGAGTTTTTTGGGGCGCGAAGAGCGCCATTGGAAAGTCACACTTCCCCTCTGCAGATGGGACCATTAAGGTCCGCGCCATGTTCGGCTCCGGAAAGAAGCGGGACGCGGCATTTTTCGATGCTTTCTCCCGGCATGCGCAGCGCAGCGTCGAGGCGGCGCGCATGTTGGTGGAAATGATGGGCCGACTCGAGGTCGGCAACGGTGGCGCAGCCGAGGCCTATCGCGCGCCGGAAGCGGATGCCCCGGTCGATGAGGTGGCGCGGCAACTGTACGTGAAGATCAAGGACGCGGAGACGTCCGCGGACAGCATCACGCACGAGACCATCAAGCGTCTGCACGAGAACTGGATCACGCCCTTCGACCGCGACGATATCCACAGCCTGATCACGCGCATGGATGACGTGCTGGACCTGATCGAGGCCGCAGCGGAGCGCATCATTCTGTACCACGTGGTGGTGGCGCCCCCGGAGGCGGTCGAGCTCTCCACACTGCTGGTCGAGTCGTGCAACACGCTGGCGAAGGCGGTCGGGCTGCTCAATACCATGTCGCGGGCGCCGGAGCTGCTGGAGCTGTGTGTCGAGGTCAACCGGCTGGAGAACGCCGCCGACAGCGTGCATCGCCGCGCGATGGCGGATCTGTTCAAGCCCGGCAACGATCCGCTGATGGTGATGAAATGGCGCGACATCCTGGACGGGCTGGAGTCCGCTACCGACCGCTGTGAGGACGTCGCCAACGTGCTCGAGGGCGTCGTGCTCGAGTACGCATGACCGGTCTCGTCCTGATCGTCACGCTGGCGCTGCTCTTCGACTTCATCAACGGCTTTCACGACGCAGCGAACAGCATCGCCACCGTGGTCTCCACGCGTGTGCTCTCGCCCAACACGGCTGTGCTGTGGGCGGCGGCCTTCAACTTCCTGGCGTTCCTGATCTTCGACACGCACGTGGCGAGCAACATCGCCAAGGGCGTGGCGCCGGGCGTCGTCACGCTGGGCCTGGTCGCTGCCGGCCTGGCCGGAGCCGTGGTCTGGGACCTGCTCACCTGGTGGTGGGGCCTACCCACTTCCTCCTCGCACGCGCTGCTCGGCGGCCTCGCGGGAGCCGCGCTGGTCAAGGCCGGGCCGAGCGCGCTCGATCTGCCCTTCTTCGGCAAGACCGCGTTGTTCATCCTGGTGGCGCCGCTGCTCGGCAGCGTGCTCGGCTTCTGTCTGATGAAGCTGGTCACGATCCTGTTCGGCTCGCGCCCGCACCGCGCCGTGGATCGCGTGTCGCGCCGGCTGCAGCTGCTGTCGGCCGCGCTCTATTCACTCGGTCACGGCGGCAACGACGCGCAGAAGACGATGGGCATCATCGTGGCAGCGCTGATCGCGAACCATCAGCTGGCTCCGGCGTCCGTGGGCATGACGCAGCACGTGCCGTTCTGGGTGGTGATCGGCTGCCAGGCGGCGATGGGCCTCGGCACGCTGAGCGGCGGCTGGCGCATCGTGAAGACGATGGGCATGAAGATCACCAAGCTCGAACCGGTCGGGGGCTGCTGTGCCGAAACGGCCGGCGCCATCACCCTGCTCGGCGTCACCGTATTCGGTATTCCCGTCTCCACGACGCACACCATCACCGGCGCGATCGTCGGCGTGGGCACGGTGCGCAAGCTGTCGGCGGTGCGCTGGGGCGTCGCGGGCAGGGTCGTCTGGGCCTGGGTGTTCACCGTGCCCGGCGCCGCGCTGATCAGTGCCATTACCTTCGTGATATTGCGTGCGGTTGGCGTCCCGGTTTGAACCTGGGTGCAATCCTCCTTCAGCTTTGGAGTGAGTGACCTCGCCTCGGCCTCTGGATAGACTCGCGGCATGAACGAGTACCAGATGTATTTCGCCGAGGAGATCGCGGAGGACTGCGGTCATGGCTACATCAGCCGCACGGAAGCGCTGCAGCGCCTGCGCGTGCTGGGTGTGAGCGCGGCCGTCGCGTTGTCGCTGCTCGCGGCGGCGTGTGGCGGCGATGGCGACAACACGCCTGCGCAAAACGTCGCCTCCAACGAACCGACCAACGGCGCGCCGGCGACAGCTGGCAACAGCGGCGCGCTGCCGAACGACACTGCGTCGATGGGCACGTCTGCCGCGACGCCCTCGCCCACTCCGATGGGTTCAGCCAATGACGAGGGCAACCCGAACCCGATGGTGGCAGCGCCATCGGCGATGCCGGCAGCTGGTACGCCGCCCGCCATGGGCATGATGCCCCCACCCGCGGCCAATCCGGCGCCGGCGGCGCCACCCGGCGATCCCGCAGCGATCTCCGGTGTGGGCATGGGTCTGCCCACCGAGGCGATCACCTTCAATGGCCCGAACGGCCCTTTGCAGGGCGCGTTTGCAGCCCCAGCAGGGGCGCCGCGCGGCGCCGTGCTGGTGATCCACGAGAACCGCGGCCTGAACGATCACATCCGCACGGTGGTGGGTCGCTTCGCCGCCGCCGGCTTCACGGCGATCGGGCTCGACCTGCTCTCCGAGGAGGGTGGCACGGCCTCGGCATCGGGCGGCGACCCCAACAAAGCCACGTCGGCGTTGGGTCAGGTCCCCACGACGCGCTTCGTCGCGGACATGCAGGCGTGCCTCGACGAGCTGCAGCGCCGCGCTCCGGGCGCGAAGATCGGCGCGGTGGGCTTCTGTTTCGGTGGAGGCATGATGTGGCAGCTGCTGGCGACCAAAGATCCTCGCCTGGCGGCCGTGGCTCCGTTCTACGGCCCTTTCCCAACCGGCAATGTCGACTTCACGGGCTCGAACGCAGCCGTGCTCGCGTTCTACGGCGCGCTCGACGCGCGCGTCACGGGCACGCAGCCGCAGGCGGAGGCGGCGCTGACCGCTGCGGGGCTGACGCACGAGATGGTGGTGGAGCCCAACGCCAACCACGCCTTCTTCAACGACACCGGCATGGCCTACAACGCGGCGGCTGCGGCAGACGCCTGGACGCGCGTGCTCGCCTGGTTCGGCGACCACCTGAGCTGACGCCCCGCTCGAGCATTGCAGCCCACGTTCCTGCTCACGGGTGCGCTGCAACGCTCAGAGCCGGTATGACGGCAGGTAGTGCAGCACGACCTGATCGAGGGCGGATTCGGCCGCGTCGAACGAGGTCAGCTCGTCTTCCACCGAGTCCGCGCCCGAGTCGATCAGGTGGCCATCGGCGGCGAACAGCTGATAGTGCACGTCGGCGGAGTACGTGATCTCCGAATCATCTTCGGAGCCGAGCAGAACGATCGGGGGGTCCTCGAGGCGGACCTCCAGGTCCACCGCCAGCTGGGCGCTGGCGGGGTCGCGGCTGTCGGCCGCCACGTACCAGAAGCCCGAGTGCGCGCTCAGCTCGTTCACCAGGTATTTGCGCTGACGTTCCGAGCCGTCCGGGCCACCCATTTCGACGCTGACGCTCGGATAGGCGCCGAAGTCGACGCTCTGCTCGTTGGAGAAGGTCATCGGG
Organism: Polyangiaceae bacterium; assembly: GCA_025936205.1. The sequence continues at coordinate 6,990 of JAICTU010000204.1, read as the reverse complement.
GTGCAGCCCGCAGCCAACGCGAGCAGCAGCCCCGTACATCGCAACCAGGCAGCCATCACTGGAACCTCCAGGTGAGACCGGTGCTGAGCAAGACGCGCGGCGCCTCACTGCCGTTGCGCGACGTACCCAGCTCGAGCCCGTCGCTCTCGAGCAGGTAAGTGCGAACGCTGAACGTCAGGGCCAGATCCTCGAGCGGCCAGATGCGCGCCACGACGCGCGGAGCGAGCGCTACCTCGCGCGCGTCCGGGTGAATACCCCACAAGAAATAAGCGTCGACGCCGAGCCCGGCGCTCACGTCGTAGTAGCGCTCGCGCAGCGGCGTCAGCATCAAGTAGCCGCCCAGCTGATTGCCGACGAAGCCTCCATCGAGCTGCCGCGAGCCGTCCGTCAATCCGATGAACGATAGCTCCAGGTCCGCCTCGAACAGGCCTCGCCCCAGAGCCAGCTCGAAGCCGGGCATGACCTTACCCTGCAGCCAGAACCACTGCGCCGTACCCAGCGCGCGATCCAGCAACGGCGCGCGCTCCCCTGCCACCCACGCTTCCGACTGAGCCCAGGCCAAATCCGGCAGCAACAGCCCGAGCAGACCCACCAGCGCGACGAAGCAAGACTTCCCAAGCAGCGACAGTCGCATGCTGCAACAGCAAAGCAAGCCTCATGCCGCTAGGCTTATCGCGGACTTGCGCGCGGTCACCACGACCTGCGGACGATCTGACCGCTGGCGTTTCGCGGACAGGTGTATCCGCCCCCGCACACCTGTCACGCAGCGAGCACACCGCTGCATGCGGAACGCATGCGGGGCGGAGGTCTGCTTCAGACCCCTGTCAGCAATAGCGCACCCCGGTCCCGCCGAGCCCGCAGTAGCCGTTCGGGTTCTTCGCCAGGTACTGCTGGTGGTAGTCCTCGGCGTAATAGAAATCAGGAGCCGATAGCAGCTCGGTCGTGATGCGGCCGCGGCCGGCAGCGGTGAGCGCACGCTGGTAGCTGTCGCGCGTGGCTTCCGCGACGCGCGCTTGCACGTCAGAGTAGGTATAGACGCCCGATCGGTATTGTGTGCCTCGATCGTTGCCCTGGCGCATGCCCTGCGTCGGGTCGTGCTCCGTCCAGAAGACCTGCAGCAAGCCTTCGTAAGAAATCTGCTTCGGGTCGAACACGACGCGCACGACCTCGTTGTGGCCGGTGAGGCCCGTGCACACTTCTTCGTAGGTGGGGTTGGGCGTGAGGCCGCCAGCGTACCCGACCGCGGTCGTGTAGACCCCCGGCGTCTGCCAGAAGCGGCGCTCGGCTCCCCAGAAGCAGCCCATGCCGAACAGCGCGAGCTCCAGGCCGGCAGGGAATGGCGGCTGGAGCGGGTGGCCCGAGACAAAATGACGATTCATCACCTCGATCGGCTCCGAGCGGCCCGGCAGAGCCTGTTCCGGTCGCGGCAGGGTGAGAAGCGACGCCATCTTGCGCTGCGTTATAGCACGAATGCCCCAGATCTCCCAGAAAACCGGGGCTAATGTGGGTCGCATCGCCTTGGATCCCTCGCTCGAGCCCGACGCCTTCCTACGTTTCGACCAGCAGCACGTCTGGCATCCCTACGCCGCCATCCCGAGCACGGAGCCGCGTTACGTCGTCACGGGAGCGCAGGGCGTACGCATTCAACTCGCCGATGGCCGCGAGTTGATCGATGGCATGTCGTCCTGGTGGGCGGCCATCCTCGGCTATCGGCACCCGGAGCTGATGCGGGCAGCCCATGCGCAGCTCGACCGTCTGGCGCACGTCATGTTCGGTGGCTTCACCCACCCGCCGGCAGTGCAGCTGGCTCGGCGCCTGCTCGAGCTCGCGCCACCCGGCCTCGAGCACGTCTTCTTCTGCGACTCCGGCTCGGTGAGTGTGGAAGTCGCGCTGAAGATGGCGGTGCAATACTGGGCCGCCCGCGGCGACGGCGCGCGACGGCGCTTTCTCGCCCTGCGGGGCGGCTATCACGGCGATACCTGGGGCGCGATGTCGCTGTGCGACCCCGAGCGAGGCATGCACCGCGCGTTCAACGGTGTGGTCACCGAGCAAGTGTTCGCGCCCTTGCCACGCAGCCGTTTCGGAGCCCCGCCGGATGCTTCCGAACGGCGCGAGCTGGAACAGCTGTTCGAGCGCCACGCGCACGAGCTGTGCGGGGTGGTGTTCGAACCGATCGTGCAGGGCGCAGGCGGCATGCGTTTCTACTCGGCGGAGCTGGTCGCGGAGCTGCGCCGGCTGTGCGATCGCAGCGGGCTGCTCTTGATCGCCGATGAGATCGCCACCGGCTTCGGGCGCACCGGCAAGCTGTTCGCCTGCGAGCACGCCGGCATCACGCCGGACATCCTGTGCGTGGGGAAGGCGCTGACCGGCGGCACGCTGAGCCTGGCCGCGACGCTCGCGCGCGCCCACGTCGCCCAGGGCCTGGCTCGCGGCGGGCCGGGGTTGTTGATGCACGGCCCCACCTTCATGGGCAATCCCCTCGCCTGCAGCATCGCGCTCGCCCTGCTCGATGCGCTCGATGGCTTTGATTGGCGGCTGCGCGTGGCCGAGATCGAAGCGCAGCTCCAGCGCGAGCTCGAGCCCTGCCGCTCCCACCCGCGCGTGCGAGACGTGCGGGTGCTGGGCGCGATCGGTGTGCTCGAGCTGCGTGAGCCGATCGACCTCGGGGAAATGGTGCCGCGCCTGGTGGACCAGGGGGTCTGGCTGCGGCCCTTCGGCAAGCTGCTCTATACGATGCCGCCGTACGTGATCTCCGCCGACGATCTGAGCCGGGTGACCGCGGCCATGGCCAGCGTGCTCTGACCCCTTGCCGCGCGGGCGCCGTTGCCCCATGACCGGCGGCGGGAGGACTCGGCGATGGCAAAGTGTTTTCGGACCTGGACGGTGCTCGAACACGGGCCCGTGGAAAAACTCTCCGACAAGATCTGGACCGTGTCGGGGACGCTCCCCAGGAGCAGCACCCAGCGCCTGATGGCCGTGGTCAAGCTGACCGGCGAGCGCTTGCTCGTGCACAACGCGATCGCGCTGGAAGACTCGGAGATGCTCGAGCTGGAGCGCTGGGGCAAGCCGGCGGTGATGATTGTGCCGAACGCCTTCCATCGCCAGGACGCCTACATCTGGAAGCAGCGCTATCCAGAGCTGGTGGTGCTGTGTCCAGAGGGCGCGCGCGCCAAGGTGGAGCAAGAGGTGCCCGTGTCCGGCTCGTACGACCATGCTCTGGGCGATCCTTCCGTGCAACTCTTCCACTGGCGCGGCTCGAAGAACCGCGAGGGTGGCGTGCTGGTGCGCGAGGCGGACCGCTCCACGCTGATCGTCAACGACATGTTGCTGAACATGCCCAAGCTGGGCGGGATGATGGGCGTCATGCTCGGGCCGACGGGCGTGGCCAGCGTGCCGCGCGTGATGCGCTGGATGCTGGTGAAGGACAGGGCAGCGCTGAGGCAGCACCTGCAGGAGCTGGCGCGCACACCGGGGCTGGGCCGAATCCTGGTCGGACACGGCTCCAACATCGAAGGTGCCGGCGCCGCCGCCGAGCTCGAGAGCGCAGCGGCGCGCCTATCCTAGCGTCGCCCGCTCTTGCTGCGGGGACACCCCGCACCCCGGGGGTGCGGCGCCGAGCCCCACCACAAACGTCAGCGGGAGCCTTCGCGGACCAGCCCCAGCTCGAGCCGCACGCCACGGCGCGCGGCACCGAGCAGCGCGGCGTCCTCGTCGAGGATGACCTGCACGGGCACGTTCTCCAGCAGCGGGCTCAGGCGGCCCTTGCTCGTGAAGGCCTCCATGAACAACCCCTCGCGCAGCCGCGCCAGGATCTTGGGAGCGATGCCGCCACCCACGAACATGCCGCCGGTGGAGACCGAGAGCAGCGCCAGGTTGCCGGCGGCAGCTCCATACTGCGACACGAACAGGTTCAGCGCTTCGCTGGCCACGGGGCAGCGGCCGGCGAGCGCCGCCTCCGCCACGATGCGCGGCGCTTCCATGTCGTTGGCGCGCAGCTGGGCACGGACTTCGGGATTCGGCGCCGGCGTGCCGCGCGACTCGAAGAACTCGTAGAGCGCGAACAGGCCCGGACCGGACAGCACGCGCTCCACGCTCACGCGCTTGTGGCGCCGGAGCAGAAAGCGCAGCAGATCCATCTCCAGATCGCTGCGCGGCGCGAGGTCCATGTGGCCCCCTTCGGAGGCCACCGGCCACCAGGCTCCGTCGATCGGGTGCAGGATCGCCATGCCCAGGCCGGTGCCGGCCGCGATCACCGCACCGTTCGTGAGCGGGCCCGCGGGAGGCTTGCCCGCGTTCAGCGTGCACACGTCGTTGGGTCCGAGCGTGGCGGCGCGTTCCGCCGTCGCTTCCAGATCGTTCATCAGCGTGACTGCGCCGACCCCAAGCGCCTGGCGCATCTTCGCGGCGTTCACGCTCCAGGGCAGGTTCGGCGTCTCCACGTGGCCTTCCACCACCGGACCCGCGATGCCGGCGCACACCCGGCACACCTTGCTCGGCGCGATCTGGTGCTTCTCCAGGAAGTCGCGCACGATCTCGGTCAGCCCCGCGTGCTGCGCGCTCTGATAACGAGCGCGCTGCAGCAGCACCGACGTCTTGCCCGCCTCGGCAGCGTCTCGCGGCTCTTCCAGAAGAGCCACGCTGGTCTTCGTACCACCGATATCCGCTGCGACAATCACTCGGGCTTTTCCTTGGACTCTTCCGAACCGTCACCCGAGCCCTCGGGCGCCGCGGCGCCGCTGGCCTTGGGCTTGGTGGTGGAGTCCCACTCGTCCGGCATGTTCACGCGCTCCGTCTCGTCGGGCTGCACCGAGTTCGGATCCGGCAGCATGTTGCGCTGGCGCACGGCCTCCCAGGGGTTACCGATCTCGCTGTCTTCCAGGCCCCACTCGCCTTTGATCTCGTGGTTCGCGTTCTCGTCCTTGGGCACGAAGTACTTGAAGTAGCCGTGCCCCTCGGTGGTCGAGCCCGGCCCGATCATGCCGATGCGGTGCTCGACCCACTTGTACTTGAGCAGGTCGCCCGACGCCTCCCCGTGCAGCTCGCCCCACTTGTCACCGGCCACGGTGCGCCATTTGCCGCTCACCACGTTGCCCTGCTGGACCAGGTGCAGATGCCCGAAGAGCGGGCTGTAAAACACGCCGGACCAATCGCCGCCCGCCGGCATGTCTCCCGCCTTGACCGCGGCGGTCGTGGGAGGTGGCGGCTTGCACCCCGTCTCCAGGCCGCCGGCGCTCAGCGCCGCGCCGAGCAGGGCCACAGACAGGAAAGAACCGAGGATACGGGACTTCATGGCGGGGACTCTATAGCCCCCGGCCGGCACTGGCAATCGCTTGCCCGGGCCGATCATCGCTGACTCTTGCCGCGCCGAGGCGCTTTCGCGCTCCGCTTCAGAACAGGGTTCCACCCAAATTGAAGCCAAACCCGCCCGCGAGGGGCACCGGTGTCACGTACTCGATGCTCGCCCAGCGGCTGGGCGCGTCGGAGAGCCCGATGCCGCCGCCCAGCATGGGGCCAAACACGCCGCCGACGACGAGACCGACCGTCGTCGCCGTCGCGCTGAACACCAAGCCCCGCTTCGCCGGCGGACCATCATCTTTCAAGTAGAACAGGTACACGGGCAGCGAGGCCACGCCGCCCACCGCGCCACCGATCCACATCCATTTCAGCTGCGCCAGCGTCGGCACGAACACGGTGGAGAGGCCCATGCTGATGGCCAGGCCTGCGTTGAAGCCGATCAATCCGCCGCGCGCCATCCAGTCATTCGACTGTTCGAAGCCGACGCCCGCCGGTGATACACCCAGGCCGACGCCGGCGCCGATGGCCGCCCCCCAGAACACGCCGCTGGCGGCGAACAAGCTGATGTTGGGAGACGGCCGCTGCAACTCCCCCACCGCGATGCCGGCGGCGCCGCCCACCGTGGAGCCGATCGCGACCGCCCGGGACAGGCCGTGAAAACCCCAAGGCTGGTCGCTCGTGAACATCTGCAAGCTGGCGATGCCCAGGCCCTCGCCGGCCCCGATCACGAGCCCGCTGGCGATCGCACCGGGCAGCCCGCGGGGCATGGTCGGGTGGTTCAACGCATAGGCCGTCACCGGTAGCGCCACCCCCAGCAGCGTCGGCGGGATCAGCAGAAACGCCGGGTCGTCCAGGCCCAGCTCGGAGTCGATCCAGACGCCCATGCCGAGCCCGTAGGCGGCGCTGCTGGCATAGAGGCTGGCAGACTCCAGCGTGCTGGCGGGGCGACCGCGCGGCGCGCTATCGCCGCCGACATCGGGCGGGGGCGGCGGCGGAGCCCAGGACTGCGCGGACAGCGGCGGAGACGGCTGCTGAGCCTGTGCCACGCCCCCAACCCCAGACGCCGCGAGCAACGCGACGCCGAGGATGTGGAGGTGCTTCGGGCGCATGAGTAGAGCTCTCGCCCGAATCCGCCTCGAAGGACCAATTTCCTCGGGGTCGAAGGGGCCGAGAAGCTATACGCTGTCGCCCCGATGACGCTGCCCTCCCCACGAACCGGCCGGGAGCTCTCCAAACTCGCGCTGCAAGTCGCGACGGAAGCCTCTCGCCTCGTCCTCGCGGGTTTTCGCAACGATGCCAAGGTTTCGCTGAAGGCGGGAGACGAGCCCGTCACGCAGTATGACCTGCAAAGCGAGCAGCTGATCCGCGAGCGCCTGGCTCAGCTCACCCCGGAAATCCCCGTGGTCGGCGAAGAACAGGGCGGGCAAGCCGCGAGCGAGCTCACCTGGTACTGCGACCCGATCGACGGCACGATCAACTTCTCCCGCGGCCATCCCTTCTTCGCGGTGAGCCTCGGGGTGCTGCGCGCGGGGCAGCCGTTTGCGGGGGCCGTGGTCGCCCCGGCGCTGCGCCTATGGTGGCGGGGCAGCGTGGACGATCGCGCCTTCCGCTGCGAGGTGCCCTGCACGGTCAGCGAAACTGCCGAGCTGGGGCACTCGGTCATCACCACGGGCTTGCCCGTGCAGAGAAAGCCCC
>JAICTU010000177.1 GCA_025936205.1 Polyangiaceae bacterium | reverse complement strand
CTGCTCGAGCGAATTTTTCACTTCCTGGGCGTCAACGCCCAGCGCTCCAATCTGCACCGCGAGCGCCACCGGGGTCGACTTGCCCTCGGGCTCGACCTGGTCGGTCTGCCCGGGCGCCTGGCTTAAGGGATCACCTATGATCCGCGGCTTGGACTGTCCGCGCTCTCGAAACGCTTCGTCGAGCGCGCAGACAGCGAGCGCCGCCTCGTCCTCTACAGCCAGGCCTCGCGCATCGGATCACGGCCGGCTGTGCGAGTTACCCACCGGTGGCACGTTCGACATCGCCGGTAGATCGACAGCAGGTGTCGTCTCGGGAGCTGACCGCAGGACGGGCACCAGCAACAGGATCCCGATGAATGCGGCCATCAGAAAGAGAACACCGGCCGCTTTCCAGTTATTTCCGCCTCGTAAGGTCTTCATCCAAAGGTCCTTTCCGTCGCCCGCCCTGCCAGACATCTCAACGCAACCGTCGTGCCACCTCCGTCAGGGCATGGGTATCCAAGAGCATCGCGTCGCAAGTGCAGTCAGAACCGTCACGGCCTCGCTGCGCGACCGTCTCCGTCTTCGCGAAATCAGAGAGCGGTTCGCAGAATGCGAAACAGCGAACCACGATGATTGCTCAGCGGGCGAAAAAAAACGGGCTACCGCCGAGACAATGCAAGCCGTGACGCCCGACCTCGTGCGGCACGTGGTTTGCTCTAGCTGACATCAAACCAATGAAAATCCAGCCGCTTCATGATCGAGCCCGCAGTCAGGAGCAGCAATGACTGCCAAGGAAGTCCTCTACGCCACCAATGCCCGCAAGCAGATCGCCAACGGTCTGAACGCGCTGGCCAATGCCGTGAAGGTCACGCTCGGACCGCGCGGACGCAACGTCGTTCTCGAACGCTCCTACGGAGCCCCCCTCATCACCAAGGACGGTGTGACGGTGGCCAAGGAAATCGAGCTCGAGAACCGCTTCGCGAACATGGGCGCCCAGATGGTAAAGGAGGTCGCGTCCAAGACATCCGACGTCGCGGGCGACGGGACAACCACGGCCACCGTGCTTGCCCAGATCATCTACGCCGAGGGTTCCAAGCTGGTCACCGCGGGAGTCAACCCGATGGAGCTCAAACGCGGTATCGACGCTGCCGTCGCGGTAGTGGCGGCGGAGCTCGCTCGGCAATCCAAACCCACCGAGGGCAAGCAAGAAATTGCGCAGGTCGGCATCATCAGCGCGAACGGCGATCAGACCATCGGCAATCTGCTCGCAGAAGCCGTCGAGAAGGTCGGAAAGGAAGGCGTGATCACCATCGAGGAAGCCAAGTCGATGGAAACCACGATGGAAGTCGTTGCCGGCATGCAGTTCGATCGCGGCTACCTGTCTCCGTACTTCATCACGAACGCGGAGCGTCTGGAGGCGGTGCTCAGCGACGCTTACGTTTTGATCTACGACAAGAAGTTCTCCGCCATGCAGGAACTGTTGCCCATCCTGGAGCTGGTCGCAAAGGCCGGCAAGCCGCTGCTGGTTCTTGCGGAAGACGTTGACGCCGAAGCGCTGGCCACTCTGGTCGTGAACAAACTGCGAGGAACGCTCCAGGTCTGCGCGGTCAAGGCGCCCGGATTCAGCGATCGCCGGAGGGAGATTCTGAAGGATGTCGCCGTGCTGACGGGCGGCCAGGCCATCACTCAGGACCTGGGCATCAAGCTCGAAAATGTGACCTTGAAGGACCTGGGCAGAGCCAAGACCATCACCATCGACAAGGACACCACGACCCTGATCGACGGCGCGGGCGCGGAAGCCGAGATTCAGGCGCGAGTGAAGCAGATCCGGATCCAACTCGAAGAGACGACGTCGGAGTACGACAAGGGGAAGTTGCAGGAACGACTGGCGAAGCTCGCCGGCGGCGTGGCGGTGATCAATGTAGGCGCAGCCACCGAGGTCGAGATGAAGGAAAAGAAGGCGCGCGTCGAGGACGCGCTACACGCCACTCGCGCCGCGGTGGAGGAAGGCATCGTGCCCGGCGGTGGCGTGGCTCTCTTGCGTACGTTGCCGAAGCTGCAGCAACTTCAGCTCGAAGGGGAGCAGCAGTTTGGGGTGAGCATCATTCGCCGCGCGCTGGAGGAGCCGTTGCGTCAAATGGCACAGAACGCCGGCGTCGAAGCCGCGGTGGTCGTGAGCAAGGTCCGTGAAGGCGCTGGCTCCTACGGCTACAACGTCGCCACGAACAAATATGAGGATCTGATTGCCGCGGGTGTGATCGATCCCACCAAGGTGGTGCGTGTGGCGCTACAGAATGCCGCTTCCGTAGTTGGACTCATGCTCACGACGGAGGCGATGATTGCCGAGCTTCCGAAGCGAGAGGAGGCCGGTGGCTCCAGCATGCAAGACGGAATGGGCGGAATGGGCGGAATGGGCGGAATGGGAATGGGAATGTAGGAGAGCTGCGGAGCTATCTTCGCGTAGCTGGCCCGAAACATGCTTTCTGATGGAGATATGCCCTTCGCTCCTGAACACACCGCACAACTCCCGCTTCAAATCACCTTTCGAGGCATCGACCACTCGCAAGCGGTGGAAACCGCAATCCGCCAGCGCGCGGCGTGGCTGACCCGCTTCACTGGGCTCATCCAACGCTTCCATGTAACCGTGGACATGCCGCATCAGCATCGACATCGAGGCAACCACTATGCGATCCGGATCGAGATCAGCACACCGTCAGGTGAAGTAGTTGTTTCGCGAGACCCCTCGCTCGACGATTCGCACAAGGACTTTCAGTCGGTGCTGCGCGACGCATTCGACGCGGCTGCCCGCCACCTCGAGAACAATGCGCAACGGAGCCAGACCGGGGCGCAGGACCGCGGCCACCCTCCACCCGGTCGCGTGACGCGACTCTTCCCGAACCAAGGATATGGGTTCCTCACCACGACGGAGGGTGAGGACGTGTACTTCAACGAGAACAGCGTAAGTGGAGCATCTTTCGCGCAGCTCAGCATCGGTAGTGAGGTCACCTTTACAATCGCTCCCGAGGACGCGGATCAGGGCGCTCGCGCCGCGAGCGTCCAACTGCTGCCGGAGTAGCCGCTGCAGCGACGAGCGCATCCTCTGTCGAAGCACTCCGCTTGGGCAACCAGCGATAGAGCGTCGAAAGATTGATTCCGAGAATCTGCGCGGCGCGCACCTTGTCGTTCTCCGTGTGCGCCAAGACCCAGTCCGTATAGTGGCGACTGAGCCGCTCCAGACTCCAGAGACCCCGCTCGGCCTGGGCAAGCGGGGCCTCGAACGGCAACCTCCCTCCCAGTCCGACCAAAGACAGCTCGGCGCTGCTCACCGCCGAGGTCTGCCCGAAGATGACGAGACGTTCGATGGTACTCGAGAGCTGCCGGATGTTGCCCGGCCAAGGCGCCTCCGTGAGCACTCGCAGGGCATCGGGTGAGATACAGCGCACCGGGGAGTCCGGTTTCTTGTGGCGTGACTGCGCAAGGAAGTGCGCGATCAGCGCAGGAATCTCGGAACGACGATCGCGCAGCGCGGGCACCTCGAGCTCGATGACGTTCAAACGGAAATACAGGTCCTCGCGGAATTTTCCGTGCTTCACCAGAGCGCTCAAGCTGCGGTGAGTGGCGGCCAGGAATCTCAAGTCCAAGAAATGAGAGTGATCGCTGCCGATGGCTCGCACCTCGCCGAACTGGATCACACGCAACAGCTTGGCCTGCAAGCCCAGCGGCATGTCGCCGATCTCGTCGAGCAGCACCGTCCCGTGATTGGCCTCGGTCAGCAAGCCCCGGCGCTGCTGCGTCGCACCCGAAAATGCGCCACGGACATGTCCGAACAGCTCGCTCTCCAGGAGATGCTCGGGAATGGCTGCCGTATTCACGGCAATGAACGGCGCTCGCGCCCGGGGGCCGCGCTCGTGGATCGCCCGTGCGACCAGCTCCTTGCCCGTTCCGCTCTCCCCCTGGATGAGCACGGGGCACTGCGCCGATGCCAGCAGATCGATGCGCGAGAGCAGCGCGCGCGTTGCGGCACCGATCGGTAGCAGGGTGTCGTTTCGGCTGGCCCCGTTGAGACTGGCGCGATCGCCGATCGCCTGTTCCAGCACGCCGCGCAACTCCTCGAAGTCGAGCGGCTTGCTCAAATGGTGAAACGCGCCATGGTTGATCGCATCGCTGGCTGAGCTACCCCCAAATCTACTGATGACGATCACAGGGATCTTAGGTCTCTCGCGCTGGAGTGCCTCCAGCAGCTGCAGGCCGCTCATCCCGTCCATGCACCAGTCGCTGATGATGGCATCGAACGGCCCCTGCTCCAGCTGCCGGAGCGCGGCTGAGCCGCTCAGCGCCAACTCACAGGCATACCCTACTCTCGCAAGGGCGCTGCAAAGCACCTCGCCCACAGCGGCATCAGCATCCACGATCAGGATTCGTGCGGTCGAAGTACTAGCCATGCAATGATGAGAGCATCGGCGAAAGCCACCCGCAATGCCCAAACGGCGCGCCACGCCTTCGGCCCGATATATGACTCCTGGAATTCCAGGACCGCGGCGCCTGAAATCCAGGACAGCGGAGTTGCTCCTCTCCCCACAACGAATGCAGCACACGGACCGCGCTTCCCGCGGGCATGGCATTGCGCCATGGGTGCTTCCGCACCGTCTCGTGTTTGGAAAGTCCCGTCCCCAAAAGCCAGGATGGGCGCGCGGCAGTGCGCCTGCCACAGTGTTTGGCGATGGCAGCACGAAACGACGTGGCCTGGGCGCCGCCCGACGACGACGCGCGCCTTCTCCACATCGCGACGCTGCTCGGGCACGTCTACTATCGGAGCGATCAGACGGGTCGCGTCGTCCAGGTCAGTCCCGCGTATGAGCAACTCTGGGGCCAAGACGCCAGCCAAGTCCGGGGCGAAGACTGGTTTCACGCCGTGCACCACGAGGATCTGCCAGCAGCGACCGACGCCCGGAGCTTGCTGCTGGAAGGTGTGCTCTTCGATCAGGAGTATCGCATCGTGCGCTGCGACGGGGCGATTCGCTGGATCCGCGATCGCGCCACTTTGCTCGAAGCATCGCCGCCAGAGATCGTCGGTATCGCTCGCGACGTGACAGATGAGCGAGGGCTCCGCGAGGCGCGCCGCCAAGCTCGAGAGGGGGAGGCCCAGGCCGTCTTCGCGAGCAGCCTGGCGCACGACTTCGGCAACTTGCTACAAGGGGTGATAGGATGCTTGAACACCGCTTTGCGCCCCGAGATCGCGCCGGAAAAGGCACGCGAGTACGCGCTGCACGCGCTGCACGCCGTCCGCGGCGGCGCAACACTGGTGGCGCAACTCCTGCGAGTCGGTCGGAACCAGAGCCCGCACCCCACGGTCGTTGACATCGACACCACCGTCACCGGTTGTTCCACGCTGCTACAAGGCCTGCTCGGAGATCAGATCGAGCTCGACGTCGAAGCGCGCGCACCCCACGCCACGATTGTAGCGGATCCGGCGCAGATCGAGCAGATCTTGCTGAACCTGGCCGCCAACGCCCGCGACGCGATGCCGGAAGGTGGGAAACTCTTCATCAAGACCGCAGAAGTGCACCCGCTCGGACCGCTCAGCCTGGGACCATTCGTGCAACTGGTGGTACGCGACCTCGGCTGCGGCATGGACGGAGCGACGAAAGACCGCATCTTTGAGCCATTCTTTACCACCAAGGGCGCGGGTAAGGGCACCGGCTTGGGACTGGCGGCGGTGCGCACCGTGACACGGCGGCTGGGCGGGCACGTCGACGTCGAGAGCGAGCTCGGGCATGGCTCCGCATTTATCCTTCACTTCCCTTTGGTTGCTGCGCTGCCACGGCTGCTCGCGCGAGCGCCGTCGGAGCCGTAGTTCGCCGGGCGAGCCTGGCGCGCATCACTCGACCAGCGCGGCTTCGATCTCCCTGGGGTGGATGGGCTTGGTCAGATGCCGATGAAAACCGGCTTCCAGGCAACGCACCTTGTCTCGCTCCTGGAGACCGGTGAGCGCCAATAGCCGGAGGCCCCGAGCGCCATGGCGTTCACGCAGCTGCGTCGCGAGCTCGTAGCCGTCCATCACCGGCAGGCTGATGTCCAGTACGGCAGCGTTGGGTTCAAACTCCGAGGCGAGCGCCAGCGCGTGAGGACCGTCGTACGCGACGCGCACCTCGTGCCCGATCCCGCTCAGCAAGAGCCCGAGCATGTCGGCGGAGTCTTGGTTGTCATCGACGATCAGCACGCGCAGCGGCGAGAAGCTCGCACGCTCCATGGGCGACGCGGCGCTGATTGCGGCGTCGAGCGTGCCCTGGGGCAAGCGCAGCGTGAAACGGCTGCCTTGACCGATCCCCGCGCTCTGCGCCTGGACGCTGCCACCATGCAGCTGCACGAGATCGCGGACCAGAGACAAGCCCAGGCCGAGCCCGCCGTGGGTCTCATCCCCGCGCCGAGCCTGGACGAAGGGGTCAAAGATCAACTCCAGCTGCGAGGGGTCGATTCCGATGCCGTCATCCTCGACTTCGAGCAACACCTCGCGCTCCCGCGCGTACCCGCGTACTTTCACCTGGCCACTTGGAGGCGTGAACTTGGCCGCGTTCGTCAACAGGTTGGCGATGATCTGCGAGAAGCGCACCGGATCGACGTCAACTCGCAGGCCCTCGGCGACCTCGATGTCGAGACGATGCTGGCGCGCCTCGAGCAGCGGGCTCGCCATCTCCACAGCGCGCTCGGCTGCAGCGCGGAGGTCCACCGACTCGCAGTGCAGCAGGACCGAGCCACGTGCCACGCGCGCGAGGTCCAACAGATCGTCCACCAATCGCATCATGTGTCGAACCTGGCGATCGATGACGTCCGGCTCCCGCACGGCCGCCTCGGGCTGCGCCACGCGCATCAGCCCCAGCGCCGTCAAGATGGGCGCGAGCGGATTTCTGAGCTCGTGACCCAGGACCGCCGGAAACTCGTCCTTGCGACGGGCGGCAGCGCGCACGTCATCTTCAGCGCGTCGGCGCTCGGAGACATCGAGCAACGTTCCGTTGATACGCTGCGCAACGCCGTCTACGAAGACGCAGCAACCGTGAGCTTCGACCCAGCGCTCGGCACCGTCCGCGCGCCGGATACGATACTGGAGAGAGCACCGCCCACTCCGAGGGGGTCGACTGCTTGGGAGATGCCGGAGAAGACCGCCGGCACCTCGTCTGGGTGAAGCGCCGCCAGCTAGCGATCGAAGTCGAGCTCCTCGTCCGGCGCGAGGCCGAAAATTGCCTTGCTGCGAACGTTCCAATGACTCGCGTGCGTGCTCGGTACGTGCTCCCAAGTTCCGAGACTCGCCGCGTCGAGAGCGAGCCTCAGGCGCTCTTCCTTTTCCACGAGGCGTTGGCGCAAGACGGCGTTTTCGAGCGCCCACAGCGGCGGCTCGGCGCCGCACGTGACCGATCCTGGTTCCAATGGGGCACTCGCCGGCTCCGGCACAGCGAGCTCGAGCGCTGCCTGCGCGAGCACTTCCAGTCCCGCTTCGCGACTGTCCGCTGCCTGAATGCGCTCGACGGCCACGGCGAGGCGTGACCACGACGCGCCCGGAGCTATCGGTTCCACCCGCGACGACATGAACCCATCAGTTTATCCTGTCCGGGGCCGGACCGCCATCGGCCGGTCGCCTTTGTCGTCGCCGAGGTTTCCGACTCGTTGCGAGCACCGTTCGAGCAAATAGTGGGGCGCTTTGGCAAGGCACGCCGTCCGCGATACCGGCGGGGCGCAAATCCAAGCGTTCTGGGTGGACAGGTCCGCTGGGGTTCACGCTCGTCAGTAGCTCTGCTCGGAGTGACGCGCTTATTGCTCTCCTGCTTTGCCGGGTGCGGCCTGGACGCCTGGATCGTGCATCGACATCATGGGACACTGACCCGAGGCCATCTTCTCTGCATGCTGATGCGCGTGCTCGCGCAACTTGGGCAGGTCCGCCGGATCCCGGGGCGTGAAAACGAGGCGGGCTCCGCCGTCGATTTCCTCGCTGCGCGCGCTCGCCGGGGGCATGCCCATCCCGCCGCGCATCATACCCTTGCCGTCGCCCATCATGCCCTTGCCCTCATCCCCGCTCATCATGGCCCCATGGCCTTCGCCATGCTGCTTCTCGTGCATCTCGGCCAGGTGCGCGACGCGGCGGCGCAGCTCGGCTACGTCGCCCGTCGTCGTGAACGCCAAAGCCGCGCCTCCGTCCACATCTTCGGCTCGCGCCGTCGTGCCTGCGACGGTCATTGGGCACATGCTGGCCATATCGTGACCCATGCCGCCGCCCATCCCGGGTTCGGCTGGCGCCTCGGGCTGAGTCGTCGCTGCGGCGACCGGCGGTTGCTGACCTGCTTGCGATGAGGCGCAACCGCCCAGAGCGAGAGCGCCGCAGAAGAATAGCACGGCAGTTTTCATGATTTTCATCCTGACTGTGTTGGGTTGTGCTGCGCAGAAAGCAGAAGTCACCGGCGTGGGCTGGAACGCCGCGAGCCCGCGATGTCACCCGCCGGATCCATGCTGTTCAGAAACTGGAAGAACTCACTGTCCGTCGACAAAACGAGCGTCGTGTTGTCAGTGATGGCTGCTTTGTACGACTCGATGGTCCGCGTGAATTCATAGAACGCCACTGCTTCTCGGCTCTGGTTGTAGGCCTGCGCATAGATCTCTGTCGCCTTTGCGTCCGCCGCGCCGCGAATCTCTTCGACTTGCTTGTAGGCCTCCGACTGGATTTGGTTCAGGTCGCGAACTCGATTACCGCGAATCCTGGCCGCTTCGCCATTTCCTTCCGACAGGAAACGCTCTGCGATTTGCCGGCGCTCGCTGATCATTCGCTCATAAATTTTCGGACGCACGCTTTCGTTGTAGTTGATCCGCTTGAATCGGATGTCGAGCAGCTCGATGCCGAACACTCGCACCTTCTCTGCCGCCGCAGCAAAGAGCTCTTGCTCGACCTGCTGCCTTCCCTTCTGGATCGGCACCAGGGCGCCCACGTTCACGTCCCGGTCGGCTGCGATCAACAGCGCGTCACGCAGCGGCACTCGGTTCTTGGTGGTCCGAATGATCTCGATCAACTCATGCTTGGCAACCGCGTTGCGGGTCTCACTGCCCAGAACATCGTCCAGGCGGGACTGGGCACTGCGTTCATCGTGTAGGCGCAAGAAGTACTGAAGAGGGTCTGTGATCCGCCAACGCGCGAACAGGTCGACCGAGATGTAGAGCTTATCCTTGGTCGGCATGTCCGACGGGTTGCCGTCCCACTCCAGGACTCGCTTGTCGATACGATTGACGTCTTGAATCAGCGGCAGCTTGAACTTCAGACCAGCCGAAACGACAGGCACGCCGACTGGCTTGCCAAACTGTGTGATGATGGTCTGTTCGACCTCGCTCACGGCATAGATCGAGCCCATCACGATGGACGCTCCGAGCAGCACCACCGCCAGCAGCACCACTTCCTTCATCCTGGTCATGGGCCGGCCTTCTTTGCGGGCTCGAGCTTCTGTTGGTCGAGCTTCTGCGAGTCCAGGTTCAGGAAGGGAAAGATGCTGCGCGTCTTGGCATCAATGATGATTTTGGAGCGCAGGGTTGGCAGGACCGCCTGTAAGGTCTCGACGTAGATGCGGCGGCGGGTCACCTCTGGTGCCTTGGTGTATTCCGCCAACAAGGCACTGAAGCGCGCGGCGTCGCCCTCGGCCTCGTTGATCCTCTTGATCCGGTAGCCGTCGGCCTCGCGGATGCGCTGATCCTTCTCGCCTTCGGCCAGGGGGATCACCTTGTTGTAGTCGCGCCGAGCTTCGTTGATCAGCTTCTCCTTCTCTTGTTGGGCCTGGTTGACCTCGTTGAACGACTCTTGGACGGCTTCCGGCGGATTGATGTCCTTCAACTGCACCTGGTCGATGCTGATCCCCATTGCGTATTGGGTTGAAAGCGCCTGCATTTTCGTCAGCGCTTCGGTCTCGATCTCCTGCCGGCCGATCGTGATCACCTCGTCCACAGTGCGATCTCCGACGACTTCCCGCATGACCGACTCGGACACATCGCGCAGCGTTCCCCTCGGTTCGCGCACGTCGAACAGAAACTTGGCTGGATCCGAGATCCGGTATTGGACCACCCATTCCACCAGCGCGGCGTTCAGGTCGCCCGTCACCATCTGTGTCTCCTGCTTCCCCTCGCCGGCATGAGGGCTTTGATACGGATCGGCGGCCCCGCTGGTCACGAACCCGAACTCCTGCTTCAGCTGCCGCTTCACGGGAACGATCGAGGCGGTATCGATACCAAGGGGCAGCTTGAAGTGTAGTCCCGCCGGTACGTCCCCGCGATACGCGCCGAAGCGCTGCAGCACCGCGACGGAGTCGCTCGGTACCGTGTAATAGGCCGTCCAGAGCACCATACCGGCCAGTGCGACGACGGCTAGCATCCAAACCCAGCGCAGACCACCGCTCGGCAGGAGCTGATCGAGCCGCTCCTTCGCGCGCCTCAGCAATGCCTCGAGAGCGGAACCGGCCCACGCCTTGTCGCCGCGCGCATCGTCCGGGCCCCCGTTACCGTTCTTCGCTGGCATTCATGCTCCTCGTTGTTGAGCTAGCGACAGAGCAACGTTCATGTCGCGGCGTGGCGATGGCAGAAGGCATGTGGGCGCCCTCGGTCGGGATTTCTCGCGCCAGCTCACGGTCCAGCTCTTGCAAGGTCTCGCAGACCCAAGAGGCCGCGGATGCTTCGTCCGCGCTCGAGACCCCAGGAGACAACCAAGTGTCCGATGCTCGCTCTGCACCATTGCAAGGACTCGGTGGTCCGGCTGCGCAGGAGGATCCACCCCGACCCGCGCCCACGCCTGCGCGGGTCCGCTCGTCGTGGCGGATCGGCACGCTGCTCGGCATTCCGGTTCGCATTCACGCCAGTTTCTGGTTGCTGCTCGCTTGGATTGCGCTCAGCCATGTGTTGCAGGGACACGCGCTGGGAACCATTGCCAGCGGACTACTGCTGATCCTGAGCGTCTTTGCCTGCGTCGTTCTGCACGAGCTCAGTCACGCGCTCGTGGCCCGGCGCTTTGGGATCAAGACGCGCGACATCCTGCTGCTGCCCATCGGCGGGGTCGCGCACCTGGAGACGATGCCGGAGAAGGCGAGTCGAGAGCTGCTCGTGGCGCTCGCGGGGCCGGTCATGAGCCTGGCCATCGCGGGGGCGTTGTTCGGAATTCTCGCGCTGATCCAGGGTCCCACCGGGCTCGAAGGGTTGCACATCGTAGGTGGACCGTTCCTCACCAAGCTGATGTGGATCAACGTGATGCTCGCCGGGTTCAACCTTCTCCCGGCCTTCCCGATGGACGGAGGGCGTATTCTGCGTGCCAGCCTCGCGCTACGCATGGACCGGAGCCGCGCAACCCAGATCGCCGCCCGAGTTGGCCAGGCGATCGCGCTCGCGCTCGGCCTCTGGGGCTTGCTGTTCAATCCGTTTCTCATGCTCATCGCAGCCTTCATCTGGATCGGCGCCAAGGGGGAAGTCTCGCTCGTCCAGGTGAAATCGGCCTTGGGAGGGATGCCGGTGAGTCAGGCAATGATCACCGAGTTCCGGGTGCTGGCTCCTCTGGACACTCTGTCGCGAGCCGTGGAGCTCACGCTGTCGGGTTTCCAGCAGGACTTCCCAGTAATGGAGGGAAATCAGCTCGTCGGCATCGTCACTCACGCCCACGTGCTCGCGGGATTGGCCGCGCACGGACCGAGCGCCGCGGTGAAGCTGGTGATGGAAGGAAAGGTCGATACCGCCCATCTTGACGAGCTGCTCCAGAGCGCTTTCGAGCGCCTGCAATCACATGGTGGTCGGGCGATGGTGGTGCTGCGCGACGGCCAAGTCGTCGGATTGATTACACCTCAGAACGTTGGCGAGATGCTGACGATGGACAAGGCCCTGCGAGCATCACGCGCCGGCAGTCATGCACACGCACTCTAGGAGACGCCAGTATGAAGAACCATGAACGAGAGCAATACCTGAACCGTGACGCCGTCCTGCAACTCTTGTCCGACGCGGAAGTGGCCAGCGTGAGCACCGCAGAAACGGCGAAGCGCCTGCAGGACGGCGATGAATACCTCGACCTGGAACATCTCGATGGGGGCGTGCAGCGGGCTACCGCCGCAGGTACCGCCATGGGGCGTGTGCTGCCGAGAAAGGCGGTGCAGGAGGAGACATGGGGCAAGATTCTGAAACGCTTGGCGGCACGGAGCATCGCGACTCCACACTCCGGTGGGCGGGTGGACGACTCGAACTAGTGCACCGCCCGCGGGCGACTTCATTGGGCCTGCCATGACGGAGCAGAGCTCGACACTGGACGGCGCCGACGGGTCGGCCCGGCCGCCGACATCTCGCCTGGTGCAATGGCTCTTCGGCATCGGGCTCGTCGTAGTGGTCGTGGTCGTGGCCACGCACATGGACGAAGAGCGTGCCTTGGTCGACCTGTTCCAGCGCGTTTCACCGGCTTGGCTGCGGCTTGCCGTCAGCCTGCAACTGGGCACGTATCTGGCGGATGCCAACACGCTGCGCGTGTCGCTGGCGCGCGCAGGTTGGCGGCGCCCGCTGTCTACGCTGGTCCGACTGAGCTTCGCCAAGCTATTCATGGACCAAGCCGTGCCGTCTGGCGGCTTCAGCGGCACATTGCTGATTCTACAAGGGCTACGCCGCCGCGGTGTGCCGCGCGGCATCACGCTCGCGGCTGTGATCGTCGACCTGATCGCCTACTACGCTGCGTATCTCGTCGCGCTCTCGGTCGCGCTTTGCGTGGCGGCGACACTCCACGAGCTGACGGCCTGGATGCTTGTGCCCACGGCGATCTTCACCCTGTGCGCCCTGCTCATCATCAGCGGCCTGTTGGTGCTCGCCTTTCGCGGCTATAGCGCCCTACCAGGCTGGCTGCGGCGGCGGCGCGCGATCGCAGCCCTGCTCGCCGACCTGGAGGCCATGCCGCGCGATTTCTTTTGTGACGCGCGGGCTCTTCGCACTCTGCTTCCTCTTCGAGTTCGCGATCTTCGCCTGCGATGCCAGCACGCTCTGGAGCTTGCTGCTGGCGCTCGGTGAACCGAGCCACCCGGCGCTCGTATTTGCCGCCTTCATGCTGGCCACCCTGGGGCGACCCGTCGGCATCGTGCCGGGCGGCCTCGGCACCTTCGAAGCGGTGAGCGTCAGCATGTTGCATCTGATGGGTACCCCGCTCGCGCCCGCGCTGGCCGCCACTCTATGCTTTCGGGGCCTGAGCTTCTGGTTGCCCCTGGCACCAGGTCTGCTCCTGGCGCGGCGCGAGTCGAAGCGAGGCACCCCATCCCGCGCGCATCCCGCAATGCCCCTGGACACGGAGCTGCGCGGCTCCTGATGCAGTCGCTGCGCGCCGCCGGCTCGTCTGACAGCCCCTTAGAATCTCAGTTGGCGGTCGGTACGCTCATTCCCTCATTCGCTGGTCGTTGCGCCGTATCGAGCACTTCTCTGACTTTTCGAGCGAGCTCGGCGGGCGTATACGGCTTTTGCAGGAATGGCAGGCCTCGCGCCGATGTTTGCTTCACGAGCACATTTTCTGCGTGGCCAGACACGAGCAGCACGCTCAAATTCGGGCGCAACAGGAGCGCGCGCTCCGCCAGCACCGCTCCATTCATCTCCGGCATCAACACGTCGCTGACGAGCAGGTCGATGGCGCCAGAATGGGCCTGAAGTGCCGATAGTCCCTCGCGACCGTTGCTCGCCACCAGTACGATATAGCCGCAGCGCTCGAGGATCCGCTTCGTGACTCCGCGCACGGCGTCTTCGTCCTCCACGAGCAGAACCACTTCTGAGCCTTTCGGTGCCTGCCGGAGTCCGCCATCGCCACGGGGGGCTAGCTCCTCGAGCTCGGTCGCCACTGGCAGAAGGATCGTGAAACGGGTGCCCTGCCCGAGCTCCGAATCGCAAGCGATGGCACCTCCGCTCCGCTTCACGATCCCAAAGACCGTCGCCAAGCCGAGACCCGCACCCTGGCTCGCGTCCTTGGTGGTGAAGAATGGCTCGAACGCTTGCTGTCGGGTCTCGTCGTCCATGCCCAGGCCCGTATCACCGATGACGAGTCGCACGTGCCGGCCGGGGGCGACGACGTCGTGTGCGGTGCTGAGGTCGTCAAGCGTGATATGATCCGTCTCGATAGTCAGAACGCCGCCGGCCGGCATGGCATCGCGCGCGTTCAAACACAGGTTCATCACCACCCGCCCAATCTCGGCAGGGTCAGCCTTGACGAGACACCTGTCAGCAGCGGTCCGCACCACGATCTTGATCTGCTCGCCCAGGAGACGGCGCAGCATCGATTCGAAATCGCCGATCAGGGGATTCAAGTCGAACACTTTGGCCTGCAAAACCTTGCGCCGACTGAAAGTGAGCAACTGCTCGGTCAGGGTCGCGGCCTTCTCTGCAGTCCGACAGATCTCCTGCGTCAACGCTGTCACCTCGGGATCGTTTGCCTGCGCGTCGCGGAGCAGCGCCGCATCACCGATGATGACAGTCAGCAGATTGTTGAAGTCATGCGCAATTCCGCCCGCGAGACGACCGACGGTCTCCATCTTCTCGCTTTGGCGGCGCTGCTCCTCGCTTCTTTGGAGTGCGTGCTCTGCGTCGCGCTGTTGAGTGACGTCCTCGATGGTCAGCAAGATCAGACCCAGGTCCTCCAGGCGCGACCCCCCGATCAGCAACACGCGGCGCCCGATCGACGGAAGGACGAGCTCGATCTCCAGGCGCTCGAAGGGCCGCCCTTCGACGCGCAGGTGGTCAAGCTGCGTCTGCAACTCGACAGGGACCTCTCCCACGCCGCAGAACTCTAAGAAGCGTCGACCCGGCGCAGCCACAGACGACACCTGAAACGCCTTGGCGAATGCTGCATTGACATACCTGGTGATCAGCTCACCATCCATGACTAAGAGCGGGACACGTACGGTCTCGATGGTGGCGTTTGCGAGATCTCTCGCCGAAGTGAGGGCAGCGTTTCTCGACTCCAGCTCCCGATTGACGGTGAGCAATTCTTCGTTGGTGGCCTCCAGCTCTTCCTTCGCGGTCTCGAGCTCCTCGGTCAGGCTTTGCAGCTCCTCGTTCGCCGACAGGGCGTCTTCAGCCACCCGCTGGCTATCGTCGTCCGACGCCTGATGGGCATCGCAGAGCTCGACCACCCGAGCTTGCGCTTCCCGTAGCTCCTGCGTCAACTTTCCGATCTGCAACTCTCGACTGGCAATTGCCTCGCCGGAGCCTACGGGCACGTTCTGTGGCTCTCGGGTGGCCGCATCCACAGCCTCGAACACGACCAGATAGGTTCGTTGCTCCTTGCTGCGAAGCGGTATCACCTCCACGTTCAGTTCGCCCGAATGCCCCTCTGCCGTATAGGGGATGCGTTCGCGCCGCTGGCTCGTGTCTGTCTGGCGCGCTTTCTGCGTCAGCTTCTCGACTTCGAGAAAGAGTCCTGCATCAGGGAGAAGCTTCATCAGATGCAGGCTCGCCTTGCCGGAGGACAAGGCCAGAAAGGGCGCCGCCCGACCACGGATCTCTAGTACCTCCAGGCCCTGATCGATCAGGACACCCGCTGGGCTATACCTGGAGAGCAGGATGCGATCCATCTCGCTACTCCAATCAATGGTGCGTCCTGAAGGCGGCGGCGCGGTCCCATCGCTGTCGCCCTGGGCACCGCGGTGTCCACCACGTTTGCGGGCAAAGGATGCGTACGGCTTCTTCGTCACCTGGCGCTTTGAATAGATGCGGTGGCCAGGCTCGACCTCCGAGAACAGATCGGGACGGTGCGGCATCTCCGAGCGTCCCAACAAGAGAAAGCCGTGATCCACGAGCGCGTAGTGGAAGAGCGGAATGATATTCCGCTGAGCCTCCTGGATCTAGATCAGCACGTTGCGGCAGCTGATCAAGTCTAACCTCGCGAACGGAGGATCATCGAGCAAATTGTGGCGGCTGAATACGCACATCTCCCGCAGATCCTTGCGGATCTGGTAGGAGCCATCCACCTTCGAGAAGTATTGGCGCAAACGCTCTGCACTGACGTCAGCTGCGATGCTCTCGGGATACCTTCCGGCGCGGGCTTTCGCGATCGCAAGCTCGCTGATGTCCGAGGCGAAGACTTGTACGGCAAAGGCCGTGCGCGACTCATTCTGGTAATCCTGCAGCGCCATCAGAATCGAGTACGCTTCCTCTCCGGTGGCACAGCCGGCTTCGTCCCGGTTGTTGCTGAAAGTTGAGGTGGCGGTTCCACCCGGCCCCGAGGAAATCTCGGGGTGCAATTCCAGAAAGGAACCGCCATGCCGAAGAGTGCCAAGGAATCCACGAAGAGCCAAGGGTCGTTGCTAGCG
>JAICTU010000274.1 GCA_025936205.1 Polyangiaceae bacterium | reverse complement strand
TTCGGGCAGCGCCGTGCAGATGAGGTCCGGCCAAAATCAAACGCACAGGTCAGCGCTGGCGCGCCGGCCGCCAACTTCCCGCTCCGAGCACCGATGCTCGTCAGCGCGACGGTGCCGCCAGCGTCGGCCCCAGCCGCCGCAAGCGCCGCACGAACACGAAGGTACCCGCGGGCAAGAAGCCGGCGAGCAATCCGAGCAGCACCGTACGGCGAGACCACTTGCCGGAAGCAAGTGCGTCGACCAAGTTGCCGGCATACGCGAGGAATGCGAGACCGTGGACCAGCCCGACCACACGCACGGCGAGCGGTAGCCCCGCAAAATACTTCAGCGGCATGGCGATGGCGAGGAGCGCGAGCAACGACACGCCCTCCACGAACGCTAGCAACTCGAAGCTGACGCTTGTTTCATTCGCAGTCTTCACCCGGCTCTCCTTTTCAAAAACGTAACCACGGCCGCTCGTGACCCAGAAAGGGCCAAGGCACCGCCGCCAAAAATAACGCCAGTCCGAGGGCGGCGCCCAGCGCGAGCCGGCGCTGCCGGCCAGCGCTGCTTTCGGCACGGCGCACGGCTACCCAGGCGGCATGGACGACGAACGCCGCCGCCAGGGCCAGCGCTGGGTGGATCAATCCGAAGAAGCGCAGCAGCGGGTCCGCGCACAGCGCGCGCCATCCTTGCTCGGCCCAGAGCAGCCGCGCAGCGCGCGGAAGCGGACTCACGCCGAAGTACAAGCTCATTCCGAGCAACACCTGCAGATCGACGCTGGCTACCAACGCGCGTCCAACGCGGAAGTCGCGCGCCCGCGCGTCGGGAGCAAAGATCCATCTGGCGCAGAACGCATAGCCCACGGCTGCCATGCACGCGACCAGCACCCACCAACGCGTGAAGGAATGCGCGATGAGCAGCAGGTCGTAGACCTCGCTCACGGCAAGCTCCGCGCGTCGGGATGTATCCTGCCTGTTGCAGCGCTGCCTGTTGCAGCGGTTCGCCCCGTGGGCAGGCTCGCGATCCATTCCGTCAACAGCGCCACGCCGGCGGCATCGACCTCATGCGATCCCAACGGGGGCATGTGCAAGCGAGCCCCGCGCCGCGACACCAACGTCAAGAGCCGGCTGTCATCCGGATCGCCCGGCGTCACATAGCGCGGCACTGCCGTGCGCAGCGCTCCGGCCAGGTCATCCTGCGGGTCGCTGGGCAGCCAAAAATCGAGGCTGCGCTCTGGGTCATAGCAACGTGGGCCAGTGCCGCGCGGCGGGCGGTAAGGGTTGTGGCAATGGCCGCAGTTTGCGTGCAAGTAGCCGAGCGCAGCCCGCTGTCGCTCGTCCCGCGCAATGGCCGGCAGGTGTGCAGGGGCCGTGCTCAGCCGGTGTTCGTTCACGAGTTCGGCGAGCGACAAGGGCAGGTCGGCGGCTTCCAGTTGCACTGCGGAAAACCCGAGCACATGACTGCGGCGTCCACCGTGACAGCCCCCACACTGGGTGGCGCTCGGCACCTCATAGCCGGTGTCGTTGCTGTTCTTGGCGCCTTCCGGCGCGAGGCGCGCGTCCCGCTGATCGAGCTCCCACAGGTATGCCGCCCCGGCCCAGTCGTCCTCAGCAGGCCCCAGCTTCACGAGCAACCGCGTCTCGACCCGCTTGCCGTCCAGCGAAAATTCCTTCCAGAACTTGGTTCCGACAGGGAACACCCAATCGTCCATGTTCGCGCTATCGATCTCGCTGCCCTCGGGCAGCCAGACCCAGCGCCGTTTGCTCGCGCCGTCGCTCCAGAGTGGATAGGACGGCGCGTAGAAGCGCACCCCGGCTGCCAAGGCTTCGGTACTGCTGGGCATAAACAGACCCGTCTCGGAGAGCCTCTCCGGCAGCGCCGCGAGCTGCGCCGGCGGAGGCGCGTTGCAGCGCCGATAGCCGCACCCGGTACAGCCGGGCACCACGCTCGCCAGTAGTACGGCGATCCAGGCTCCACGATGCCGAAACGGCTCGATCATGTCGAAATCATGATGCGACGCGCGCTCGGGGGCGAGTGGCGCGATCGCCAATCTTCGACCAGATCTGGCCACGGCGTCCTGGTCGCCGAGGCGGACTCACAGCGAGCCGAGCTGCCGGCAGCGCGCTAAGCAGCGGAACGATCGGGAGCACCGCGGAATGCGCGACGATACGACTGTGGACTCGTGCGTACGACGCGGCGGAAGTGAACTCGAAACGCCGTGACTGACCCAAAGCCAACGCTGGTCGCGATTCGCTCCACGGAGAGCGGCGTGGTCTCGAGCAACACCTGCGCTCGGCGGACACGAGCCCGGAATAGCCAGTTGAGCGGTGTCGTACCCGTTTGCTCCCTGAAGCGCCGGCTCAGCGTGCGCACGCTGAGCGCGCCTTGGCGCGCAATCACGTCCAGAGATATCGAGGGGTCATCGAGGTTCTCCTCCAGCCAGTCCAGCAAACGACTGAGGGGTAACTGTTCGCTCGGGGGCTGCCGGTGTTCGATGAACTGGGCCTGTCCGCCTTGGCGTTCGAGCGGCATCACGGAGAGGCGTGCCGCCGACGCGGCAACCGCGGCGCCATAGTCGCGCCGCACCATGTGCAGGCACAGGTCGATGCCTGCTGTTGCGCCGGCCGAGGTCAGGACCATGCCTTCATCTACGAACAGCACGTTAGGGTCCACGTCAATCTTCGGAAAGCGCCTGGCGAGCTCGCCCGCCGCAACCCAGTGCGTGGTGGCTCGCCGACCATCGAGCAGACCGGTTGCCGCCAGCAGGAACGTGCCCGTACAGATCGAAGCCACGCGCGCTCCTGCCTGGGCGGCGCTCCTGATACCGCGACGGAGTGCCTCGGGAATGGGGGCACCCAGATCTGCAACACCCGGCAGGATCACCGTGTCGGCTTTGCGGAGCTCGGACAGGCCGTACCGCACGCTCACTCGGAATGCACCTGCATCGACCTCGGGACTGACACCGCAGACCCGCACCTGATAGCCCGCGCGCCCAGTCGGTAAACGAACACGCCCGAACACCTCCGTGGGCGTCGAGAGATCAAACGCGATCACGCCATCCAGGGCAACGACAACCACGCGGTGCATGGCCCTATTATGATCGAGCGACAGGGTTGAGACTAGCCTGACCCAGTTTGGGCAATGAATTGCAGCCGTTCTGGCCGAATACTCTCCATCAGCCTGATGCGCTGCTACGCTGAGAGACTCGAACGATGTGCCCCGCGCGCTTCTTGCCGATCGACCTGGACCGTCACTTTCAACGATGCGTCGAGTTTCTCTGCGATGCGTTCGTCTGCAGCTACGGGAACTCCGATGCGTTTGACGCGATCGGCGGGGCTCAGGGCTATCGCGCCGGGTTGGAGCATATGCTCGCGACTTTTCCGGAAGGTGCCGTTCACGTATGGCGCGGTGACCGGATCGTTGGCCAGCTCGAAATGGGGATTCAGCCCGCCTCAGGGCTCGGCGTGGTGAATCTCTTCTATCTCGCCAGCGAGGAACGCGGGCGCGGGCTCGGCGCCGAGCTTCATTCTCACGCGATCGAAGTATTTCGTCGGCATCGCGTGCAGACGGTCCGCCTGTCTGTGTCTCCGACCAACGTCAGGGCGCTGAGGTACTACGCAAAGCACGGTTGGCAAGATCTAGGGCCGCGTCCCGACCGTCCCTACGTTCACAGCATGGAATTGGCCATTTCGGAACAGTGACGGCCAGCCGCGCGCCGCGCGAGGCGTTCCTGGACTCGATGCCTTGTCGGCCGTATCTTTGAGCCGAAGTCTCAGATCTCATGGCATCGCTCATTCTCTGCACGGCCTGTCAGCGCCACATCCGACCCCAGGAAGAGCAGTGCCCCTTCTGCGGTGCAGCGCAGAAAGGGTCGTCGAGTCCGTTTCGGGAAGTGGTGATCCCGCGGGACGCCAAGCGGGCGACCCTCTTCGTGCTCGGGCTGAGCCTCGCGGGTCAGGCGTGCGGCGGACAGACCGACGCCGATAATGATCGTTCAGCCCGTGGCGCAGGAGCCAGCGTCGGCAGTGGCACCGGCGGCAGTGGCAACGCCGCCGGAGGTAGGGGGGGCACGGCAGGCAACGGATCTGGAGCAAACCCGGATCCCTGCGAGAACCCACTGGCCCCTAGCTGCCCCACCCCACCGTATGGCTTGGGGCCTCCGCCGCCCGGGGTCGGAGGCAATGCCAAGGGCGCGGATGCGGGAGCGGCCGACACGGGACCAGCCGACGCAGGCAGCGATGACGCCGGTCCTGCCGACGGCGGAGGGTGAGCAGCCGCTGGACGGCACCTCAGTACAAGCCTTCTCCCTGCCACGGCGGAAAGCCCACCAGGATCGGCTCCCCACGCCCGGGCTCGAACACCGCCGCGCGGATCTGCTCGCACAGCGAGAGCACGCAAGTCGGCGGGCA
Organism: Polyangiaceae bacterium; assembly: GCA_025936205.1. Next base: position 7,848 of record JAICTU010000274.1, on the reverse strand, counting down.
CGGGTTGGGACGAAAGCTGCCAGCGACGTTCGGCCATTCAGCAAGCGGGCATTCCCAGAGACAGGGCTGCGCCTCGAGACGTGCCCGTATCGCCTGTGGCCCCGCGAGGCTCAGAACCTGCTGCACCAGATTCGCCGTCGCCGCATCGCTGAGCACGACGCACACCGGCTGTCCCTCTGCCGAAAGACCGCGAACGATGATGCTCTGCATCTGGTTCCCGATTTCGGATTCCAGGTCGAGCCCTTGAATTCGGATCTGCACTTGGCCCCCCGCTGCTTCATACCAGAAGATCGACATCCATGGTCGAGGTGCTGTCATTCTGCCGAGGTTTTGGCGCATGCCACTCGGGCCAGCGCCGTGCCGAGCAGATCTGCAGCCTTCTCTGGCAGCTCGCGCGAGCGCCACGCCACGTAGCCGTCGGGGCGCACCAGCGACGCTCCCGTGGCTCGGAGGCCCCAAGGGAGCGAGCAAGTCCGCTTCTGCGTGCACAAACTTCAGCTCGACACCGAGTTGCGCGGCGACGCGAGTCGCTCCTTCTTGCCAGCCCGCAAGGACGAACGCCAGGCTGTCAAGTCGGCGATCGATGACGCAGCGAGCCAGGCAGCCCTGCCTCAGCACCGCCATATTTCCATGCTGTTTCAGCTGTCGCGCCACGCGGCCGCAGTGTCACCGTGCAACGTGACGGAGCGCGAGTTCAGCTGGCCCTACCATTTCAACAGCAGTCGCGAACGAGCGAGCGCCTGCGCTTGGAAGACGTCGAGCGCGATCGGACTGGGCAACGCCCGATGTAAGCGCCCGCCACCCAGACCGCCCCGGAAGGAAACAGGAGGAGACATTTCACGCGTACTTCAGGCTCGGACCGGGACGAATGTCGTTCGAAGCGGAACGCTGGTGCGGTATTCTGCAGCTGACAGTCGAAGCGTTCACAGCTCAGGGGCCACCTGCCCCATTGTAGCGGCGAGCGCGCAAGGAAGCGCGGAAGGGGGGCCGATGGCAAGCATTCCTGAGCAGCAGCAGAGCGGGTCTCGAGTGGGCGAGAGCGGCATCTTCGAGCTGGGCGTCACGCCACTGGAGGCTGCGGCTCCCGAGCGCGCCGGGATGCTGCATCCCGAGCGCGATCCTGTCGTGCAGGCCTTCGGTGAGGTCAGGAGCCTCAACACTCAGCTGCAGCACGCGAACGACGCGCTGCACGGAGTCAATGAAACCCTGCGCTCCAAGGTCGAGCAGCTGCGCCTGACTGCCCTCGATCTCGAGCAGATGCTGGACGGCCTGGAGCTCGGCGTGGTGCTGCTCGATCACGAGCTCACCCTGCGCCACTTCAACGCCATGGCAGCACACTTTCTCGCGCTGGAGGACGCGGACATCGGGGGTAACGTCAGCGGAACGTGCCGCGGGCTCGGCCTTCGTCTGGCGGAGTGGTGTGGTGAGGTGCTGCGCACCGGCAAGCGCATCCGGCGCTCGTTTCAGTCGGCGATTGGTGAGCCGCTGACGCTACAGGTACGGCGCGCGCGGGTGGATGGCGAGTTGCGGCTGATCCTGGTGTTCGCGGAGGTGCTAGAAACTCGTTGATGGCATCGCCTCGTCCGCGCATCAGCATCGAGTATTGCCCCCGTTGCGGCTGGATGCTGCGCTCGGCCTGGCTCGCTCAGGAGCTGCTCACGACCTTCGAGGCGGAGGTGGGTGAGGTAGCGCTGATCCCGTCGCAGCAGAGCGGGACCTTCCGCATTCAGGTGAATGACACCGTGGTGTGGTCGCGGCAGGCCGACGGCGGCTTCCCCGCGGCAGCAGAGCTCAAGCGCCGCGTGCGCGACCTGGTCGCGCCTGAGCGTGCGCTTGGTCATAGTGACTCTGGCGGCCGTGAGCCGTGACTCTGGCGGCCGTGAGCCGTCGCGACTCTGGCGGGTCGAGCAGCGGTGAAGGCGGTGAGTGGGCAGTCCTGGAGTCGGTCGCAGGCGAGCGCTTCCGAGCCACAATTTCTGCGGGGATGCCCCGCACCCCGAGCCTATCTCTTCTTCTTCTTCGAGGTCTTGTCGCTCTTCGTGATCTTGGTGCTGACGATTTGCTCCAGCACGGGCAGGTCTTTGGCTTCCACTGCGCCGCCCACCGTGCAACGCAGCTGGCCCTCGGGATCGATCAGCGCCTGAAAGGGCAGCTCCGGCTCCGTTTCGAGCCCGAGCGCCTCGAGCCAGGCCTTGCGCACGGCGCCGTCGGGCAGCCACTGGGTGCGCGTGAGGCCCGTCGCCGGCTGCTTGTCGAGGAAGGCGCTGAGCTGGCGCTCGTCGTCGTCCATGGAGAAGAACGCGAACGACATGCGCTCGCCGAGCTTTTGCTGCCACTCGAACAGCAGTGGGAGCTCCTCACGGCAGGGCACGCACCAGGCAGCCCAGAAGTTGAGCCAGAGCCAGTGTCCGCGCGCGGCCTTGAGCGGATCGTCGGGAAGCTCACCCTTCTCCCCTGCCCGGGCCAGCTGGCGCGGGAGAGCAGCGGGCTTGAAGGCCCGCTTGCTATCGAGCTGGCCTTCGCAGAGCGGCGGCCTCGGCTTGGCAGGAGCAGGCTCCGGCGTGGGGGTGATCTGAGCCGGTGCCGGCGGCGGCGTTCCCGGCGCTCCGGCGGCCTCGGCGAGCACGGCCTGCACGCGCGACTTGGCGGGCGCGTCGGCGCTGGAGTCGCAGCCGAGCGCGAGGGCCAGCGCCAGGAGGCCGTGCGATACCTTCACAGCCGGCAGTCGACCCATGACACGAACGCGCTGCGGTTGATGGCTTCTTCGTCGCACACGGCCTGCTCGCGGGAGCGGGGCCACTCGCAGTAGTCTTGCGAGAGCTGGGCGAACTCGTTGCCGAGCCAGAGCAAGCCCACGCGCTGGTTCAGCTCTTCTTCGCTGTCCTCTCCCAGCTGCTGCAGGTGCATCAGCACCGAGTTGGCGCGGCGGTGCGAGAGCGCGCGGTTCTGATCCGGGGTGCCCGTCTTGGAGGCGCGCGCGACCACGAAGAAGTAGCGGGCGCCCTGGCGCGCGAACCAGCGTTCGTCGAGCAGCTTGGCGCCGGCCTCGTCCAGCACGTCCTTGCCCTCATCGAACATGATCACGCCGCCGCGTTCCTTCAGGGGAGTGAACAACGCGTTGAAGTCGGCGTCGTCGATCGCGGCGAAGGTCTTGATGTCGGCCGGCTTGCAGCCGCGGCGCTCGGTGGCGGTGCCCAGGCCGCAGGAGTGCAGCACGCGCTCCAGCACGGTCTTGAAGTCGGGGGTGCAGTAGGCCACCTCGGCCTCCTGCGCGGTCGCCACCTTCTGGGCGCTGCCGCTCGCGTTGGCCTCCAGCCGGCGCCCCGCCGACTTGACGGCGCTGCCGACCAGGCCGAGCGCGACGACCAGGGCCGCGCCCGAGACGAGCGCACCGTGCAACAAGCCCGGCGGGGACTTCGGAGCTTCGAAGCCGGGCTCTTCGAACCTGGGGTCGCGGCCACCGCCCGAAAAGTCGGCGTGGGCCGCATCCTCGTGGCCGCCGTCGCGTACGTCGTTCAGCAGGTCTTTGAAGCGGCTCATTGCACCAGCTCCGGCGCGAGCTTGCCCAGCGCGAACATCAACCCCATGTCGATGTCCTCGTCGCACAGGCGCTGGCCCTCGATGAAGACCTGCGGGGTGGAGACCGCGATGGCGTTGTCCGCGGCGAAGTGCAGCTGGCGGTTCAAGCGCTGCTCGGTGGCGCGCGCGTTCATGCAGCTGGTGAGCTCGCTGCCCCACTTGCGGCTGAGAAACTGGCTCAGCGTGGCGCCGCCCGTCTTGGCGGCAGCGGCGAGCTCTTCCTGGTTGGCGTAGGCCCAGTCGAGAAAGTCGCCCGTGGACTTGGCGCAGAGCGTGGCGCGGGCCACGGCGCAGGCGCCCGGGTGCAGCGGTTGCTCGAGCATCCAGTTGCACTGGTTGTCGAGCGGGAACAGCGACAGGTCCACATCGAGGCGGTCGAGCACGCCCGCCGTGCGCAGGCGCTCATGCAGCGACTTGCAGGTCGGGCACAGCGGATCTTCGAAGAACAGCGCGTGCTTCTTCGGAGCCGTGCCGTGCAGCGCGAGCAGCGCGCCGTGCGACTCCTTGGGGATCTTCACCGTGCCGCACTGCGTGACCAGCTTGGAGTGGTCCGGCGCCAGCGCCGCATACACCACCGATGGCGCCAGCACGAAGAGCAGCATGCCGAAGGCGAGCGCCGCCGCGAGCACGAGCCCGCGCCCCGAGCCCGGCGCGCGGTTGCCCCAGCTGCCCGCCAGCACGCCCAGGGCGGAGATCGCGAGCACCACCGAGCCGGTGTAGATGCCCGCGCAGGTCTTGCAGATCGACCCGAGCACGAACCAGCTGATCGAGAACATGATCGCCGAGACGATCAGGGGCGAGATCGCGAAGGCTGCGTACAGCGCGCCGGCGCCGCGCGTCGTGCGCGGGCCCGAGTAGGCGATCGACAGCGCGTGGCCGAGCAAGAACGCGAAACAGCCGAGGCCGAACAGCGAGATCGGTACGCCGCCCCAGAGCTCCTGCTTGAAGAGCGCGGCGTAGGGGCTGTTCAACGCCGTGCGGCATCCTTCGGCCACGGGTGAAGCCTCGGCGCCGGGAATGAAGGAGCAGTGCAGGTCGTGCAGGCCCCGGTCGAGGTGCGAGGCATAGTCGAGGCTGGAGATGCCGGCGAAGATCAGGCCCCACAGGGCGCCGGCCACGCCGATCCAAGCAAAGAGCCGTACGCGGTTCACGATGGGGTCTCCTGGTGAACCTGTAACGCCAGTTACAGGCACTACTGTAGAGGCGCAAGCGTAGGCGAGCTCGAGTCAAACGAGCCAGAAACGCGCGTGTGCTCCGCGCCCAAGCCCGTCACTGACCCGGGAATTCCGCCTGCAGTGAATCGAGCCAGTCGAGGAGCAGCTGGCGGCGAGGATCCGGGCGCTTCATGCCCTTCGCGTATTCCTCGAGCGTGCGATAGATGGCCAGCGCCATCGTCACATCCTCCGAGCGCGTCGTGGGTAGCTTGGAGAAGGCGCGTTCACAGGCGGCAAATAGCTCGCGGAAGGGCGACCCGGGCTCCTGAAAGCTGACCGCCTGGTGAGCGCGGTCGTGCGTCGCGAAGCGCAGGTCCCACTCGCGCTCGGCCGCTCCTGCGGTGTGGACGTGCTCGGGGAAGTCGAAGAAGTGCGCTTCGCGAAAAGCGCGCTCCAGCTGGCGCACGTCTTCGTCTTCCAGGCTCTCGCCCTCGCTCGTGAGCCAGCTCTGCGGGCCATGGGAGATCAAGAAGGCCTGCCCGGTGGGCAGCACGACGCGCTGCACGACCTGGTCCTCGAACTTATTTGTGCATAAGTAGAGGCCGTCGCCCGAGAGCGCCTCGGCAGAGGTGGGGGCCCCGGCGGCTCCGGAATTGGCGTTGCCGGCACCGCCGGCGTTCGGCGGCGGCGCGGGCCGCGAAGCCGCGGCGCTGGTACGCGCGGGAGACGGCGCGGCCTCGGGTGGATCCTGGCTGCGCCGGCAGGCGCTCGAGCCCAGCGCCAGAGGCACGCAGACCAGCACCGCGCAGGCACGGCAACGCCGCGACAAGCGCCGACTTTCCGAGCGCCGCCAGCGGGGGGCTTTCACGCCGGCTACTTTATCACAGAGTGCCGGTCACGAGCCCGTAAGCTGCGTATCGATTCAGAACTGGCTCAGCCAGCTCTGGACGCAGTCGATGTCCACCTGCTCGAGCGGCTTGGAGCCCAGCGGCATTTGCGACCCACCGCACGGAGGACTGCCGAGCTTGGTGAACAGCGCGCTCTTATCCGGATCGCTGGAATCGATGTACTTACCGCACTGCGTGTTCTTGGTGGCCTTGTCCAGGAGGGCCTTCGCCGCCGACTCGCTGTCGGCGAAAGCGCCATTCGCCGACCCATCGCCATGGCACGGCTGGAACGAGCATTTCTGCGAGAACACCTGCGTCGGAGCGTCGCAAATATCGCCCGACACGACCGTGCCACTGCCCGAGGTGCCACTACCGGCCGTTCCCGAACCACTGGCGCCACCCGAGGCGCTGCCGCCCGTACCCGAGGCGCTGCCGCCCGTTCCGGACGTGCTGCCACCCGTCCCGCTGCCGCCCATGCCCATGCTGGTGCTGCCCGCTGCGCCGACGGCGCAGTCCGTCTCATAGGTGTTGCAGATCGACTGCTCGAGCTCCTCGGTGCGAGGCGGGGTGTCACCGCCGGCACAGGCAGCCGCAATGACCAGGCACGAGCCCAGGCCCGCAACCGCCAACGCCCATCCGTTCCTGCCCATGTTCTTGCTCGTCACCACGCTGCCTCAGATACCTGCTCGACGCGCTCCGTCAAAGGGCGAAACGAAAGAGCTAGTTGAAAGTAAACGTCCGCCGTGGCTCACGCCGGAGCCCACCGACACCTACAGTCTGCCGTTGCGTCGCGCGTCAATCAAGCCGGGTGTGTAGGCGCATTCCCCCAAAAACTGTACCTACACAGCCAAATCCGCGCAGGAACGGAGCACTGCGCCCGGCCCAGTTACCAGGCCAGCTCGGGCGCTCGCCGCCACGAGGCAGCGCTCCCCGCGAGGTAAGCTTGCCCGCGGCACTGAACCAACGTGATACAAGCGGGCCATGCGCCGTCCGCCGACCTCCTCTTCTTCCTCGCAGGCCCTCTCGAAACCGCGCGTCTCGGGCCCCCAAAGCGGGATCAGCCGGCGCTTTCTGCTGGGCGCGGGGCTCGCCGTAGTCGTTGGTTTTGGCTGCAAGGATTCCAAGCCCAGCGGTTCGAGCGGCAGCGCCAGCACTCCGAATGCCCCTGCGAGCAGCGAGATTGTCGTGGGCCACTACGGGTCGCTCACCGGCAACACGGCGCACTTCGGGCAGGATACCGACAAGGCGATCCGCCTGGCGATCGACGAGGTGAACGCCGCGGGCGGTGTGCTGGGGAAGAAGGTGCGGCTGGTCACGCTCGATGACCGGGGCGATTCGGCCGAGGCGGCGAACGCCGTGACCCGCCTGATCGACGTGGAGAAGGTCGTCGCCATCATCGGGGAGGTCGCCTCCAGCTTGTCCCTCGCCGGCGGGCGCGTGGCGCAGCGGCGCCAGGTGCCGATGATCTCGCCTTCTTCCACCAATCCGAAGGTGACGCAGGTGGGCGATTACATCTTCCGGGTGTGCTTCCTGGATCCGTTCCAGGGCAAGGTGATGGCGGACTTCGCGCGGGACACGCTGAAGTTCAAGCGCGTCGCGATCCTGAGGGACGTGAAGAACGACTACTCGATCGGCCTCGCGGATGCCTTCAAGGCAGCCTTCACCGCGGGCGGCGGCACGATCCCGGTGGAACAGTCGTATTCCGCGGGTGATACGGACTTCAGCGCGCAGATCACCGCGATCAAGGCCGCCGACGTGCAGGGCCTGTACGTGCCCGGCTACTACGCGGAGGTGGGAGCGATCGCCCGAACCGCGCAGCGGCTGGGGCTCAAGGTGCCGCTGATGGGCGGCGACGGCTGGGATGCGCCGGACCTGTTCAAGATCGGCGGGGACGCGCTGAACGGCTCCTTCTATTCGAACCACTTCGCTCCCGACGCCGCGACGGCCAAGTCGCAGAAGTTCGTGAGCGACTTCAAGGCCAAGTACGGGCAGGAGCCGACGGGCCTCGGCGCCCTGGGCTACGACGCTGCCGGCGTGCTGTTCGAGGCGATCCGCTCCAGCGGCAAGACGGATCCGGCGGGCATCCGCGAGGCGCTCACGCACGTGAAAAACTACGAGGGGGTCTCGGGCACCATCAGCATCAACGCCAACCGCGATGCGGACAAGAGCGCGGTGATCGTGGCCATCGAGGGCGGCAAGGGCAAGTACCGGGCGACGGTCTCGCCCTG
>JAICTU010000705.1 GCA_025936205.1 Polyangiaceae bacterium | reverse complement strand
CGCGCGACGCGCTCCGGCACGCCTGCAGCGCGGTGATGACCTGGCGCGCGGTCTGGAACCGCCGGGTCGGATCGCGCTCCAGGAGCCGCATCGCGATCGCTTCCAGATCCGCGGGGGTGCTCTGACACACCGTGCTGGGTCGCGGGATGTCGTCCCAGAGCACCGCGTACATCGTCGCGGCGAAGTCGTCGAACTCGAACAGCAGCCGGCCGGTCAGGAGCTCCCACAGCATCACGCCGATCGCCCACAGATCCACGCGCGGGTCGAGCGGCGCTCCGGCGAGCGCCTCGGGGCTCAGGTAGGGCAGCGTGCCGATCAGCAGACTGCCGTTGGTCTGCTCCTGATCGGCCAGGCGCGAGAGCCCGAAGTCGCTCAGGCGCGGCGTGCCGTCGGCCGCGAGCAGCACGTTCTCCGGCTTGATGTCGCGGTGCGTGACCTGCAGATGGTGCGCGCGCGCCAGCGCGTCGGTCAACTCGAGCAGCAGCTTCATCGCGCAGCGCGGCGCGAGCCGACCCTGCGCTTTCAGCAAGCCGCGCAGCGAGCCGCCGGGCATGTACTCCATCGCGATCTGATGGCCCTCGGGGCCGTCGCTGCTGGCGATGATCTTGACGATGTTCGGATGATCGAGCCGGCGCAGGATCTCGCTCTCGCGCAGGAAGCGATCGACGAGATCGGGACTCTGGGCGGCGATCGAGCGCTTCAGTCGCTTGATGGCCACGGTCGCCCCCGTCTGGGTATCTACGGCGCAGTACACGGCGCCCATCGCCCCTTCGGCCAGCAGCTCCAGCTGCTCGAAGCGTCTGCCCGTGGCATCGAGCCCGATCCGAGCGCCCGCGCGCAGCGCGCTCGGCATCTCCTCATCGCGCACCAGGACCGCCGCGGTCACCAGCCAGCTGCAGTCCCGGCAGCGCGCGAGATGCTGCTCGACGCGGCCCAGCGTGTCGGCATCCAGAGAGCCGTTCACGAACTCCAGGACTGCGTCTTCGTCCAGGCAGCCGGGTGTCCCGCTGGGCGCCATGATGGGGCCCGGGTATACGCGGGCCCTCGTTTCGTTGCGATGCCTTCCGGCGGCTCGAGCCAAAAGACATCGGGCCGGCCATGGACGCAGCTCGAGACTTGGCACAAGCTGGCACTCAACGGCGCAAAGGGCGCGATTTCATTCCAGCGCCACCGTGGCACATGCGTTGCACCAGCGGAGGCGATGACTTTCCGCAGACTCTCGCCGCAGGCAGCTCCCCTGCACGCGCTGCTCACTTCCATCGTCGCCGCTTCGCTCGCCGGCTGTTCCGGTCAGGCGCACGGCGGCCCAGATCCGGTGGGAGGTACAGGCGACGTGGAGAAGCAGCCCGATGGGCGCATCGCGATCCCCACCGTCCAGAGCCCGCCCTCCGTCGACACGTCGAGTGCGCCGGTGGACGATCCCGAGAGGCCCTCCGCGGCGCTGGTCTGCAACGGTGAGGTGCCCTCGCGTGTGCATGGCCTGAACGCGGCGTACCGCTATGACTCGCTGGCGTATTACAGCGGATACAGCGGGCACGCGCGCATACCACCGGATTTCATGCTGGTCGAGGTCGAGGGCGAGCCGTGCGCGAGCGCGGGCGATCTGGCGGCTTGCACGGCGGAGGTGGAGTACGCGCGCGCGCAGTCAGCGAGCTGGTGGCACTACGACGACTTCTTCTCCTCGTCGTGGACGCTGCTGCTCGCCACTTCGGTCCAGGGGGATCACCTCGATGCGCTCAACCGCGTGGTCGAGGAGTGGTACACTCAACCCGGGTACGGCGCGTACGTATCGCGTCCTCTCCGGGGCACGAGCCCTGACCTGTTGCTGCAGGCGCCGCCGCCGAGCGACGCCGGGGCTGCTCCCATCGATGCAGGCAGCGCCAGCGCCGATGCAGGCGCTGCGCCGCCACTCTCCGAGCTCCCCGTCGTGACCATCGACTATCTCGACGAGCTGACCGAGTTCCTGGGCCGCATCGACACACCGAACGAAGCGGCTCTGATCATGTTCGCGCATGGCCGCCCGATCGAATGCGCGATGCAGCGAGACGGTGAGGACTACGTCGCCAGCGGCACGTGGCAGGTCAGCGACTGTCCCATCAGCTCTCAGAAGTACGAGCTGCGGGTGAGCCCCGACGGCACCTTCACGCAGGTGGAAGTCGGCAAGCCCATGGTCAGCGGCAGCTGCGTGGGCCGCCGTCCCGATGGGCTGTGTATCGCCAGCCCCAGGCCGGCGAGCGACGTGAGCGGCGCCTGGCTCGCGCACACGGCACAGCTCGAGGCGGCGGCGGTGCTCGCCTTTGCGCTGCTCGAACAGGAGCTCAGGGCGCTGGGAGCGCCCGCGCAGCTGCTCGAGCGCGTGCGGCGGGCCGCGCGGGAAGAGCTGGGGCACGCCGAGCGCGTCGGGCGCCTTGCGCGCGCGCGTGGCGCCCAGCTCACCCCCGTCGTGGTGCGCGGCCGCCCGCAGCGCAGCGTGCTGGAGATCGCGCTCGAGAACGCGGTGGAGGGCTGCGTGCGCGAGTGCTGGGGAGCGCTCTGCGCGCACCACCAGGCGCTGACGGCGGGCGCCCCCGACGTGCGCGCCGTCTGGCGGGACATCGCCGACGAAGAGACCCAGCACGCGCAGCTCTCGCGCGATGTGGCGGACTGGCTGGAGACTCGGCTCAGCGCTGCGGAGCGGGCACAGGTGAGCGCGGTGCGAGCCGCAGGCATCGTCGCGCTGCGCCGAGAGCTGGATGCGGAGCTCGCGCCGGCGCTCGTCAGCGAGCTCGGCTTACCCGGCCGCGAGCGAGCGCTCAGCCAGTTCGACGCCTTGACGACGCAGCTGCTGGCGAGCTCCTGAGCGCCAGCGCCTTCGTCCAGGCAGCCGGGAGTGCTGGACGGCCCCTGGTTTCGTGGCGATGCCTGCTGGCGTCTCGAGCTACAAAGCATCGGGCCGGCCATGGACGCACCGCAAACACCGTATCCCGACGAGCCGGCGCCACCGCCTTCCCTGCTGGAGGTGTGGTGGGCGGCGGCGAAGCAGAAGCCCGTCTCGTACGGGTTGATCGCGGTTTGCGTGCTGTTCTGGGGCCTGACCAACCTCTGGGGACGGGGTTCGGATTCGATCCTCTGGTACCTGGGCGCGAACCAGGGCCGGGCCGTGCGCGCCGGGGACTACTACCGGCTGCTCTCGTGCGTGTTTCTGCATCTGGGCGCGGTGCACCTGCTCTTGAACATGGTGGCCCTGCGCGCGCTGTCCGTGCTGGAGCCGGTGCTCGGGCGCCGGCGCTACCTGGTGTTGTACTTCTGCTCGGGGCTGGGTGGCTCGCTGTCGACGGCGCTGTTGCGTCCGGATGTGTTCAGCGTCGGCGCCTCGGGCGCCATCTGGGGCCTGATGGGGGCGGCCTTCGGCATGCGCATTCCGACGCGGCACGTGCTGCGCGCGCGCGGCATGCGGCTGAGCGCGGGCTGGCAAGTGCTGGCCTTGAACCTCGGCATCAGCTTCGTGCCCGGCGTCGATCTCACCGCGCACCTCGGCGGCGGCATCGTGGGGTTCGTGCTGGGCGCCGTCG
>JAICTU010000700.1 GCA_025936205.1 Polyangiaceae bacterium | reverse complement strand
GCACGAGTAGCCTGGTCGGCGGGGTTGTGCGGCCTGGCGCTGGGTGCGTTGAGCGCCTACGCGATCGTTGCATGGCGCGGCTCCCGGGCGCCTGCGAGTGTCGCCGGCGCCAGCGCGCCCGCTGCCGCCGTGGCACGCGGCGGCAGCCAGTAAGCAGGGCCGGAAACGCGGAGTGCCCGCATCCGGGCCGCCGCTGTCCCATCTCGGCTGAGCCGTGCCCGCGGCTCAGGAAGCGCCTCGCGCTGCCGATCATGGAAACGCAAATGAACGCGGGGGACAGGATTCGGACCGAGGGCAGCGCCCAGGAGCTCTCCGGCCCGATGAGCACGACTCGTCGTGCCGAAATTTACCTGGCACGCCAGCCGATCTTCGACGCTTACCGGCAGGTGCACGGCTACGAGCTCTTGTACCGCGCGTCCGCGGAGAATCGCTTTGTGGCGACGGAGGGCGAGCGAGCGACGTCCGCGGTCATCGCGCGCACCTTTCTGTCGCTGGGGCTCGACAACGTCACCGGCGGCAAGCTCGCCTTCATCAACTTTCCGCGCCAGCTGCTGCTCGATGATGTGGCCAACGCACTGCCGCACGATCGCGTGGCGATCGAAATTCTGGAGGACGTCGAGCCCGACGCGCAGCTGGTCGCCGCGGTGGAGCGCCTGAAGGGCAACGGCTACACGGTTGCGCTCGATGACTTCGTGCTGCTGCGTCCCGAGTACGAGCCGCTGATCGCGCTCTCCGACGTGATCAAGGTCGACTGGCGCGCTTCCGAGGCCAAGAGCCGCGAGGAGATCGCGCGTCGCTTCGCCAAGCACGGCCCGAACCTGCTGGCGGAGAAGATCGAGACGGAGGCGGAGTTCAAGCGCGCCGCCGAGCTCGGTTACCGCTACTTCCAGGGCTTCTTTTTTGCGAAGCCGCAGATGATCGGCGCGCAGGAGGTGCCGGCGTTCAAGCTGAACTACCTGCGCCTGCTGAAGCAGATCCAGACGCCGCGGCTGGACTTCGACGCCATCGAACGCATCGTCAAGACCGAGAGCACGCTCTTGCACTGGGTGCTGAAGCGGGTCAACTCGGCAGCCTTTGGCTTCCGCGCGCGCATCAACTCGATCCGCCAGGCGCTGGTGGCGCTGGGTGAGAACGAGCTGCGGCGCTGGGTGAGCGTGTTCTGCATCGCCGGCATGGGCGAGGACCGCCCGCAGGAGTTGCTGGTGCAGTCGTTCGTGCGGGCTTACCTGTGCGAGGAGCTGGCCTGTCGCTCGCCGCTGGCGCGCCACAAGACGGACGCGTTCCTGGTGGGCATGCTGTCGCTCCTGGATGCGGTGCTCGGGCGCCCGCTCACGGAGCTCGTCGACGAGCTGCCGTTGTCGCCCGAGGCGCGCGGCGCCTTGCTCGATTCGACCGGGCCGCTGGCGCCCTTGCTGGCGTGCACGATGGCGTACGAGCGCGCGGAGTGGGAGCAGGTCGCCCAGGTGGCGCAGCAGTTCCGGCTGGAGGTGGGCGAGGTGTCGGCGGGCTATTTCGAGGCGCTGGCCCTGGCGCAGGAAGTCTTCGGCGACGTGCCGGAAGCACGCTTGCCCGCCCGTGCAGCGGTCCGGAGCCGCAAGTGAGGCCAGTGGCAGAGGCCTTCTTGACAACTGAATGAATTATCAGTAGTCTAGCTCCAGATCGATGGAGTACCTCGATCGCTCGATCGACAGTACCCGATCGAAAAGGAGCCGCCGTGCCGGAAGACAAGACCAAGCAGAAGGCGTTGGAACTCGCCATCGGAAGCATCGAGAAGGAGTTCGGCCGTGGCTCCATCATGCGGCTCGCGGATGGCCAGAAGATCGGTGGAGAGGTCGTAGCCGTCTCCACGGGCTCGCTCGGTCTGGACGTGGGTCTGGGCATCGGCGGCTACCCCCGCGGCAGGATCGTGGAGATCTACGGCCCGGAGTCGAGCGGCAAGACGACGCTCACGCTGCACGCGATCTCCAGCATCCAGAAGCAGGGTGGCGTGGCGGCGTTCATCGACGCGGAGCACGCGCTCGACATCACCTATGCGCGCCGTCTGGGCGTCAAGACGGAAGAGTTGTTGATCAGCCAGCCCGATTACGGCGAGCAGGCGCTCGAGATCGCGGACATGCTGGTCAACTCCAACGCGGTCGACATCATCATCGTCGACTCGGTGGCGGCGCTGGTGCCCAAGGCCGAGATCGAAGGCGAAATGGGCGATTCCCACGTCGGTCTGCAAGCGCGCTTGATGAGCCAGGCATTGCGCAAGCTGACGGGCACGGTGGCGCGCTCCAAGTGCGTGCTGATGTTCACCAACCAGATCCGCATGAAGATCGGCGTGATGTTCGGCAGCCCGGAGACCACGACGGGCGGTAACGCACTCAAGTTCTATGCTTCCCAGCGCCTCGATATCCGCCGCATCGGCGCCATCAAGGAGGCCAGCAAGGACAAGAAGGGCGAGATGGTGGTCGTCGGCAACCGCACGCGCGTAAAGGTCGTGAAGAACAAGATGGCCCCGCCGTTCCGCGAGGCGGAGTTCGACATCTTCTACGGCAAGGGCGTCAGCCGCTCTGGAGAGATCGTCGACATGGCGGTCGATCTCAACTTCATCCAGAAGAGCGGCGCCTGGTACTCGGTGGGTCCGGAGCGCATCGGTCAAGGCCGCGAGAACGCGCGCGCGTACCTCGAAGAGCATCCCGAGCTCATGGCCAAGCTCGAAGCGCAGATTCTTGCTCACAATGGTATTGGCGGCTCTGCCGCTGGTATTGGCGGCTCTGCCGCTGGTATTGGCGCGAACGGTGCCGTCACGAATGGGGCTGGTACCGGCGGCACCGGCGGTGGCGGTGAAAGCACCAAAGAAGGCGGCAAGGGGGAGGGCAGCCACTCCTCCGGCACCTATGCTGCAGCGAGTTCTGCCTCCAGCGCCTCGAGCCGCGCCGCTAGCGCCGCCGCGGACGACGACGACGAGGAATCCGGCAGCTCGCGCGGTCGAGCGGTGAAGGTCGCTGCTGGTGGTTCCGTTGGTGGTTCCAAAGGCGCAGCGGCGGCAGCTCCCGCGAAGCGTCCGGGCGCGCGCGCGAACTAGTGCCCCGTAACCAAAGTTCCTTGCAGAATTCCGCGGCCCCTGGCGGGGCGAGGGCCGCGGGAATTCTGCCGCAAAGGCCCTCTCTGTTCCGGGGCACTGCCTCTACATTTGTGCCTGTAACTTGCGTTACAGGACACTAGGCGTCCGCTCCGCCTGCTCTTCGGCAGCCCTCTTTCGGCAGTACTGCAGCGTGAATGATCACGCTCGGTGCTGCCGTTTCACATTGGTTCTATACGCTGCAGCGCGCTCGCCCTTGGCTGGCCGCTTCACATTCGTTCTATACGCTGCAGCGCGCTCGTCCCCACAATTGTCGGCATGCAAGGTCGACAGTCCACTGAGCAGTATCGAGCCCGTGCTGTTGCTCTCCGCCCGCTCGCCAACAGCCACCGTCCACTCGCTCCAGCGAGACCCACGGGCTTTGACGAGCACACGCTGCGCGAGCTGGCGCGTGCTTGCGACTATGACGCTCAGCGCATCTCGCGCCACTTCGGGATCTCGGTCCGGCACCTG
>JAICTU010000099.1 GCA_025936205.1 Polyangiaceae bacterium | reverse complement strand
GCGAGGGCTGCCGGCAGCGGACCTCGGCTACGCCGCGGTCAAACAGGCAGATGGCGGCTACCTGCTGGCGACCGGACGCGATGCGAATTTGTCGGCCTACTGGTCTCGCGACGCTGGTCGCAGCTGGTCTCGCACCAGCACCGGCGATCTGGCCGAGCAACTGCGCCTCGGCACTTGCTCGGTGGGAAACGCGGCGACCAGTTTCCGACTGGGCGCGACCGGCGAGGCGCTGCAACTGGAGTCTTGGCAAAAGGGCCAGCTCGCCAGCAGCGTGCCGCTGGCTTCCGCCGATCGGCGCTTGCTCTCATTCGCCTGCGACGCCGACGGAGCCGTCGCCATCCTGAGCGATGAGGCGCGACACGAGCCGCCCGTCTTTCGCTCCTGCCCAGCGCTGGGCCGCTGCCACGAGCTGAGCGTACCCGAATCGGTCGCGGTCGAATCCGCCTCGGCGCTGGGACTCTCCGCGGCCCGCGCGCGCGGTGCCACGATCCTGGCCGCTTCGCGCGGCGGCATCGTGCGGGTGTTCTCGTCCCGCGACGATGGGCAGACCTGGACGCCGCCCGTCGTCGCCTTCGACGCTGCCGAAACGGGCTCAGACTCGGACACCGTCCCGGCTCGCCTGCTCTCACTCGGCGAGCGCGTGCTGCTCTACGCTGGTGCCGACCGCGAGCACCGGAGCTATGCGGTGCTGGCCTCGGACGACTTCGGTGCCAGCTGGCACGGCCCCTGAACCCGCCGGCTCCTCAGGGCAGCGCAGGACAGAAGTTGCATTCGCTCGGCACGCGTGGCGGATCAGCCATGACTTTGCGATGCTCGTCACACGAGCTTTGGGTGAGTGCCCGCAGGCACACCGTCCCGTCGTGGACCAGCGGGTAGCAACCATCCGGAAACTGCTCGGGCACGGGGACGGCGTCACAGGCGTCCTCGCACGCGCGGGTGCGAATGCTGCATTCCTCACAGCGCCGGCACTCGATGGCCTGCTGCGACTCGAAGAAGACCTGCGGGTCCAGATCGCGCGCGGGTTGGCCGCAGCCACCGATATCCCCGGGAGTGGGCGCCAGGCAGAACAGGGCCAGCGCCGTCAGGAGCGCCCGTGGCGTTCGCCGTGAGGCTGGCTCTCGCGAGGAGTCGAGCTCGTCCATCTCTTTCTCACCAGCTGACGTGGTCATCAAAGGCTATGCCCAGCTGCAGCGCCAGCATCGGGATGGTCGTCACGCCCTTCTGCTCCGTCGCGGCGCCGAAGAAGACGCTGCCCACGAGCTCCGCCGTCAGGCCCAAGCCGTAGGCGACAGGTACGGACGGCCCCAGCGCAGCCTCCAGCCCGAGCGAGGCATCTGGGGCGACCACGATGGGCAGCCCAAGCCGCGCGTGCCAGCGCAGATGCGGACTGGAAGCGTACTGCAGCAGATAGGACGGCGTGATGCCGAATTGATCGATGCCATCGAGCGCGACCAAGGCGTCCAGCGCTGCCCCGTGCTCCAGTCGTGCAGCCATTGGGAACAGGATGCCGAGTCCTGCGTCCAGATAGGTCGCCGAGAGCGAAACGGACTCGGCGGTATCCCCCAGTGGCTTACTGAGACGGTAAGGATTGTTGAAGCGCAGACCGCGCCCCAGGGAGAGCGAGGCCTGGCCATGCAGCTGTGAAGCGGCCTGCGACGCATGCGCCGGAGCCTCCGCCTGAGCCGCCCAGGCCCACGCCAGCCACACTGAAAGCCCGCACAAGCAGGCGCGGGCGCGGCGCAGCTCACTGGCGGCAGGCCCGTTCGATCTCATCCACTTCTTTTGGCACGGCCTCGCTCAGGACACGAGCCGCGTTTGCTTGGATCAGCAGATCGTCCTCGATGCGCACGCCCATGCCCCGGAAGCGCGCTGCCGCCTCCGGTGCCTCTGGTGAGAAGTACAGGCCCGGCTCGACCGTGATCACCACCCCTGGCTCCAGGGGACGGGGCTTGCCCTGCTCGAAGTACCGGCCCACGTCGTGCACATCCATGCCCAGGTAGTGGCTGGTCTTGTGCATGAAGTAGGGCTTGTAGCTGCCCGTCTCCTCTGCCTCCCGGACCCCACCATTCAGCACGCCCAGCGAGATGAGGCCCTCGCAGATCACGCGCGTGGCCTGCTGGTGCAGCGCCTCGAGCGTCACGCCGGGAGCCGCCGCGGCGATGCAGGCCTTCTGCGCGGCGAGGACCAGCTCGTAGATCTCGCGCTGTTCGGCGTTGAATTTGCCGCTCACGGGGAACGTGCGGGTGATGTCTGCCGCGTAGTAACCGTATTCACAGCCGGCGTCGATCAGCAGCAGCTCCCCGTCCAGCATCTGACGTTGATTTTTCACGTAGTGCAGGATGGTCGCGTTCGGGCCCGAGCCGACAATGGGTTCATAGGCCACTCGCTCGCTGCCCCGAGCGCGAAAGGTTGCGCGCAGCAGGGCCTCGATCTCGTATTCGTGAGCTCCCGGGCGCGCTTCGCGCATCGCAGCGAGGTGCGCCGCGCCACTGATCTCGATGGCTCGTTCCAGGAGCGCGATCTCCGAGCTCTCCTTGTTGCGCCGCATCTCGTGCACCAGCGTGGCCACGTCAACCAGCGAACTGGGGCACCCCGCTCCGCGGCGCATCTGCCGACGCGCTACCCCGAGCGCGCGCACCAGGCGCTGATCGACCAGCGAATCGCCGCCGAAACGGCAAACCACGTGCGTGCGGTCGAGCAAGAACCGCGGCAGTTGTTCGTCGATCTCCCCGATCGGCAAGACCTCGTCGAAGCCGAGACGCTGCGCGCCATCGACCCCCAATCGCGCCCCTTCCCATACTTCGCGCTCGGGATCCCTGGGGCTCACCAGCAGCGTGCTTTGAGGAGTGGCGCCGCCCGTGATCACGAGCGCGGCGTCGGGCTCGCCGAAGCCGGTCAGGTAGTAAAAGTCCGAGTCCTGACGGAACTCGTGTTTAACATCGTTGTTTCGCAGCGTCGGGGCCGCCGCGAACAACACCAGTACGCCCTGTCCAATCTGCTGCTGGATGTGTTTGCGCCGCCCGACATGGGGCGAGAAGTCAACCACGAATGGAGTCTAGCTCGGCCGGGGTGACAAGTGCTCCAAAACGGTGAGTGCTCCAACCTGCCGCTTCCGGATAAAGTGGATTTGACCAGCGCTGCTTCCCGATGTACCACCCCCGGACAAACCCGCGAGGTAGCGTGTGTAAAGGACCGCCAGAGGGCGAGGGCATTCCGCCGCGTTCGCGGCCAAGCTCGGGGCCGAGTCGCGGTCCCAGCGACGGTGTTTTGTCGGAGCTGCTGAAGCGCCTCGTCGATGCGGGCGCGAAAAATCTGTCGGCCGAGCCGATGCGGCAGCTGCTCGCGGAGATGAAAATCCCGAAAGATGCAGTGCTGCATCTGCTCAGCCAGCATCTGCTCATCCAGCTGGAAGAGACAAAACAAAACGTCTACCGGTTGGTCGCGCGCGAGCTGAAGGTGCTAATCGAACGCACCAATGTGGCCGATGAGATCGCGAGCGCGCTGACACGTCTCTCCGTGGATGTGACCATGCAGGTGAAGTTCTCGGCGCGCGATGGGGACGCTCCTGGCGTCCGGGTCAAGATAACCTCAAAGGAAGACGAAGTTCCGAGCAGCGCGCGCTCCACACATCCGGCGAGCGTGCACCCAAGCAGTGCACACTCACCCGGAACGCAGCAGGATCCCTCGGCTGCTGGCCGGGGTCCCGATGTCTCGCCCGCGGGTCGGGCGTACGAGCCGCCCTCCGCGAATCGGAGTGGGGATTCGGCTGCAGGTCGCGGTTCGGCGGCTGTGCATCCAGCCGGTGTGCCCTCGAGCCCTCCCAATTCCTCAGGTGCACATTCGACGAGTGCCCATTCCACGCGACACGAGGGCGAAGACCGCTAGACCAATTGCCGGACCTGGACGCTATATCAAAGCGGGGGATCTGGACGAGTAACAGGCGAAGTTCGGGTAGAGAGCGCTCTGATCCGTTCGGCCTGGGCTCCCCATCGCCCCCGACTTCGGCCGGGTGAATTCAGGCAGTGTCTTTGCCCTCGATCGAGTGGGATCGACGCACTAAGAACGGACTTCGGGGGAAGGCGAATCGACGTGACTATCTCCGCAGGCTCCGAAATCGATGCATGGTGCACCTCTTGCCGTATGACCCTCAATCATCGCGTTGTCGCGATGGTACAGGGCGCGGCCAAGCGGGTACTGTGCCTCACTTGTAATAAGCAGCATAACTACCGTGCCCCCAAGGGCGAGGGCGGCGCGCCCTCTCGCTCCGAGCGCGAGGCGTCGGCCACCAGCGGGAGCCGCTCCTCCAAGAAGCAGGCGGCAGCTCCCAAAGCATCCAGCGCGACCAACAGCGCCAAAGAATGGATGCAAAACGTGGCCAACAAGGACTCGACCGACTTTCTGCCGTACTCGATCCATCGCAAGTTCGAGGTGGGGCAGCTCGTCAACCATCCGAAGTTTGGTGAGGGCTACGTCAAAGAGGCACTCACCGCACAGAAGCTGTGTGTGCTCTTTCGGGATGGGCCGCGGACGCTCGTCCACGGCGTGCCGGCCTAACCCAGCGCCGTGCCGCCTGGCGCTTCGAGCGCCGCATGGAAACAGCGGCAGCCTCACCCCGGGGCTGCCGCTGGTTTCAGCCGCGCCTGCGTGCGCCTTTGCTGCCGCCGCGGTTCCCACCCTTGCCCTTGGGCAGGCGGCCCCCCTCCAGCTTGCGCGGGCGGGCCCCATCGGACTTGCGCGGACGCGTGCCAGCGACGTTGGTGGCGCGCGCTGCGGGATGCGGCCGCTCGACAGCGCGTGCGCTCCCCGTGCGGAGGCTGTCGGCATTCTCTGGCTCGGTCTTGGAGTGGCTGCGCACCGCTCGCACCTCGGCGGCGGACAGTTGCCTCCACTCTCCCGGCCGAAGGCTCTCCGCCGCCAACCCCGCGAAGCGGGTACGCGTCAAGCGCATCACACGATATCCGGCGTACTCCGCGAGCCGCCGGACCTGACGGTTCTTGCCTTCCTGCAGCGTGATCACGAGCCACGTATTGTGATCGTCCGCGCGGAGCCGCTCGACGCGCGCCGGCTTGGTTTGCTTGCCGCCGATGTCGATCCGCGAACGCAAGCGCTCGAGCCCCGCGGCGTCGACCGGCCCCTTGAGCTTGAGCACGTACTCCTTGAGCACTCCGCGGCTGGGGTGCAGCAACTCGCGCGCGAAATCGCCGTCATTGGTGAGCAGCAGGACTCCGCTGGTCTGGTAGTCCAAACGACCCACGGGTACGACGCGGGTCTCCACGCCGCGCAAGTAATCCACGACCGAACGCCGGCCCAGGGGATCGCGCATCGTGCACATCACCTCGCGCGGCTTGTGAAACAGCAGGTACGTGAGCGGCTCGGGCGCGACGCGGCGGCCGTCGACCGAGATACTGTCGTGCCGCGGATCGACCAGCATGCCCTGGTGGTCGATCCGCCTGCCGCCCACGCGTACCCGTCCCTCGGCGATCAACGCCTCGGCTTGTCGGCGTGACGCCAGACCGGCGCGCGCCAGCACCTTCTGCACTCGCTGCTTCGACCCCGCCGCGAGCGGGGCAGAAGACTCCTCGGGGAACGACTCATCGGCCCCCGGCAAGGCGCGTGCGGGCGCTCGGCGTCGCGTTGCCGCGAACCCGGACCGATGCCCGAGCTCGCCGCCCCCGGCCGTCGAGCGAGAGCGCTTCTTTCGTGAATCAGCGCGACCGCTGGCTGGCGCAGGCTTGCGAGCACCTGCCGGCCGGCGACGTTCTTCGCGCGTCATGATCCCAACCTCGCGCTCCGGCGCGTGCTCGCTCCGGTAGCTGGGCGGCTGACGGGGGCGCTGCCGCTGCGATTACTTTTCCGGCTCGTCTCCAGCAGCAGCGTCAGAGCCCTCGTCACCGGCTCCCGCCTTGGCTTGTCCGTCATCGGGCTCGTTCGAGTCTGGTTCCGCGGGCGGTTGGTGAGCGGACACTTCGTCTCGGTTCCAGCGATCGACGCGGCCGTCGTGATCGACGTCGACGCCCATGCGCTCCAAATGGCCGCCGGCATAGATCTCCCAGATGTCCGGCTTGCCGTCGTGATTGGTATCGCGCTGAACACGGCTCAGTTTTCCGCGCACGTAGTATCGCGTTTCGTCGGGTGAGTCATCCCCGTTCAGATCCACGTCGACCTGTGCAATGCGCCCCTTGGAGAACCGAATCCAGGTGTCGAGCTTGCCGTCGTAGTTGGAATCGGCCTGCTCTTCGATCACCTCTCCCTGGTCGTTGTAGCGCCGGACCAGATCCTTGATGCCGTCGAGGTTGGTGTCCACCTCGCGACAGATCAGGATGCGCCGGCGCTGCTCCCCTTCACCCACGACGCGATACACGCGTCGGATGCTCGGCTGCAAGGCACCCGTGCCGACGGATTCGGCCACTTCGCGGTCGACCCGACCCTTGTATTCGCAGCGAGATCCGTCGCCTCCGCGCGCCGAATCGGCACGCTTGGACGCGCTGGCGGTCTGCGCCTCGACGGTGTGACTGCCGGCGCAGCCCGAAGCCGCGGCCAGCAACAATGAGCCCAGCCCAGCCCAGCCGCCGCCGGTCGCTTTGCCGCGAGCGCGCTGCATCACTTCTTTCCTCCGCCCGCGGCATCGGGCGCGGCGGAATCAGTGCCGGCCCCAGAGGTAGGAGCGTCTTCGGGAGGCGCTTCCGCGTTCGGCGCGGTGGAAGCGGCACCAGGATCCACTTCGGTCGGCACGTCGTTCACGTCCGGATGCCCCTCACCTTCGCCTGGTGCCTTTTCTCGATCGCGCCCGTTGGGCACGTACTGATCTTTGCACACGTCCACGGTGGCGCCCGGATCCGGGCGCCCGTCGCCGTTGACGTCCGAGTGGATCAGCGGGCAATCGGCGCTGCGCTGGTCGGGGTACTCCCACCATTGGTCCACGTACTCGTCGCCGTTCGAGTCGCGCTCGGCGCTGGCCACCTTACCGTTTTGATAGTGCTGCCAGGTGTCCAGCTTGCCCGACAACGTGGTCGCCCGGTCGCGCTCCACGAGCACGCCATCTCTGTAGGTGGCGACCTCGTCGACGCGACCATCTCGATCGTAGTCGCTCTCGCGGCGGCGTACCTTGCCTGCAGCGTCGAAGTAGACCCAGGCGTCGACGACCCCATCGAAGTTGAAGTCGAGGCCGCGACACACCACCCGACCGCCTTCGCTCACCGTACGCCGATCGGGTCGCCCATCGCCGTTCACGTCTTCGGCGAGGACACCGCTCTCATCGACCGGGCACTCCTCGTGGACGATTCGCGTGTCGCGGGGCGCCAGGCCCGACGGGTTGGCGGCCTTGTGACCGGCTCCCCCGCCAGCGCAAGCCATCCCCAGCCCGCAGGCCAGGAGCCGCAGACTCCAAGTTCCCGCCGCCCGCCGCGTCCCCATGAGCACCTTCGAAACCCTCATCCCGAACGGCCGATACCGATGGCATGCACCGCCACGACAAATCCTAGGTCTTTGAAACCACTACAACAAGCCGAAGTGAGGGGCGCGCGCATGCCTACGGTCCGCCCAGCGAGGGCCCGTCGTCACAACGGCGCGGCCCGATACATCTTGACGCTCGAGGAATCTATCTACCCCGCAAGAACGTGCGCAGGGCCTGAGCCTGTCAGCCGACCATCGGTCAAACAGGTACATAAGTACTGGAAATAACGAAATTAATTAGCGGTATGTGGGCCCAGTACCATTTGACAACATATGTATGGGAATCTATTGTAATGAGTGGCAGGTTTCGCAGGGCAGCAGCCGATGTCACGGAAAAAAATTTCCACGACGGTCTATATAACGCCGGAGCAGAACGAGCGGCTACACCTGCTGCACGAGCGCACGAAGGTTCCGGTTGCCGTGTACATCCGTGAAGGCATTGATCTCGTGCTCAAACACTACGCGCACGAGTTGCCCGGTCAGATGACGTTGGACACCGAACGTCCACCGCCTGCTGGCAAGAAGTGAGCGTCACCCGTCGCACCGCACCGCGCTGATATTGCGGAGACACCCCGCGCCCCGAGGCTCTCACGGTGCAACCGGCCTGCGTCGTTGTCAGGGAGCGAACACGAAGTGGCGCGCTGGCCTCCGTTGCAGCGCTCGCCTCGACTTCGAAAGTCGTGCTAACTCGCCGCTGCCACACAGAATGAACTCGGGATGTCCACAGACCCTGACCTGATCCGCAATTTTTCGATCATCGCGCACGTCGATCACGGCAAGAGCACGCTTGCTGACAGGATCCTCGAGCTGACTGGTGCCGTGAGCGCGCGCGAGCAGCGCGCGCAATTCCTCGACAAGATGGAAATCGAGCGCGAGCGCGGCATCACGATCAAGGCGCAAAGTGTCCGGCTGCCCTACAAGGGCAAAGATGGACGCGACTATCAGCTTCAGCTGATCGACACGCCCGGTCACGTGGACTTTTCCTATGAGGTGAGCAACAGCCTGGCCGCCTGTGAGGGGGCGCTGCTGGTGGTCGATGCCACACAGGGTGTGCAGGCACAGACCGTTGCGAACACCTATCTGGCCCTCGAGAAAAATCTCGAGATCATCCCGGTCATGAACAAGGTGGATCTGCCTTCGGCGGATGTCGACGGGATGGCGCAGATGGTTGAAGAGGTGATCGGCCTCGACTGCAGCGGTGCCATCCTGACCAGCGGTAAGACGGGTCTCGGTGTGGCGGATCTGCTCGCAGCCGTGGTGGAGCGCGTCCCGCCGCCCAAGGGGGATGCGCGTGCCGCGCTGCGTGCTCTGATCTTCGACAGCTGGTACGACACCTACCGTGGCGCCGTCGTCATGGTGCGCGTGGTGGACGGCACCCTGCGCGTTGGCGACAAGGTTCGCTTCATGGCGACCGCCCGCGAGTACGAGGTCACCGAGATGGGGTGCTTCACCCCCCATGCAACGCGCATCACCGAGCTCGGTCCGGGCGAAGTTGGATTCGTGGCCGGCAACATGAAGAGCATCGAGGATACGAAGATCGGCGACACCGTGACGAGCGCTGCGCGGCCGGCGAGCGAGCCGCTGCCTGGCTTCAAGGACGTCAAGCCGATGGTGTTCGCCGGATTCTTCCCGACCGACTCGGCGCAATACGAGGAACTGCGCGACGCGCTCGCCAAGCTCCACCTCAACGATGCCTCGTTCCAATTCGAGCCCGATACGTCGGACGCGCTCGGTTTCGGCTTTCGTTGTGGTTTTCTGGGCTTGCTCCACATGGAGATCATCCAGGAGCGGCTCGAGCGCGAGTACTCGCAGGAGTTGATCACCACCGCGCCGAGCGTCGTCTATTACGCGACCACCAAAGACGGCAACCGGGTGCGCGTCGACAATCCATCCAAGATGCCCAACCTCGCCGAGCTGGACTTCGTGGAGGAGCCGATCATGAAGGTGACGGTCCATGTGCCTTCGGAATATGTGGGCGCCGTCGTCACCTTGTCCGAGGAGCGCCGGGGCAAGCAGCTCGGGATCGACTACCCGACGAAGGACCACGTGGTGGTGACCTATGAGCTCCCTCTCGGTGAGGTCGTGCTCGATTTTCACGACAAGCTGAAGAACGTCTCGCGCGGCTACGCGAGCCTGGACTACGAACTCGTCGGCTATCGCCAGGACGACCTGGTGAAGCTCGACGTGCTGGTCAATGGCGATCCGCTGGACGCGCTCAGCGTGATCGTTCATCGCCAGACCGCGTTTCATCGCGGTCGGGCGCTCGCGGCCAAGCTCAAGGAACTGGTGCCGCGGCAACAATATGAAGTCGCGATTCAGGCGGCTCTGGGCTCCAAGATCATCGCCCGGGAGACGGTGCGTGCGATGCGCAAAGACGTGACCGCCAAGTGCTACGGCGGCGACATCACGCGCAAACGCAAGCTCCTCGAGAAGCAGAAAGAGGGCAAGAAGCGCATGAAGTCGGTGGGCAGAGTGGACGTGCCGCAAGAGGCCTTCTTGGCCGTGCTCAAGCTGGAGAGCTAGTAGTAGAAACCCGAAGTCCGCGCCGGGTTTCTACAAATAAAGAGGAAGTGCCGAGTGCAGAGTGCCGATCTGCCGGCACGAACTTGGGGCCGAGGTACTAGAGCAGTCCGCTGGAGCCCAGAGAGGTCTTGCTCGGCTCCGTACCGGAGCTGGGCTGGACTGCGCTGGGCCCTTCGCCGCTCAACTGAACCGGGAAGCGCATGCGCAGCCAGCCGAGCGCGCAGAATCCCACCAGCACCGCCCACCAGAGCGTGGCAAGCCGGATCAGGATCATGCTGGCGGCCGCCACGGGCTCGGGCGCGCCGGCGATCGACACCAGCTGTTGATGAATGATCG
The DNA here is from genome assembly GCA_025936205.1 of Polyangiaceae bacterium. Next base: position 11,451 of record JAICTU010000099.1, on the reverse strand, counting down.
CCTCCGTCACACCCAGACCGCCGGGAACCGGCACCAGCGCGCCCGCCAACGTCGCCGTCGCGTAGAAGAACATGCTGAACGACAACGCCGGTGCGTGCCCGAACCCGGCGAGCAGCGCGTGCAGCCCGACACCTTCGAGCCCCCAACCGATCAGCGACAGCAACACCGGCCACGCGAGCGCGCTGGGGCTCGCCACCACGCGCAGGCTCGCGTAGGCGCTGGCGAGCTTGGGCGCAAGACGAGCCCAGCGCCCCTGCTCGATGCGGCGCAGCAGCAAGCGCACGGGCGGTTCCCAGAGAATGCACAGCAGCCCGACGGCCACAGCCAGGGCGCCGGCCGCAGCCCAATAGCTCCCGCCGTGAAAGCCCGTGCTGCCGACCACGACCCAGATCACGATCGCGATCACATCCGTCAAGCGCTCGGCGACGACGATGGGGGCCGTGCGCTCCGCGGGCACGCCGTGCGTGCGGGCGAGCACGGCACTCTTGAACACCTCACCCAGCTTGCCCGGCGTGATGGTGAGCACGAAGCCCGACAGGAACACCAGCGCGCTCTCGCCGGCAGGCACCCCCGTCACGCCCAATCGGCGCAGATAATATTGCCATTTGCCAAAACGCAGGCAGTAGTTCAGCGAGGCCAGGCAGATCGCTGCCGCGAACGCGCTCCAATGGAAGCTGTCCAGGGCCAAATGAACCCGCTGGTAGCCAGTGTAAGCGACGGCCGCGCCGTACAGCACAATGCCGAGCAGCACGCCCAGGAGCAGGCGCCGAATGCCCAGCTTCATGAGCTCTCGCCGCCTTCGGCCAAGCGGCAGGGTAACGCTGGATGCCTGAGATGGACGCCCGGGGGGACGCAGGTGCGAGAGCGGATACGGGGCATACAGGGCGGGCGCGTCAGTTTCGGCCGACTCGTGGAGCGGTTTGTCGTATACGGAGGGCGAATGCAACGGCGGATATCTACTCGATCGGACCGAGCCCGAAGCGCGGGCGGCGTGTTCCGCGGATCGCGACGAGCGTGAGCGTCAGTAGCTTGCAAGCCAAACCCGCTGGTCCCGTCGAGTTACTCCAGGCCTGCGCCTCGGCCTGCAGCCGGCTCAAGCAGCAGGTGGGCCGGATCGTGATCGGGCAAGAGCAGGTGGTCGACAGCATGCTCGTCGCCTTACTCGGGCGTGGCCATGCACTGCTCGTGGGCGTGCCTGGGTTGGCGAAGACACTGCTCGTGGCGTCGATCGCGAAGTGTCTCGGGCTGTCGTTTGGGCGCGTGCAGTTTACTCCCGACCTGCTGCCCGCCGACATCACCGGCACGGACGTGATGAACGAGGTCGAGCGCTCCGGACAGCTGCGGCGCCAGCTCACCTTCATGCCGGGACCGATCTTCAAGAACCTGATCCTGGCGGACGAGATCAACCGAACACCGCCCAAGACACAGGCAGCGCTGTTGCAAGCGATGCAAGAGCGCTGCGTCACGGTCGGCGGCGAGACACATCAGCTGCCGAATCCTTTTCAGGTCTTCGCCACCCGCAACCCGATCGAGCAGGAGGGCACCTATCCGTTGCCTGAAGCTCAGCTCGACCGCTTTTTGCTCGAGATCCACATCGACTACCCGAGCGAAGAGGAAGAGAAACAAATTGCGCGGCGCACCACCTCGAGCCAGGCGCCGGAGATCGATGCCGTCATCTCTCCGGACGAAATGATCGCCTTCGGGGAGCTGGTGCCACAGATCCCCGCGACCGATGAGGCCGTGGAGCTGGCGGTGGCCCTGGCCCGGGCATCGCGCCCCAGCAGCAGCGCCGCGAGCGCGGAGATCCGGCAGTACGTGCGCTATGGAGCCGGGCCTCGCGGTAGCCAGGCATTGATTCTGGCTGCCAAGGCACGCGCCGTGTTGCGCGGAGACGCCGTCGCCGACGTCGATGACGTTCTGTCCGTGGCAGGCCCCGCCCTGCGCCATCGGCTGGTGCTCAGCTATCGCGCGGAAGCCGATTCGGTCGCATCAATTGACCTGGTTCGTGAGATTGTGAAAGAACAACGCGCGCGGCTCGGGCTGTAGCTGACCACTGGGCCACTGGGCCGATAATCCCGCGCAGCAATCTGCGCCTCAACTGCGCATAAAATCGTCGGGAATGCACTGGCCTGTGCTCGCGTTGTACAGGGCCGAAGGCGTGCGCCCCGCCGCCTTTCCCGACCGACCCCACGAGACGGTGACCCCCGCAATGAACCCATCCGTGTTCCCCAGCTCGCTCCGCAAGCGACTCTCCGCTCTCCTGCTGCTGGTGCCCACGACCGTAGCGTCCCTCCCCGGCTGCAACCAGCAGCTGATTCCGAATACGGATCTGGAGGACACGGTCGAGAACCGCAGCCTCGTCGAGTTCTGCGAGCTCTACCGGCATGCCGTGGAACGTCGGGACATCGACAAGCTGCTCAGCTTGGCCCATCCCGACTACTACGAGGATGGCGGCAACGTCGACGCCACGGACGACCTCGACTACGCGGGGCTCAAGACCTACCTGGAGAGCGAGTTCGTTCGCGCTCGGGCGATCCGCTACGAGATCCACTACCGCCGCATCGAGAAGAACGAGCGCAACGGCTGGGACGTCGACTACACGTATAGCGCCAGCTACAAGCTGCCGGAGGGTGACACCGAAGTGTGGCACCGCGAAGTGGCGGAGAACCAGCTGGTCTTGGTTGCGGCGGGGGATAGTTTCAAGATCCTGTCGGGGATGTGAGGGGATCGGGACTCGGGCGAGACGCAGAGCTTGGGCTAAAGCTTGGGCTTGGGCTCGAGCGCGAGTGAGGGGTCGCGCGGGGTCAGGGAGTGAGTGGCCGCCTCGATGCAGCTCCCTTGCGCCAGTTCCGCACGTCCATCGGCACCACGGCGCCGCACGGAACTGGCGCACGCGATCCGCATCGAGGCGGCCACTCCCACTCCCACCCGTCCCTACTCTCGCCCTCTCGCCCTCTCGCCCAAGCCCCGCCCACGCTCGGAGCGGCTACGGCAATCGGAAGTCCTCAAACATCCTCACAATGCGCAGTCCGTCGTCGGTGGGACCGAGGATGAACTCGATGCGCCGCCCGAAGTGGCGCGGGCCAGCGCCGGCGCGTTCGCGCGGTGTGACGACGGCCAAGATCTCTCCGGGCGCCGGCTCGAGCTCGTAGCGGCGGGCGCCCGCGAGTTGCGCGAGTTCCTCGGGCGTGAAGACTCCGAGCTGGTCGTCGCGGAAGGGGATCTTGCCGCCGTCGGCGCCGTAGTCGAGGCGCTTGAAGCGCGCCGCCCAGACCTTGGGCACGGGCTCCGGAGAGGTGCCGGGCCCGCTGGAGATAGTGGCGCCATCGCTGAGCAGCGCGTTCATATCCGCGACCGACTCGTGCTGCACTGCCGCGAAGAAGCCGCGCACCATCAGACGAGCGGCGCGCTGGGGGCGCGGTGAAGCCAGCACCAGCACGCCGCGCGAGGCGTCGCCTTGCGCGGCGGCTTCAGGCCATACCGCTGCCGTTTCCGTGGGGGTGTGCGACGTCGGTGCTGATGACGGTGGAGTCGGGCTTTGCGCGCAAGCTGCCGCACAGCACACCACCGCGCACGCGAGGCACCGCAAAGCGTGCACTCGCAGCCGAACTGGTTCCAGCACGACGCCGTCGAACGGAGGGATCGCCGCGTCAGATCGGTTCGATAGCGGGTGGGTCGGTGCGATTGAGTGTGACAAAGCGACCCGCTTCCACGCGCGACCATTTCTCGGGCAGATGCTCGAGCCCAGATGCCACGACGGAGCACCGGAAGGGATGCAGAGACGCGCCCGGCGGCCCCTCCGGCAACAGTGCCTCCAGCTCCTCGGGCGCTTCAAAGCGCCGATACATCATGCTGTCCGTGCGATGCAGGCAAACCAGGTGCTCGCCGTCCGAGACCACCCAGTCGAGCTCCGCTTCGGCCAGACCTGCGCGCGCCAGCAATTGATCACCACGGGCCAGCGCGCCGCGCAGCGCGTCGCGGATCTGGGCGGCGGTGATGCGATCGCTCTCCAGTCCCACGGCTTCATCGAGACACGACAGGAAGGAGTAGAACATCGCCTCGCCGTCTGTTTCTCCGCGCAGATTGCAGCGCAGAAATTCCGGCAAACGCTCCAGTAACGGCGTGCGGATCTGCTCGAAGCCGGCCATCGTTCCCCGCTGCGCGAACAGCCAGTCGCGGTAGCGGAACGGCGGCGTATTTTCGGTGCGCAGAGCGCCTACGCCCGGCGTGCGGATCTGCGCGATCAGCAAGCCAGACGAAATGTCGTTCAGCGCCGATATCTCGATCACTTCGCGGTCGTCGAGCGGACGACGGCGCAGCAGGGCTTCACCATGCTGATAGAACCCTATGCCCCAACCGAGCGCCTTGCCGTGGGTTTCGACCCGCAGCAGGTTCGCATACTTCTTGGCGGCTACACCGCAAACGTCGGGACGGTTACCTACGAGGGCAAGTACGCGCGACATCGATGTCAAATCATAGCACGTCAACGTGCTGCGATGGCGGATCACGTGGAGAGTTTTTTCCTGCCGCCTTTCACCCAGCCGGCGTAATCGGCGCCTGCGCGCGTCCTATCGCGTCGGCTCGACAGCAGCCTCTCGCGATCGTGGCCAGGCGCCGGTTCACCGCATTCGGAGCTGCGAAGGAGTGTGCTGGAATCAACGAGCCCGGGCGCGCTGCGCGCAATACGAGCGGCTCTCGAGAACCCGCCGCACTCCGAACGGAACGTTAGCGGCAGCGCACATCAGTTGCAGTGTGGCTCGCCCGCTTCGCGTGCTCCGGTCCGCTCAGAGTGAAGCAACGATCCATCTGCGCATACGAATGACGCACATGCCGCGTCACCGCACTGCACCTATCGTCTTTCAGATGTGCAACGAGCGCGGACGTCGATGTCACGTTTCAGCGCTGGCGCTCCGAAATGGGTTTGAACCCCGCGTACCCGGAAACGGAGCTCGCCTGTGGCCATTGGGCCGAGGCATTCGCCATGAATGATTGTCCACCATCGGGTGCCGGATGCTAGCCTGGCTCCATGACCGAGGGCCCCGAGGCTCCCAGTTCGTCCGGCGCAGAGCCGCCCCTCGACGCGGAACAGCGCGGAATCTGCGCCGAAAGCGTGCTGGAGCTGATCGGTCGCACGCCGCTGGTGCGGCTGGCACGAATGGAAACGGCGCCGAGCGCACGGGTCTGGGGGAAGGCCGAGTTTCTCAACCCCGCGGGCAGCGTGAAGGATCGTCCGGCCCTGTCCATGATCCGAGCGGCAGAGGCCTCCGGAAAGCTGAAGCCAGGAGCCACGCTGATCGAAGCGACCAGCGGCAACACCGGCATCAGCCTGGCGATGATCTCCGCCGTTCGCGGCTATCGCTGCGTACTCGTCATGCCGGAAGACATGAGCCTCGAGCGCCGGCATATCATGCGCGCCTACGGCGCGGAGATTGCCTTGACCGCCGCGTCGGACGGCATGCTCGGTGCCGTCCGGCATGCGGACAAGCTGTTGCGAGAAACACCGGGTGCATTCATGCCTCGGCAATTCGAGAATCCAGCCAATCCAGCCAGCCACTATCGCGGAACCGCGCGTGAAATTCTGGCCCAGCTGGGCGGCAGCGTGGATGCCTTCGTCGCCGGCGTGGGCACTGGAGGCACGCTGACCGGGGTGGGCCGCTGTCTGAGAGAGCGACTGGGCAGAGTGCAGATTGTCGCCGTCGAGCCAAAGAACAGCCCGGTCCTGAGCGGCGGAAGAGCGGGCCCCCATTCCATCCAAGGGCTGGGCGCAGGATTCGTGCCCCCGATCCTCGATCGCGGGGTGATCGACGAAATCGTGGCCGTCAGCGACACCGTCGCCGAGCGCACCGCCCGCAGATTGGCCCAAGCAGAGGGCCTGCTCGTGGGACCTTCCGCCGGGGCCAATGTATACGCTGCCTGCGCCGTGGCGCAGCGGCTGCCCCCATCCAGCAACGTCGTCACGATCCTGTGCGACTCTGGCGAGCGGTATCTGTTTTGATGGCCCTCGGCTTTGCGCACGAGGCTGTCTAGAACGCCGCTGTCTATCAACAGGCCGTATTTCAAGAGGCTGTGTTTCCAGAGGCTGTGTTTCCAGAGGACTTGTCAGTGAGTCAGGCCAATTCCACCCGCCCCGCGCCCATCGATTCAAATGGTTCTGCCACACCGGCGTCGCCCCGTGCTTTTCCGCTGCCGTCCCGTCTACCGGTCCCGCAGCAGCAAGGTCAGACGTTGCCGCGGCTCGTGGAGCTCATGCAGCGCCTGCTGGCTCCCGATGGTTGCCCCTGGGATCGGGAGCAGACCCCCGCGTCGCTCCGGCGCTATGTATTGGAGGAGGCCTGCGAGGTCATCGACGCGATCGACTCGAAGGAGGCCGCTGGCCTGCAGGAGGAACTCGGGGACCTGCTGCTGCAGGTGGTCTTCCTCGCCGAGCTGGCGCGCACGCAGCATGGTTTTGGCCCGGACGACGTGGTGTTCGGGATCTGCGAGAAGCTCGTGCGCCGTCATCCGCACGTCTTCGAAGAGGTTCAGCTCGAAGACGCGGGCGCCGTGGCCCGCCAGTGGGAGGCGCTCAAGGCCAGGGAAAAGCCCAAACGCCGTGATCTGTTGGCGCGCGTGCCGCGCTCGCTGCCCGGTCTGGAGCGGGCACAGCGTATCGGTCTGGAGGTACGGCGAGTTGGGTTCGACTGGCCCGACGCCGGCGGCTCGCGCGCCAAGCTGCAAGAAGAGCTCGGGGAGCTGGATGCTGCCCTCGAGAGCGGTGATGCCCGGGAGATCGAGGCGGAGCTGGGGGACTTGCTGTTCGCAGCGGTCAACCTCGCCCGCCATCACGGGGTGGACGCAGCGCGCGCCCTCCAGCGGACGAACGACAAGTTTTGCGCGCGCTTTGCGCATGTCGAACGACGGGTGCGGCAGGAGCTCGGAGACTGGCCTCGAAACGCCGAAGGGCAGCCCACGCTGGGGATCTCGCTCGAGCAGCTCGACGCTTACTGGAACGAGGCGAAGGCCTCCGAGGAGCCTGGTGCCCAATGACCGAGACTGCCGTCCGCCGTACCGGAACGCGTGAACGTCAGGCCGTGGGCTGGCTGCCCGACGAGTGGCGCGAGTGCATGCAGCGGTGGGGTGAGCCTGCGTTCCGCGCTCAACAGATCTTCCAGTGGGTGCACCGGCGCGGCGTGCTGGACGTCGAGCAGATGACCAATCTGAGCCGGCCCCTGCGCGCGAAGTTGCGCGAGCATGGACTCGTCAGTCCGCTCGATGAAGAGTCGGTGCGCCGCTCGACGGACGGCACACGCAAGCTGCTGCTACGCCTGAAGGATGGTCTGGCCATCGAGTGCGTGTTGATTCCGCGCGAGAACCTGGAGCGCGAGGCGTTCGAGGAGGAAGAGGACGACGACGAGCTCGAAGCGCACGGGGATGAGACTCGCACCGAGAAGCCGGTCACGCTGTGCATCTCGACCCAGGTCGGATGCGCCATGGGCTGTGTATTCTGCGCGAGCGGGCAAGCTGGATTGAAGCGCGGGCTCGGCGCTCACGAGGTCGTCTCTCAGTTCATTCTCGCTCGCCGCCATCTCGACGAGGGGGAGCGGATCAAGAACATCGTGTTCATGGGCATGGGCGAGCCCCTGCACCACTACGCGGAGACCGCGCAGTCGATCCGGCTGCTCACGCATCCCGAGGGCGCCGGGCTCAGCCCCCGCCGTATCACCGTCAGCACGGTCGGGTTGATCAGCGGTATTCAGAAGCTGGGCCAGGACTTTGCGGGCAAGATCGGCCTCGCCATCTCCCTGCATGCGCCGGACGGTCCCACGCGCAGTCGCATCGTGCCCATGAACGAGAGCCAACCGCTGGCTGAGCTGATCGAGGCGTTGCGGCGCTATCCGCTGCCCAAACGCCGGCGCATCACCATCGAATACACGCTGATCCACGGCGTGAACGACGGGGTCGAGCACGCGCGTCGATTGGTGCAGACGCTGCGCGGGCTGCCCGTGAAGGTGAACCTGATCCCGATGAATCCGATCGCTGCGTCCAGCATGCGCGCGCCCCAGCCGGAAGCCGTCGAGGCCTTTCGGCGCGAGCTCGGTCTGCTGCGCGTCAGCTGCTCGGTACGGCAGACCCGAGGCGACGATGTCGATGCCGCTTGCGGTCAACTCGCCCTGGGCTCGCCGCAGCGTGTACAAGGCTCAACCGGATGAGGTCGACGACGCATGTTCAAGAAGATCCTGATTGCCAATCGATCCGAGGTCGCAGTCCGTATCGAACGGACCTGTCGGCGGCTGGGTATTCCCACGGTCGCGGTCTACTCGGACGCGGATGCCCAGTCCCTGCACGTCAAGAACGCCGACGCGGCGATCCGGCTCGGTGAGGCGCCCCTCGCGCAGAGCTACCTGAACCGCCCCGCCTTGCTGGAGGCGATCCGGCAGAGCGGTGCCGACGCGGTGCACCCGGGGTATGGCTTGCTCAGCGAGAACGCTGAGTTCGCCGCGGCGGTGCGCGAGCTGGGCGTGGCCTTCATCGGGCCCGAGACGGGCGTGCTGAAGACGTTCGGCGACAAGCTGGCCGCGCGCAGCCTGGCGCGCTCACTGGGTATCGAGCCTCCCCCGGGCACCGAGGTCGCAATCGATCCGTCGGATGCGGCGCGGACGCTGGATGCGGCACGCGCAGTTGGGCTGCCGCTGATCGTCAAGGCGGCCGGTGGCGGCGGGGGCATCGGCATGGTGCGGGTCGACGACTTCGAGCAACTCGCCAAGGCGGCTGCCACTTGTTCGGAGCGGGGCGGCGCGGCCTTCGGTGACGCGCGCGTGTATCTGGAGCGCTATCTGGAGCGGCCGCGCCATATCGAGGTGCAAGTCCTGTGCGCGGGCAAGGGCCGCGGCTGGACCTTCGGCGAACGCGAGTGCAGCGTGCAGCGGAGGCATCAGAAGCTGATCGAGGAGTCCCCCTCCCCCGCAGCTTTCCTGAGCCAGCGCGGAGGGCGCCAGCGTCTCTGGCTCGCGGCGTTGGAGCTCGTGAGCTCGCAGCCCTACGTCGGGCTCGCCACAGTGGAGTTCATCGTCGACGAGCGCGGCGTGCCCTACTTCCTGGAGGTGAATCCGCGCCTCCAGGTGGAGCACGGGGTGACGGAGATGGTGTTCGGGGTCGACCTGGTCGAGTTGCAGCTGTGCGTGGCGAGCGGCGAGGAGATTGCTCTGGCGCCCGATCGAGCACCGGTGGGTCATGCGATCGAGGTGCGGCTGTACGCGGAGGACCCCGAGCGAGGTTTTCTGCCGCAGCCTGGTTTGCTGGAGGAGTTCAGCTTCCCCGAGCAAAGTGAGAGTTTCCGTGTCGACACCGGCTTTCGCGCAGGTGACGCCATCACGCAGCATTATGATCCGCTGCTCGCCAAGGTGCTGGCTCATGGCCCGACCCGACAAGACGCCATCGACCGCTTGCTCGACGCCCTGCGCCGGACTCGGATCAAGCTCACGGGCAAGACGGGGCCCAAGCGCAGCAACCTGGAATTGATGCTGCGCGTGATCGACGGTGCCCAGTTCCGTTCCGGAGACTACACGACGCATTTGCTCGAAGAACTGGGATGAATGCCGAGCAAGCGGTCGAGGCGGCGCAGGCATGGATCGCCGCCGACCCGGATCCCGAGACGCGGGCGGAGTTGCTGGGCTACCTGCAAGCCGGCAACACCGCCCAGCTGATCGAGGTGATGTCGGGTGAGCTGCAATTCGGTACAGCCGGGTTGCGAGCGGTGGTTGGGGCCGGATCGCTGCGCATGAATCGCGCGGTGGTGCGCCGCACCACCGCTGGTCTGGCTCGCTATCTCGGCACCCGGCGCTCCGCTGGAGCTGCTGCACCGATCGTCGTGGGCGCGGATGCGCGCGGATCGAGCGCCGCATTCCTGGAGGAGACCGTCGGGGTGCTCGCTGCTCATGGCTTGCCGGTCCGCTACTTCGCCGCGCCCGTGGCCACGCCGATCGCGGCGTATGCCGCGCGGCGGCTCGGCGCGGCAGCCTGTGTCGTGATCACCGCCAGCCATAACCCCGCCGAGTACAATGGCTACAAGCTGTACGGAGCAGACGCGGTGCAGATTGTCCCGCCCGTCGACCGCGAGATCGCGGAGGAGATCGCCCGATCGGCTCCCGCCCAGGCTGAAGCGGTGCGTCTGGACGCGCTGCAAGGCCGCGTGGCGGGGGTCAGCGCCGTGCCGGCAACGCTGATCGACGACTACTATCGCGACGTCGCAGAGCTGCGTCCTGCGGGCTCGCCCGCGCGGGATCTGTGTATCGCGTACACGCCCTTGCACGGGCTGGGCGCCGCTTGTATCGAGCGGGTGCTGGGGTTGGCAGGCTTCACGAGCCTGCACATGGTGGAAGAGCAACGCGAACCGGATGGTCGCTTCCCGACCGTGCGCTTCCCCAATCCGGAGGAGCCCGGAGCCCTCGATCTCGCGATTCGTCTCGCACAGCGGGTCCAGGCGGAGTTGGTCATCGCCAATGATCCCGATGTGGATCGGCTCGCCGCCGCGGTGCCCATCGGGGATGGCCAGTACGCTCCCCTCACCGGCAATCAGATCGGCCTGTTGCTCTCGGAGCATGCTCTGGAGCGCCATGCTCGAGAGGGTGCGGGCAAGCCGCAGGCGCTGGTGACGCAGAGCATCGTCTCCTCGCCCATGCTGGGCTCGATCGCCTCGGCATACGGCGCACGCTGCGAGCAGACGCTGACGGGGTTCAAATGGATCTGGACCGCGGCGCTCGAGCTGATGGGATCAGGCCAGCTGAGTCACGTCATCGGTTTCGAGGAAGCGCTCGGATACAGCGTCGGACAGCTGGTGCGCGACAAGGACGGCATTTCTGCCGCGCTGCTACTCTGCGAGCTGGCAGCGATCGAGAAGGCGCGCGGCAGCAGCTTGCGCGAGCGCCTGGAGCGTCTGTACCGACGCCATGGGCTCTGGGTGAGCGTGCAGCGCAGCGTGACGCGCCCGGGGTTGGACGGGGCGCGCGAGATTCGCACCGCGATGGATCGGATCTGTGGCAAGCCTCCCACGCGGGTCATGGGGACAGAGGTTGCAGCTCTTCGTGACTTCCGCAGCGGCGGAGAAAAGCGTCCGCGCTGGCTCGGCAACGCCAGCTTGGTCGAGCTATCGCTCGGCGAGCGCGGGCGCATCCTGGTGCGGCCCAGCGGCACAGAGCCCAAGCTCAAGATCTATATCGACCTGAGCCGAGCGCTCCCCGCTGGCGCGGACGTTTGGCAAGCCGAAAGCATGCTGCAGGAGGAAGCGCGCGCCTTCGGCGAGGCCGTGGTGAGGGAGCTCGGATTCAGCTAGCTGCGGCTCATAGGTAGGATCTTAGCCGGGCAGGCTTTCGTAAGGCGCCGATCCATCATGGATTTTCAATAGGTGAGCACTGGGCTACTTCCGCGGGTGTCTAGACCAAGGAGGAGCCCAATGCTCGGTTCGCAGATTACGAG
>JAICTU010000640.1 GCA_025936205.1 Polyangiaceae bacterium | reverse complement strand
GAGGGCAAGCCGCAGCCCGAGCAGGTGCTCCCCGACTACACGATCGCCGACCTGCGAGAGCTGCTTTCGCTGGTGGCTCGCGACGGGAACGGCCTTTTGACGGCGGAGCGCGCGGGCGTTATGTCGGCAGACACGATGGAACAGCCCGTATGAGCCCCCGCGACCCCCAGCGCCGTGCGCCGCGCCGCCCGACGAGCACGCCGCCTTCGATCCCGCTCGTGCCCGCTCCGCCGCTCTCCTACGAGAACCCGGAGTTCCTGCGCAGCGAGGCCGCGCGCCCGCTGCGCATCCTGGCCGAATACCTGGAGCCGCTGCAGGCCTTCTGCCGGCACAATATCCAGGAAACCATCGTCTTCTTCGGCTCCGCGCGCATCACGCCCGAAGGCCCGCTCGGTCGCTACTATACCGAGGCGCGCGAGCTGGCGCGCCTGCTCACCAGCTGGTCGCGCGGGCTGTCCTCTCAGGCGAGCCGCTACATCGTCTGCACCGGTGGAGGCCCCGGCATCATGGAAGCCGCCAACCGCGGCGCCGCCGAGGCAGGCGGCAAGACCATCGGGCTCAATATTTCGTTGCCGCGCGAGCAACACCCGAACCCGTACATCACCCCCGAGCTCTCCTTCGAGTTTCGCTACTTCTTCATGCGCAAGCTCTGGTTCGCGCATCTGGCGCGCGCGCTGGTGGTCTTTCCGGGCGGCTTCGGCACCCTGGACGAGCTGACGGAGATGCTCACGCTGGAACAGACCGAGAAGCTGGACCGCCCGATCCGCATCCTGCTCTACGGATCGAGCTACTGGAAAGAGATCCTCAACTTCGACGCGCTGGTCCGCCACGGCATGATCAGCGCGGAGGACCTGCAGCTGTTCGCCTTCGTCGACGATCCGCTCTCCGCGTTTGGACTGCTGCAAGCCTGGCTCGCTTCCGAGCCGTCGCGAGCCACGCCGGCCTTTGCCGGCTCACATCCGGACGGCGAGAGCGACTACGGGGCGACCTGATCGGGGACGGACCTGCGGCAAGGCGCTACCGCCGGTGTAGGCGCCTGGCGCCCGGCCACGTGTTGCACGATTGATACAGGCGTCCGTGAGGTGTGCCGGGCCTTCCCGCTGTGGACCCATGGCCACAGCACGCGCGGGTGATTTCCGGGTCTTTCGGCGCTGCCCGTGGATTTTTCATGGCGCCGGGCCGGCGGCACGACTCTCGCATTGCTCGCCGGCGTGTACCCCGATCGCGCCGCGCCGGCGCGGGTATGCGCGCCGGGCGGCTTCCTGCCGTCCGCGCTCGCGCGCCCGCTGTGGCTCTCATTCACTGCTGCAACACTCGACGCGCTGCTGAACGCCCACCTCTATTTGCGGCCGAGCCCGCTGGGCGGTGACTTTGCGCTGCGGCCGGGGCCGTACCTGCTGCGCGCCGTGTACTACGGCTTCTGGGGCCATGCGCTGATCGCGGCTCCATTTGTGGGGCTCGGGCTGTGGCGCGCCCGAGCTCACCAGGAAGCCCACCGGGGCCTCACCCTGCTGCAACTGGCCGTCACCGGCGCGCTGCTGCTCGCGGGCAGCCTCGACCGCGAATTCCAGCGCTTCCTGGGCTCGCACATCTCCGCCGCCTGGCTCTCGACCTACGCCGCCGTGGATCACACCCCGAGCGTGATCTGGCGCGCCCTGGCCGAAGATCGCGGTGGCTCGTGGTCGGCGGGCGTGGGCTTGTTGGCGGCATGCGCCTACGTGCCGCTCGGGATGTACTCGAGCCGCTGGCAGCTCCCCGCGCGCTGGGCGACGCGCGGGCGCGTCGCCGGCTTGCTGTTTGTCCTGTTGCTCTGGCCCACCGTGCTCTGGAACTTCATTCCCGGCGGCATCCAGCGCCAGAACAAGGTCCGGCCTGTACTATTGACGCTGCTCGCCGAGCTACGGCGCGCGCCCATCCATGCGCCGCCCGCTCCCGAGCTGGAAGACGCCACGGCGATCTATCGCCGGGAGTGGTTGGCGCGCGACGCGAGCCATGCCTGGGCCTTCGATGACGCCCTGTTCCCGATGCGCAAGCACTTCGTGGGACACGAAGCGGCGAGCGCCGCACAGCCCAACTTCATCCTGCTTTCGCTGGAGACCTTCCGCGCCAAGGACATGGCGAGCTTCCACGATGGCGCGCCACGGCCGCCCGCCACGCCCTTCCTCGACCAGCTGGCGGCGGCCCCACAGAGTGCTCTGTTTTCGCGCTACTACTCGAGCGGCGTCCCCACGGTGTACGCATTCATGTCGATTCACACCGGTCTGTTGATGCACCCCACGCGCAACCTGGTCGCAGAGGCCACCACCCAGACCATCGAAGGCTTCCCCGAGGCCCTCCACCGCCACGGCTACTACAACGTGCACTTTACGGGCAGCGACCCCGACTGGGACAGCCAGCGCGTGTGGCTGCGCCGCTGGTACGACGAGATTGACTACCAGCCTGCCGACGCCGAGCGCGATCGCTACACCTTTCGCCGCGCGGCGGCGCGCCTGCGCGAGCTGGGACGTGGGCGCTCCCCCTTCTTCGCCACGCTCTCGTCGATCAGCAACCACACACCGTTTCACAGCCCCGAGCCGGCGCTCGACCTGCCCTCTGGGCCAGAGGTCCCCGGCGCCGAGGCTCGCCTGCGCAACACGATGCACTACACCGACGACGTGGTCCGCGAGCTCTTCGAGAGCCTGCGCGATGAGCCCTGGTTCTCCCACACCATCTGGATCATCACCGGCGACCACGCCTTCGACCTCGGCGAGCGCGGCGAAGTGCTCGGCCACGACAACCTACGCCACGAAACGACCTGGGTGCCCTTGATCGTGCACGGCTCCGACGAACGCCTGCCGCGCGGCAAGCAGACGCGCGTGGCCAGCCACGTCGACCTCGCGCCGACCATCACCGAGCTCGCGGGCATCTACGACGACAATGGCTACATGGGCCACTCCCTGCTCGGCCCACAGAGCCCCGACGCCAGCGCCCTCATCTTGCGCGGCCCGCACTACGCCTACGAGACCCCGGTGTTCTCGCTCTATCGCCCGGCGAATGGCGCGCCCATCGCCTACGCTGCCGATGACCCGGCGCAACAACGGCCCATTCTGCTCTCGGCCGTGGAATTGGGCTGCGTGGAGCAACGCGCGCGAGCGACGCAGACGGTGCTCTCATATGTCGTGGATTTCGACCGGCAGATGCCCAAGGAGGATCCGCATTGGGTGAGTCGGCAGTAGCGGGCGACGGGCGGCGCGGGGACGCGCGCCCATGTGGGCCATGGAGCGATGGCCAGCTGTGCCCCATCGGAACACGATCGTCGGGCCATTCTCCAAGACATCAGCCCCTTGCCTTCACCGAAACCATCGATTGGACGTCCTCCAGAGGCCTGGGTCCCGCCAGTTAGCGGGAGTTGCTCGAGGGGGATCTCATGCCAAAGCGATCCAGCGTCACGTTGGGACTGCCCATCCTGGCTCTGGCCGCGATCCTCGGGCGCTGCGGAGCCCATGGACGGTCTCAGCAACAGGTCAGCTCCGTTCCCGATGCCACGAGCACTCCAGCTCAGATCAGAAGTCCAGAGGCCGGGCGCGACAATGTCACGCCGGGGGGCGGCATGGCCTCGGAGCCATCTCGGCGCGCACACCCAGCGCGAAATCAACGCGCGCGTTCGACCTCGTCAGCCTCTTCGGACCAGGTCCAACAGCCTTCGATCGCTCAGACCAAGACACTGACCGCCAAGCAGGTCGCACGCATCAAACGTCGGCTCATTCAGCAATCGATTGCCGAATACGATGGCTCCTGCCCGTGCCCCTACAACGTAGCCAGGAACGGCAGCAGCTGCGGGCGACGCAGCGCATACAGCAGGCCCGGCGGTGCTGCGCCCTTGTGCTACCCAGAAGATGTATCAGACGAGGCGGTCGCGGCTGCGTGGCAAGCCGAGACGCAGCAGTAGAGGCGCGGAAGCGCCGAGCGACGCCCGGGGCAGTGGGCATATCCTGGAGTTGCGCAGCGACGGGTGGGTCCGAGCCCCCTGCCCGTTTCCTATTCCGACAGCGCCGGCTGCGCGACTTCGACCGTGCGGTTCTGTTCGAGCTTTGCCAGTAAGCCGCCGGCGAGTGCCGCGACGGCGAGGGCGGTCGCGAGCCATGCGCCGAAGCCCCAGTGCGATCGGACCCAGCCGCCGATGGATCGCGGGCGGAGGGTGGAGCGGGCGCGCAGGGCCGCTGAATGCAGGGCCGCTGAATGCAGGGCCGCTGAATGCAGGGCTGCCGCGTGCGGCGCGAGGCGCGCGGGCAGTCCGCGCAGGGCGATGCCGATTTCGTGGGCGAGCGCG
>JAICTU010000605.1 GCA_025936205.1 Polyangiaceae bacterium | reverse complement strand
GTTCGGCTCGGCCGGGCACATGCCGCCGGAGCAGTTGCGGCATGGTCCGCTCACGGCGGCGGCGGACGTGTTCGCGGTGGGTGCTTTGCTGGTCGAGAGCTGGAGCGGCAAGCCGCCCTTCCGGCGCGAGAGCTTCGAGGCGAGCGTGCGCGCGCTGCGCGAGCCCGTGCCCGATCTCGCTCAGATCGATCCTGCGCTCGCGCCGCTCGGGCCGTTGCTGAAGGCGGCGCTCTCGCTGGAGCCGAGCGCGCGCCCGCAGACGGCGGAGGAGGTGGCGCGGCCCCTGCGCGAGTTCCTGCGTCAATCCGATCTCGGTGACATCGCGCGCCGGCTCGGGGAACGAGTCAGCGCACGGCTCACGCGTCCCCCGGATCCACCGCGCGCCTCGCTACGCGATGGCTCGCTGCGCGCCACCGGAGCGGGAGCGACGCAGACCTTCGCTGCGCGCGACGCGCTGCTGGAGTGGACCGCGAAGATCGACAGCCAACCGCCGGCGGCGCCGGCTGCCTCGGCGATCTCGGGCGTCGTGATCGAATCCGGCTCCCTGCCGCCGGAGTCTCTCCGGGGTGGCGCGCGCAGCGGCGGAGCCGCGCTTCGTCGCCGCTGGCTCACGGCACTGAGCGGCCTCGCCGCGCTGGCGCTGGGCGGGCTCTGGCTCGCTCAGCGTGGGGGTGTGCCGCCGCCGCTGGCGAGTGCGGAGCGAGCGCGAGACCCGGCGCTCGCGACTCAGCCGGACAGGGGAGCGGAGCCGGCGCCTGCTCCCGTGCCGGTCGCCAGCGTGCCCGCGCCGGAGCTACCGGTGATGGCGGCGCAGCAGCCCGTGCGCTCAGCGCGCCCGCCGGCGCGTCCCGCCGCGCCCGCATTCGCTGAGGCGCGCAAGCGGAGCGCGCACGCACAGGTGCAGATGACGGCGGAGCCGCGAGCGCTGGTGCAGGTCGACGGTGTTGCGGCAGGACGCACGCCGCTCTCGCTCTCCAGCCTCACACCGGGCCAGCACTCGTTCGTGTTCACGAGCGAGCTCCTGGGCGAGAAGCTGGAGGCCAAGCTGAGCTTGCGCGACGGCGACCGCCAGCGCATCCACGCAGACTTCACCAGCGCCACACCGCAAGTGTACGTACACTGAGGCTCCAGAAGGGCTCGGAATCGAGCGTACGCGCCCAACTCCAGAATGTGCCCACTGCCGCAAATGCCGGACTTCCCGAATCTAGGTATTCCAAAGCAATCCGGACAGGGTAGGGCTTCGGAAAGTTCACGTAACGCCCATTCCACGCAACGCTCGCTGGCTTGTCGGACCCACGATGGAGCCACGCTGGAGCTGAGGCAACCCTGGCGTGCAGCGGCGCTGGGCGAGGTAGCGCGCGTCGGAACGGCGCTTTCCCAGGCTCAACGAACGGTGGCGGGCACAATTGGGTCGGCATTGATTCCCACCAGGATCACGCGGGGGTTGGGAGTAATCTGCCCTTTCTGGACGCGAGATCCGGGTTTCCATGGAAACCTGTGCGAGATTTGAGGCTCCACGCGCAGCGGGAGGTGTCGGGCGGCAGGGATATTCTGGAGTCGCGCGCGGTGGGAATCCGTGCCCACCCGTTGTCGCCTTTCGCGAGGATGACGCGGGCGGTGGGGGGACAAGCCTTCTTGGACGCGAGATCGGGGTTTCCATGGAAACCCGGGGGATGGTTTGGGCAAGCGGGCGCTGTGCGAGCCGCACGGCACCAAGCCCAACGCGCGGTATCGCTCAGTGGGGATATTCTGGAGTCGAGTGGTGGGAAGCAGTGCCGAGCCCAATCTCAGCTCTGGCGAACGAAGGGGCCAGGAGCAGCGATCGAGCGGACTCTTCACGCCCATCGGACCGCGGCTGAGCACGTGAGTGTAGATCATGGTCGTGCGCAGATCTTGGTGACCGAGAAGCTTTTGAATGGCTCGCATGTCGTAGCCGGCTTCCATCTGCTGGATAGCGGGACCGAGCTTCGCGTAATCCAGGTGCTGCTCGGTCACGACAGCATTCGGACGACGACGAGGTACGCGCGGGTGAGCACGGCCGTGCTGGCGAAGACGAAGAGCCCGCTCGAGCGCATGCGCAAGACGGGTTGATCTCGGGTGGGCCACTGCCCGGCACCCGCCGGGCGGCTCCGCTTCGACATCGCCGATATCGTTCGAGAGCATCGAGCCGCGCTCGAGCAGGAGCGCTGGCTGAGTCCCACCGAGAAGCGAGTGCTGACCGCCATTGCGCGGTGCCGTACCGCCTCGCTCGGTGGTCATGTCGAAGTGTGCCGCTCGTGCGGCCATCAGCAGCCCGCGTATAACTCCTGCCGCAATCGGCACTGTCCAAAGTGCCAGTGCCTGGCGCAGGAGAAAGTGGATTGCTGCGCGCTCGGAGCGGCTGTTGCCCGTGCGTCACTTTCAAGTGGTCTTTACGGTGCCGAGCGAGTTGCGTGCGCTCTGTCGCCTGGCACTGCGGCCCTCTTCGAGGCGCTGTTTCACTCTGCCAGCGAGACGCTGCTGCAGTTGGGGCGAGAGCGACTCGGGGCGACCCTGGGCGTGACGATGGTATTGCATACCTGGACGCGCGGCTTGCGCTTCCATCCGCACGTGCACGCCATCGTCACCGCTGGCGGGGTCGCTGCGAGTGGAGAGTGGCACTCGACGAAGAATTTCCTCTTCCACGTGGATGTGATGGGAGCGCTGTTGCGCTGCAAGATGATGGAGCAGCTTCGACGCCTCGAGCGCGCGAGGCTGCTCCATCCGACACGTGAGCTCCAAGATCCTCAGGCCTTCGATCGACTCCTGACTCGGCTCGCCCAGGTACGCTGGGTCGTGTACGCCAAGCGCCCGTTTCGTCAGATCGAGCACGTGCTCGCATACCTTGGCCGCTACACGCATCGCGTGGCGATCTCCAATGGACGACTGCTGGAGGTGACCGCGTCGAGCGTGACCTTTCGAACGAAAGAAGGCAAAGCGCACAGCATCACGCCGGTGGAGTTTCTGCGACGCTTTCTGTTTCACGTTTTACCCGAGGGCTTCCACAAGACCCGCCACTACGGTCTGTATGCCGAGCTCCTCGGCAGCCGAGCTCGAGCGGGCTCGTTCAACTCGCCGTTTCGCGGACGGACGCCGGTGCCGCGTCACGAGCTGCCGGAGCCCTCTTGCTCGTCGTCCGCGAAACGCTCAGAGTTGGGCAGACCGAGAAGCCGCGGAAACACGACAGTGCGGACGATGCTATCGCGAGAGGAGGCTGGGCGCAGAGAAGGCGTCCAGTTCTTTCTGCGTTCCGAGACGCTCAGTCTCGGACAGTTTTCGGCCAGCGACAATGTGGTCAGGACAGGTGCTTTGAGCACAAAACAAGCTTCGCCTTAGAGGAAATCGTGCAGCTGAATGACAGTCGTTAGGCGGTATTGCCGATTGCCAAATGGCTTGCTAAAGTATGCCATATGGCTGTTTCCGGCGAGGCCGAGGCTCTATCTGCAGCGGGAGTCCTCAAGCTTCATGGAGCTACACGCCAGAAAGCAAAGCAACTTTCTCCGCCCCAGGTGCGCGATGCCGTGCGCAAGGGCTTACCCTATTCGGCGCTAGAGGCGTTGCAGACGGCACTCGACCTGAGCGTCAAGGAACTGAGTGCGGTCTTGGGAATTCCCGAGCGCACGATCGCACGCCGTAAAGACGAACAGCATCTGACGGCTGCGGAATCTGATCGTCTCTATCGAGCTGCCAGAACTCTTGCGCACGCTGCTTCGGTGTTGGGTACGGTTGAGAAGGCCAGGCTTTGGCTCAAGCGTCCCAGCCGTGCGTTGGGAGATGAGACGCCTCTGACGTTGCTGGACACGGATGTTGGGACTCGTCAGGTCGAAGAGACCCTTCTTCGTATCGTATACGGAATTCATAGTTAGTGCGAGTCTGGAGGATCTGCAGCGAGCCGCATGCCAGCTCGGCGCTGACCGGGGTCGGTGGGCTGTACGCTGCTGGTCGATGGCACCACAAGGGGCATCCGATCGTTTACACGTCAGCTACGCCGTCTTTGGCTGCCCTGGAGGTGCTGGTCCACGTTGATCCTGCCTTGGCGCCGGACAACATGCGACTACTTGAGATTGATATCCCAGCAAATATCGCCGTTGAGGTCTGTGACCCTGAGCAGATCGTCTCTGACTGGAGTGTGTATCCGGCGCCGTTGGAGCTTCAAGAGTTTGGCTCGCAATGGCTCGTGAGTCTTCGAAGTGCCGTCTTGCGCGTTCCGGCAGCCGTAATGCCCGTCGAGTCGAATTTATTGCTGAATCCACGGCATCCGGAGTTCAGCAGCATGAGAGTGATTCAGGATCTTCCATTCTCATTCGATTCTCGCTTAGTGGGCCGCAGCGAGTAGGAAGAGGATGGCTGCCCAACTAGGTCGTTGTTTGCTGACGGGGCACGCCTGCGTGAGGTTATGGTTCGCTGCGTTGAGGCTTCGCCCAAGGCAGCCGTCGTCCCCATCAGAAGGGTTCAGCCGAGATTGATGGGCCCGCAGCAGAACGCCAGCCGTTAGAAAGACCGAAGGACCCTCTGAGACGGCACTCGCAGTGCATGCGCGCGAGCGGAGTAACTTGACACGGAGCATCGAGAGCGTATGGGGCTGGCCGCATCTCATCCAAGTGCGATGACTCGTGTCGCAGCCTGTTCTATGAGGCGACGCCGGGGGGCACAGGCTTCGTCCCGGTTGTTGCTGAAAGTTGAGGTGGCGGTTCCACCCGGCCCCGAGGAAATCTCGGGGTGCAATTCCAGAAAGGAACCGCCATGCCGAAGAGTGCCAAGGAATCCACGAAGAGCCAAGGGTCGTTGCTAGCG
>JAICTU010000392.1 GCA_025936205.1 Polyangiaceae bacterium | reverse complement strand
GGTCATCGACGACGAGCCCGCCATGCTGCGCTCCACGGCGCGACTCCTGAAACGCAGCGCTCCCCATCTCGAGGTGCGGCTGGCGTGCGGTCCCCTCGAAGGACTGCGCGAAGTGGCAGAGTATGCTCCCGAGGTGGTGCTGCTCGACATGTTCATGCCAGAGCTCACGGGTACGGAGCTGTGTCTGCGCATCAAGCAGCAGCCGAGTACGGCGGGCGTGCTGGTGATCGGGTTCTCCGGCCGCCGCGATCCGGCGCTGGAGGCGGATTTCGCCCGCGCCGGCGCGGTCGCGGTGCTCGATAAGCCGCCGGATGTGCAGCAGCTGCTGGAGGCGTTGGAACGCGATTCGACCGAATCGGTGCGAGGCGAGTGGGCTTAAATAGTCGGGAGTACCGGCTGCCCGCGCCGGGGCAGCCTGTCGAGCGCTTCACCCCGCGAGGTCTCTCGCGAGAAATGCTCGCAATCGCAGTTCACAAGCGCCGGGGCGGCGAGTACTTGAAGAGCTGGGGGATTCGCGCGCAAGTCCACCACCGAAGAAAGGGGAGCAAGAGATGCCTCCTCGTCAGCAGGGATCGGGGGGCTCGAGACCGGAGTCAGCGACACCAGCTGCACCGGCTGTCGATCGGAAGGCTCGGTACACCGAGCTAGAAGGCGCCCAGGGGCGGGACATCTATTTCCGCCCGGAGCGCTATCCGCGTTCGGAGCTCGGCCCCATTGGAGTCGCCGTGGAGGTCAAGCTGCAGGGCAACCTGCAACGTTGCGAGCTCCGTGACGTGTCACAGAACGGCTTTGCCTTCGAGTGGCCGTTGGATCCACCTCCAGCCGTGGGCACGACCCTGGACGAAGTCGCGCTGCAGTTCGACGGGCACGAGGCGTATCGCGGGCAGGTGCGCGTGAGCTCCCTGCGCAGGCACGACAAGCTCACGCTGGTCGGCGTCTCACTGGTCGATACGCTGCTGAACATCGAGGACGTGCTGTTGCTGCGCGACGTCAAGGCGCGCATCGCCGAGTCCGAGTTTCACGGCCTCAGCATGGCGGAGGCGCCCTGGCGCGTCCCCGGTCAGGAGCGCTTCAAGGCTCTGGTCGCGGATCTGCGGCTGTTTCTGGAAGACGCGCAGCGCACCTTCGCCGAGCTGGAAGGCTCGTTGCCCTGGCACGTGGTCCACGGAGACCAGGAGTCGCCCGCGCGCGAGGCGCTGATCGCGCGCATCCGAGACGGCTTCGTCGCCGATGTGGTACGGGCATCGAAGGAGATCGACTCGGCGCTGCGCGCCGCGCCGCGCGAGAGCCGCGAGCCGTTGCGCGAGTTCTCGGTACGTCAGCTCGACGCGCTGCTCATGCTGGCGCCGTGGATGTATCGCGCCCGCCACAAGCCCCTGGGCTATCCCGGGGACTTCGAGGTCATGAACGGTCTGTATGGCCGCCATTTTTCGGGGCCGACGCTGTTTGCCAAGGCCATGAACCTGGCCTTCGTGTCGACTCCGGCGGCGGAGGCCGTGCGCTCACGCAAGGACCTGATCAAAGGCCGCTTGCAGCGGCTGCTCGACGCCCATGCCGGCGCGCCGGGTCCCTTGCGCCTGTTGTCGATCGCGGCAGGCCCGGCCGAAGAGGTGTTTGGGCTGCTGGAGGAGCGCGACAGCATCGACGTGCCGCTGGAGGTGGTGCTCTTCGATCAGGACCGCAGCGCGCTCTCCTTCTCCCACGCGCGGCTCACCCGGCTCGTCAATGCCCGCTGGCAGGGCAAGGTGCGGATCGTGCACCTGCACGACTCGATCACTCATCTGCTGCGGGGCTCGACTGTGCTCCGAGTGACCGGCGGATTCCACGCCGTGTACGCCTGCGGTCTGTTCGATTACCTCCAGCCGCAAACCTGGGTTTCGCTGTGCCGCACGCTGCATCAGACGCTGGCGCCCGGAGGCACCCTGTACATCGGCAACATGGCGCCCAGCTGTCCCACGCGCTGGCTGATGGAGTTCCACCTCGACTGGTACCTGGAATATCGCGAGCGCGTACAGCTGCTGGAGCTCGCGCACAAGGCCGTGCCGGGCGCGCAGAGCGAAATTCTGGAAGAGCTGACCGGCGTCAACCCGTTCGTGTCACTGAGCTGAGGGAAGCGAGTGGCAGCGCCCAATGTCGAGCTGGAGCGGCGGTGGTCCGAGTGGCTGCTCCAGCGAAACCGGCGCGGCATGAAGGGCGTACTATGGATCGTCCTGTGCCTGTACCCACTGTTCGGCGTGCTCGACTACCTGATGGCCCCGCGAGAGTCGCTGGCCTTCCTGTACTGGACGCGCGGGATCGTGACCGGCATCACGCTGGTGCTGTTCCGGGTGGTCGAGCTGGCGCTGTTCCGCCGCCATCCGAACGCGATCTCCGCCTCGTACATGATCTTGATCGCCTCCGGCATCAGCCTGATGACGCTCTTCATGGGCGGGCTGGCGTCGCCCTATTACGCCGGCGTGTCGCTGGTGATCGTGGGCAGCGCGCTGCTGTTCGTGTGGCCCCCGCACGTCGTGGCCGGCACCTACGCCGCGATGATCACGGGTTTCATCAGCTCGAACCTGCTGGTGAACAGCGTCGCGAACGTTTTCACCGGCATTTCCAATCTGTTTTTCCTGATCTCCACCGCGATCATCGCCGGCACCGGCCAGACCCTGGTCTATCGTTCCCAGCGCGAGCAGGTCGAAAACCAGCTGATCCTGGAGGAGACCAGCCTGAATCTGGAAAAGGCTCATTCGCAGCTGAAGCGGCTCGACCGCTTCAAGAGCGAAGTGTTCGCCAACATCACGCACGAGCTCAAGACGCCGCTGACCTTGATCTTGGCCCCTCTGGCGCTATTGATCGAGGGCAAGCTGGGCAGCCTCTCGGATGCCCAACGTTCCACGCTGCATTCGATGCAGCGCAGCGGGGTCAAACTCTCTCGCATGATCGAGGACCTACTGGACCTGAGCAAGCTCGAGGAGTCGCGCTTGCGCCTGCGCATCGAGGAGCACGATCTCGTCGGTTACTTGCGCAATTTGCTCTCGCAGATTGAACCGCTCGCGCAGCGCAAGAACATCCGCCTGGCCATGCATGCGGCCTCGATCCGGGCCCTGGTCTGGTGCGACATCGAGCGCCTGGAGCGGGTGTTCATCAACCTGCTCTCGAACGCCACGAAGTTCACCGAGCCGGGCGGGTCGGTGCGCATCTCGCTGCTGGATGAGGGGGAGACGGTGTGCATCGAAGTGGCTGATACCGGTGTCGGCTTTCCCAGCGAGCTCGCGGGCGAGGTGTTCGAGCGCTTCTTTCAAGTCGATATGGCCGGCACTCGCCGCTACGGCGGAGCAGGCCTGGGCCTGGCGCTCGCCAAGGAGCTGGTGGAGCTGCACGATGGGGAGATCTGGGCCGAGTCGGTGCCGAACGAAGGCTCCCGCTTCAGCGTGCGCTTGCGCAAGGATCGGGACCACTTTTCACCCGAGGTGCTCGACCGCCGCGGCCCGGCCGCGGATCGCCTGGGCGGCCAGCGGCAGAGCGACGGCAGCCTGGTCGACTGGCAACTGGACACGCCGAAGCACTTCCGCCTGATCGAGATCGACGAGGCCACGGACCAGCGTGTCGTGGAGCGTGACGCGGACGAGAGCCAGCGCGAGCACTCGGTGCTGGTGGTCGAGGACACCCCCGACGTGGCGCGGATGATCCGGCTCGCGCTGCACCACGACTTCCGTTTCCTCGCGGCGGGGGATGGCACTCGAGGCCTGGAACTCGCGCGACGCTATCGTCCCACGGTCGTCATCACAGACTGGATGATGCCTCGCATGGACGGCATGGAGCTCACACGGCGGCTGCGCGCAGACCCATTGACCAAGCACATCCCGATCGTGATGTTGACGGCGCGCAGCGACGTCGAGAACAAGGTGGAGGGGCTGGAGACGGGGGTCAGCGCCTTCCTCGGCAAGCCATTTTCGGCGAACGAGCTGCTGAGCACGGTCCGCTCCTTGGTGCGCGAGCGAGAAGCCACCGCAGAGGCGCTGCTGGCGGGGAAAATGGACTCGCTGGAGTCGATCGCGGGCGGGCTGGCTCACGAGATCGGCAATCCGCTGAACTACTTGAAAAACGCGCTGTCTGCCGTGCAGCGCGACTGTCGGACCTTGATCGATACGGTGGGGCAGCTGGAGCTCGCTCCCCCGCAAAGTGGCACGCTGAAGAAGTTAGACGCTAGGATTAACAAAATGTTCGAAGTGACCGAGGCGGGGGTCAAGCGCATCGCAAATACCGTCGACCTCATGGTCCGCTACAGCCGCGAGGGCTATTCGCGGACTCCTCAGCTGCATGACGCTTACGCCGCCGTGCGCGATGTCGTCGCGGTGGTCGTGCCCACGGTGGGGCGGCAGGTGCAGGTCGAGCTCGATCTGGTCGGCAACGGCCTGATCCGCTGCGTCGCAGAGGAGTTCAACCAGGTCCTCACGAACTTGATTCAGAATGCGCTGGAGGCGGTGGCCGGCGACGGCAGCGGTCGAGTCTGGATCGCTGGCAGGAACGAAGGGGTGGACCTGCTGCTCTCAGTCAAGGACAATGGCCCGGGGATCCCGGAAGCGAACCGGGCGAGGATTTTTGATGCCTTCTATACGACGAAGGAAGTGGGGCGAGGCATGGGCATGGGCTTGACCATCACCCGCCGCGTGGTCGTCGCGATGGGCGGCAACCTGAGCGTCAGGAGCCAGAGCGGCGTCGGCACGGAGTTTGTGGTCCGCGTGCCAAGCGCTGCCATCTCCAATTCGCCTGCCTCCAATTCGCCTGCCTCGAGTGGGGCCCAGTGGGAGGCAGCAGGATGAGCGCCAAGATCCTGTTCGTCGACGACGAGGAGGGCAACCTGCTCGTCTCCGAGGCCGTGTGCGGGGACGATTTCGACGTGCTGACCGCGCGCAGCGGGGCCGTCGCGCTGGAGCTGATGCGCGCTTACGAGGTGGGCGTGATCGTTTGCGACCAGCGCATGCCGGAAATGAGCGGCGTCGAGCTGCTCGAAAAAGTGCAGGCCGAGTTTCCGGACACGGTGCGTCTGCTGGTCACCGCCTACTCCGACATCGGCGCGGCCATCGACGCGATCAACCGGGGGCGAGTCCGCCGCTACCTGAAGAAGCCGTGGGAGCCAGAGGAGTTGAAGGCGGAGGTGGCGGACGCGCTGGAGCGCTATCAGACGCGGCGTCGGCTGCGCGAGCTGGAGCGCAGGCTGGTCCAGACCGAACGCGTCTATGCGCTGGGGATCGTGGCCGCGGGCATTGGTCATGAGCTGCGCAATCCGATCAGCTGGATCACCACCAATCTGCAGCATTCACTGACGGAGCTGGGTGAGCTGAGCGAGGCCCTGAAGGCCAATGACGCGCCGCTGGCGGGTGCGAAGGTGGATGAGATCCGGGCCGCGTTGCAGGACGCGAGCATGGGCGCCGAACGGGTGGCGGAGATCGTGTCTGCCATCCAGTTGTCCATGGTGAGGCCGGCGGGGGAGAGCGAGGTCGTCGACCTGGAAGAGGTCGTCCACCTGTCGCTGCGTCTGGTCGAAGGGGAGCTGCGTCGGGCTTGCAAGCTCGACCTGCAGGTGAACGGCAGCCCCCGGGTGCGTGGTTCGCGCACGCAACTCTCGCAGATCGTCGTCAACCTCGTGATCAACGCGATCCACGCTGTTTCCAAGCTGCCCCCCGTCGAGGCGACGATCGCTGTACGGATCGGGACGGATGGCAAACTGGCCAGCCTGGAGGTGGCCGACAGCGGGTCCGGCGTACCAGACGCCGACCGAGAGCGCATTTTCGATCCCTTCTTCACCACCAAGCCGGGTGTGGGTACCGGTCTCGGCCTGGCGATCTCGCGAAAAATTGCGGCCGAGCTGGGGGGCGCTCTCGACGTGGAACGTGATGGGCGCCTCCGCGGTGCCGTGTTTCGACTCACCTTGCCTGCTCAGCCGGCGGTCGTTCGCGAGCGCTAGTCCGGGGCAAGCGAGTGCCCGGCACGAGTCAGACGAGGTTGTTGCAGCGGGGCGACTGGGTCGCTGCTGACGGGCCCTAAATGGGCCAGTCAGCGCGGGATTTTGACGTCGCTCGGAGTTTCTGAGCGGCGCCGCGGGCCGGATGCGCGTATGACTGAGGGGTGGAAGGAGTCACGTCCAGCCTACCCGCCGCGATGGCGCTTCTGCTCTGGATTCCATTCTCCGTCGCGGTCTTTGCGTTTCTGAAACCTCCCCATCGGGCCGTGGCCTTTCTGTTGGTCGCGGCCGCCTTGTTCCTGCCGGAGCTCGAGTTCTTCGACATCAAGCTCCTGCCCAACATGAACAAGAAGACGGTCGCCTGCGCCTGGGTGATCATCCCGGCGCTGTTCTGGTGCTCCGGCAAGCTCAAGCGGGCCAGCCTGGGCGCGGTGCCGTGGATGCTGTTCGGGCTGATGGCGTTCGTGGACATCGGCCGTGCCGTGACCAACCAGGACCCGCTGGTGCTGGGACACAACACGGTCATCGCGCCCATCCTGCTGCACACGGGGCTCACCTTCATCATGGAGGACTTCCTCCTGGTGTTCGTGCCCTTCTTCCTCGGTGCGGCGCTGTTCAGCGAGCGCGACTCCTTGCGCGACCTGATGAAGACCTTCGTCCTGGGCGGGCTCGCCTATCTGCCGCTCGTGGTGCTGGAGCTGAAGCTGAGCCCGCAGCTGCACGCCTGGGTCTACGGCTACCACCAGCACTCCTGGTTGCAGGTGTTACGCGACGGCGCCTATCGCCCGATGGTGTTCATGCACCACGGTCTGGCGTGCGCGCTGTTCATGGCGACCGCCGCGCTGCTCGCCTTCGGCCTGTTCCGTGCGCGGGACAAGATCCGCGGCTTCGGTGTGTTCCCGATGGCCGCGGCGCTGGCCATCGTACTGGCGCTGAGCCACAGCCTCGGCTCACTGGTTTTCCTGGTGGCGCTGGTGCCGGTGGTGCTGCTGCTACCGCCGCGCATGCAGCTGCGTGTGGCGGTGCTGCTGGGGGCCCTGGTGATGCTCTACCCGATGTTGCGCGCCTACGACCTGTTCCCCACCAAGATGCTGGTGAACTGGGCGCGTTCGGTCAGCGAAGACCGCGCCGGATCGATCGCATTCCGCTTTTTCAACGAGGACCAGGCGCTGAAGCACGCCTTCGAGCGCCCGATCTTCGGCTGGGGTGGGTTTGATCGTATCTTCGTCTACAACAAGCAGACCGGTGAGGACGTCTCCACCTTTGACGGCGCCTGGCTCATCACCTACTGCGCGAGCGGAGTGCTGGGCTTCATTGCGCGCTTTGGTCTGCTCACGTATCCGATCTGGCGCGCCGCCCGGCGCGTGAAGCGCATTCCCAACCGCTCCGATCAAATCCTGGTGGCCTGCGTCGGCTTGACCACGGCGATGGTCTCGGTCGACTTGCTCCCGAACGGCATGTTTACCTACTTCCCGCACCTCCTGGCCGGGGTGTTGCTGGGCGCGACGCGCGAGCTGTCGCGCCGCGAGAGCGCGCCGCAGCCCGCCCGCGCTTCCATTCCCGCCCCCCGCAACCGCAGCGTGCGCCCGCCGGTGGCCGCGCGCGCCGGTTGAGAAGGGGCCCAGGGGGTCAGGGGTGGGGTCAGCGAGGCCCGACTCCCCAAAAAGTGAAAGGGGAGTCGACGAAACGTCGACTCCCCTGTTGCGGGCACCGCGCACCACTGCAGCACCCGCGAGATTGAATGGTGACTTACTCGTCTGAGTCGTCGCTGCAGTCGTCGGAGTCGTCGTCGCACCAGCTGGAGTCGTCGGAGTCGCTGGAGTCGCTCGAGTCTTCACACCAGCCCCACTCGTCGCAGTTGCTGCTGGAGTCGTCGGCCGAGTCCTCGGAGTCGTCCGAGTCGTTTGAGGCGTCGCTCCAGCTCTCGTCGTCGGAGTCGTCGTTCGAGGTGAACTCGTCATCATCGGAGTCGTCTCGCGAACTCGCTGTCTCGCTGTCGTGGGCCGCGACCGCCTGGTCGAGCAGGGAGGGGAGCTCGATGTCCCGCTCCAGGCGCTCCTTGCCGCCATCGACGGTCAGGTCGATGTGCGAGGCCGCCTCGGCGATCGGGTAGACCATCACGAAGTCATGGCTGTCGCCGCTGGAGATGCTGCGGGCGTCGAAGGCATCGGGTGAAAAGGTCTGGCCGTCGAAGGCCAGGCGCGGGGCGTTGCCCGTGCTGCTGAACGACACCTCGTCGCGGCTGCCCTCGTAGCCCACGCGCACCTTCAGCTCCACCAGACGCTGGTCGCGCGGGGCGCGGCGGCCGCTGTCGACCAGGTTGACGCCGTACTGGGCGTCCAGGATCTCGAAGCGCAAGCCGCTGTCGTCGTCGGGCTCGAAGCTCTTGCCGATCAGGTCTTGCACCTTGGCCTGGGACGCGAACTCGCGCTTCTGGTCCAGCGGAATCGCCAGCGGCTCCAGCGCGTCGCGGTCCTTGCCGTTGATCTCCAGCGAGGCACCGTCGAGCTTCGCGTCGCCGTCGACCTTGTAGAACAGCGTCGCGTTCTTGCTGCCGTCGGCCGGCAGCACCACGCCCAGCGCGTTCAGCGGCTTCACGCGCGTACCGTCCTTCAGGATCAAGTCCCAGGTGTCGCGCGTGCTGTAGTCGTTCTCCTGGTCGCCGTTGCTGTCGAGCTTCACGTCCACGATCGCGTACAGGTCGCTGGTCGAGTGCTGGGCAGCGCTCGGGAACCCTGCGGGCTTGGCGCCCCGCAGCAGGCGGGCCTTCTCCACGCTGATGCCGATGTC
>JAICTU010000548.1 GCA_025936205.1 Polyangiaceae bacterium | reverse complement strand
CTCCAACACGCTGAAGGTCGCCGAGATGTGCTCGGGGCTGAAGCTCACGCTCGGCCAGCCGCGCTTGCCCGAGTTCCCGGTGCCAGACGGACTCGATCCCGTCGCGCACTTCAAGCAAGTGTCTCGCGAGGGCTTGCAGACGCGTTACGCGCAGTTCGAGCACACCGGCAAGACGGTGGATCGCGCGCGCTACGACGCGCGGCTCGAGCTGGAGATGGACGTGATCGCCCGCATGGACTTTGCGGGCTACTTCCTGATCGTCTGGGACTTCGTGCGCGAGGCCAAGGCGCGCGGCATTCCGGTGGGCCCCGGACGCGGCTCCGGCGCCGGCTCGCTCGTGGCATTTTCGCTCGGCATCACCGAGATCGATCCGCTGCCCTTCAACCTGCTGTTCGAGCGCTTCCTCAACCCCGAGCGCATCAGCATGCCCGACTTCGACATCGATTTTTGCATGTCGCGGCGGGACGAGGTGATCCAGTACGTGGCCGAGAAGTACGGCCGCGAGAGCGTCGGGCAGATCGCCACCTTCCAGAACTTGAAGGCGCGCAGCGTGATCAAGGACGTCGGGCGCACCATGGGCATGCCCGCGACCGACTCGCAGCGCGTGGCGAGCCTGATCCCGGACAAGGGGCAGGGCAAGACCGCCACCATCCTGGAAGCGCTCGAGCTGGAGCCCAAGCTCAAGAAGCTGTACGACGAAGACACGAACCTGCACGAGCTGCTGGTGCAGGGCCAGAAGCTCGAGGGGCTGACGCGCCACGCGGGCATGCACGCGGCGGGCGTCGTGATCAGCGACGGGCCCTTGTATCAGCACGTGCCCGTGTTCGTGGGCGAGGGCACGCTCGTCACGCAGTACGACAAGGACGACGTCGAGCTCGCGGGTCTGGTCAAGTTCGACTTCCTCGGTCTCAAGACGCTGACCGTGATCGAGATCGCGCGGCACCTGGTCAACCAGCGCCCCGATCGCCAGAAGGAGCCGCTCGATTTCGCGCGCGTCCCGATCGACGACAAGCCCACCTATCAGCTGATCTCCAGCGGCGACACGACCGGCGTGTTCCAGCTCGAGTCGAGCGGCATGCAGCAGCTGCTGCGTGGACTGAAGCCCGACTGCTTCGAAGATATCATCGCCGCGGTGGCGCTCTACCGCCCGGGCCCGCTGGGCACGGGCATGATCGACGACTTCATCGGCGGCAAGCACAGGCGCAAGGCAATCCGCAAGCTGCACCCGCTGATCGACGGCGTGCTCGAGCCCACCTACGGGGTCCCCGTGTACCAGGAGCAGGTCATGCAAATGGCGCAGCTGCTCGCCGGCTACAGCCTGGGCGGTGCCGACCTGCTCCGTCGCGTGATGGGCAAGAAGAAGGCCGAGGAGATGGCCGCGCAGCGCGACATCTTCGTCAAGGGCGCAAAAGAGAAAGGTGTCGCCCCGGAGCAAGCACTCAGCATCTTCAACGAGATCGAAGGCTTCGCGTCCTACGGCTTCAACAAGAGCCACTCGGCGGCGTACGCGCTCGTCACCTATCAGACGGGCTATCTGAAGGCGCACTACCCAGTCGAGTTCTTCGCCGCGCTGCTCACCGCGGACAAGGACAAGATCGAAAAGGTGGTGCGCACGATCGCCGAAGCCCGCGCCTGGGGCGTGAGCGTACTGCCACCGGACATCAACGCCAGCCACCTCGACTTCACGGTCGTCTATCGCCATCCAGACGGCAGGGGGCCCGGGCGCGGTCCGGGGCGCCTGCGCGACCGCCATGGCCCGCAGATCCGCTTCGGGCTCGGCGCGGTGCGCGGCGTCGGCTCCAGTGCGCTGGAGGCGGTGTTCGAGGCGCGCGATCGCGACGGTGAGTTCAAGGACATGTTCGACTTTGCCTCTCGCGTCGATCCCAAGCGCGTCAACAAGGGTGTGCTGGAAGCGCTGGTCCAGTGCGGCGCCTTCGACATCTCGCTCGCGCGCATGGGTATCGACCGCGCGCGCGCGTTTGCCGGGATCGATCGCGCGCTCGAACGCGGGCGGAGCGCGAGCCGCGACCGCGCCTCGGGGCAGACGAACCTGTTCGGACTGCTCAGCGCCGGTAGCGCGGGCGGAAGCGGCAGCGCGTCTCAGGACTATCCCGAGGCCGAAGGCTGGGATCGCGCCGAGTCGCTCAAGCGCGAGAAGCAAGCGCTGGGGTGCTACGTTTCAGGCCACCCGCTCGACCGCTACGGAGACAAGCCCACGCGCATCGGTGCGGTCGCAACCATCGACCTGCACTCGAAGGAGCCTTGGTCCATGGCCAGTGTTGCGGGCGTGATCGAAGGCTATCAGGAGAAGCTTTTTCGCGCGGGTAATGGTGGCGCAAAAGGCAGCGGCGGAAAGGCTGCGTTCTTCGAGATCGAGGACATGCGCGGGCGCGTGCGTGCCAAGGTGCGCGGCGACCGCGTCGACCTCTTCTCGCCCTTGCTGACGAGCGGCGAGCCGGTGCTGGTCTCCGGGAAAATCAGCTTTCCCATGACTGAAGACCCGAGCGAAGAGAAGGAGGCGACGCTGCTCGTCGATGACGTGACGCCGCTACTCGAGTCGATCCGCAAGGCCACCACCGCCATCTGCATCCCGCTCAAGGCACAAGAAATGCAACCTGCACGTCTTCGGCAACTCGGCGCACTGCTCGAGCAAATGCCCGGGCCGTGTCCGGTGGACATCAACATCGAGTTACCAGACGGAACCAGAGTGCTGATGGGCCTGGAGGGCCGGCGCGTCGACTTGCAGGAACGCGTGCTCGGCGGTCTGGAGCGGGTTTTTCCGGGCTGTATCGCCGAACTGCGCTAATCTGGCACGCATCATCGACATTTCACCACACGGTCACGCGCCGTTCGGGCGCCAGATACAGCGCTTGGGCCGGCATCACGCCGAACGCTGAGTACCAGCCATCGATGTTGCGCACCGGTCCGCTCGGTGCTCGTCCGGGGCGTGCCCGCCGGTGATCAACTGCTGGCGCAGTGAGGGCTCACGCTGCTTGCTGCGCCAGCCCTCAGCGTAGGCGAGGAAAAACGTTGCTCGCCCGTCAGCCGCCGAGCACTGGAGCCTGCTGCCTCCGAGCGAAGCGAGCCAGGCGTCGTGCGGCGGCGAGCGCTGAGCTGCAGCGGCGCAACTCCTTTCGCCTCGATGCTCGCTTCATCCAAAAAGGTGGCAGAGAAGTCGGCGACCTTGCGCGGTTCGGAGCCGGCGGCGGCGCCTTGCCCCGCGTTCTCGAGCAGCGAGTTCAAGCGCAGATGCGTCGCTTCGGTGAGCTCGGCGCCGATGCCCCAGTCGGCGCGGTCGGGCGGGATCTCGGTGCGCATCGCCCAGCCGCCGTTGGCGAAGCCGAGAAAGTCGTCGCCCGGCAGCACGCCGCGATCCATGCCGGCGTGCGACACCCGCGCGATTCTGACCTTAGATGGCGGCGATGTGCGCCGTTCTCTGGAGGCGTGGCCGCCAATCCACACGATCCACGGCAGAGCGCCAGCCTGGGCCCAACGGCCGAAGAAGCTGGCGACCTGGCTCAGGTTCATACCACGGGCAACATCGAGCCGCTGGAACCGCGCGCCTCCCAGCGGTTGAGCGCACGCGAGGGCATCTACCGCGTTCTGCCCGCGGCCCCGGGCGTGATCCTGATGCGCACCGTCGAGCCCGACGGGCGCGGGCCGCTGCGGCTCGCGGGCGAGATCACGACTCCCGGCTCGATGTGCGACATCTTCGTGATGCTGGGCCAGGTGGGCTGGCGAGGCCAGCTGATCCTGAGCGACGAGGGCGCGACGCGCACGCTCTTCTTCGACCAGGGCAACGTGCTCGGCGCGCAGACCAGCGTCGCCGGTGAGCGCCTGGGCGCGGTGATGTATCGCTACGGTGTGCTGTCGGAAGAGGATCTGGAGCGTGTGGCCGCGCACGCCGGGCGCGGCGGACGCTTCGGCGCGGTGGCGCTGGAGCTGGGACTGATCACCCAGCGCGACGTGTTCCGCTGCCTGAAACACCAGATCGAGGACATCGCATTCGCCTGCTTCGCGCAGAGCAGCGGCACCTTCTGCTTCCTGGAGGGTTTCGACAGCAAGAAGCTGGTCTCGCACCAGGTGATCTCGGCGCAGGCGCTGGTGATGGACGGCGTGACGCGCATGGACGAGATCCGCTACTTCCGCGAGAAGATCCCCTCGGCGGCATATATCCCGGCGCGTGCTGGTTTGGCGACGGAGCCCAAGGAAGAATACCGCGCCACCTACCAGGCGGTCGACGGGCTGCTCTCGATCGAAGAGCTGGGCAGGCGCACCGGTCGCGGCGAATTCGCGATCACGCGCGACGTCTACGGGCTCGAGCGCTCGGGCCACGTGCTGATCCGTCCCCCCGAGCGCACCGCCGATCCGCGCGAGCTGACCGAGCTCAGCAATCGCTTGCTCAAAGCCATCCACGCGGAGGCCGACGCAGCGAGGAAGGGCCAGGAGCTACGCAAGGGCCTCACCTCGTTCGCGCGCGGCGCCAAGGGCTATGATGCGCTGCTCGCGAAAGCGGGCCCCGCCGAGGACGGCACCTTCGACGCACGGCGCCTGGCGAGCAACGCGGCCAAGGCGCTCGCGCAGACGCCCGAAGGCACGCTGCGCCGCATGCTCTACGAATACGTCAGCTTCGCGATCTTCTGCGTCGGAGCGACGCTGGGCTTTCAGAAAGAGTCCGAGCTCAGCACCCGACTGGCGGCAGAGCTGAAAGAACTCGAGCCACGCTGAACGTTCTGCGCTAGCTGGATCGCGACCCTGATGCTAGGGAGCCGCCGTGCCCATTCGCGCTGTGCTCTTCGACGCTGACGGTGTGCTCCAGCACGGAAACGGAGGCGGCCTAGGGCGGCGCATCCAGCGCGCGTTCGGTTTCGTGCCCGATCCGCTGGACCCGTTCATCGACGACGTGCTGGACGCCGAGCACCCGGCGCTGGCCGGGCAAGGGGAGCTGGTCGCCCGCCTGGAGCCCGTCGTCCGCAAGTGGGGAGCGCCGGGCAAAGAGCGCGCGCTGGCCGAAGCCTGGTGGCACTGCATCGAGCCCGACGCGGGCGTCTTCTCGCTGATCGCGCAGCTGCGCCGCCAGGGAGTCCTGTGCGCCCTCGCCACCAACCAACAGCGCTTTCGCGCCGACTACATGCGCGGCACGCTGGGCTACGACAGGCACTTTGATCACTCCTTCTACTCCTGCGAGCTCGGCAGCGTGAAACCGGAGCCGCGCTACTTCGAAACGATCGTGGCGAACCTGTCGCTGCCGGCAGATGAGCTCTTGTTCATCGACGACCTGGAACCCAACGTGATGGCGGCGCGCGGGGTAGGGCTGCAGGCCGCGCAGTTTGTAAATCCACGCACTCCGGAGGCCGTCGCGGAGCTGAGAGCGCTG
This sequence comes from Polyangiaceae bacterium, assembly GCA_025936205.1. The sequence continues at coordinate 296 of JAICTU010000548.1, read as the reverse complement.
CTCGCAGGCTTCTCGGTGTCCGTTTCGACGGACGCCCCGACGTGACGAGCGGCCGGTGCGCCCCGCTGCCGGAGGCTCCGGAAGCGCCGATTCTCCTCAAACCGTGGTTGTTTCGCGGCCCTGCTTCCACTAGATTCCGCGGCCCATGGGTCGATAGCTCAGTCGGTAGAGCTGCGGACTTTTAATCCGTAGGTCCCCGGTTCGAACCCGGGTCGACCCACTAGCTGAGGCAGCGGAATTGTTGAGCTTTCCGCTGCCGCGTCCGTGTCCACCTCGGTAGCAGTGGCCACCCCGTG
>JAICTU010000744.1 GCA_025936205.1 Polyangiaceae bacterium | reverse complement strand
GGCCGCGCTCCGAAGGCGGCAGCCACAGCGCGGACAATCTCGTCACGCTGTGCTCCGCCCACCCCCGCGCGCGGCACCGCGGCGAGCTGCGCAGCGCGGGCGATGCCAGCTACTTTCGCGTGCTGCCGGGCGCGTGCGGCGTGACAGTGCTGGACGGCGCGAAGCCATCCGCCCGCGGCCCCGCTCTGCTCGAGCTCGCTCGATGTCCCCGCGAAGGTGGCTTCTGGTTTGTGCCAGCTGGGCTTTCGCGCGGCCGACGTCCATGCCGTGCTCGCGGAGCTCCGGCAGCGCAACGAGCTCGCCGCAGCCGCGCCGCAACAATGGCTCCGCGAAGCGCTGCAGCGCCTGCATCGAGCTCCGGCGCGCCAGGGTCGAGAGCGGGCCCCGGCGCATGTGTTCGGTCCCGCCCCGACGCAAGTGTGCGAGCGCCGGACGGCGCGCTCCGAAGCCGTACGCAGGCCGCGATGGGGGAGGGGTGCGCCAGGCCCCTCCCAGCAACTGCCGGATCTGCAGGTCCGCTATCTTCACTATTGGGATGGCGGCATTTCAGAGGCAGACTGCAGCCCCGCAATACCCCCGGAAATGATGAAACTCATCAATTCGGAGCTCTGGATGGTCAGCGGGTGAACGCTGGCGCGGGGCACGAAGACCAGGTTGCCCGCAAAGTTATAGGCCTGGGGCAAGTACACCGCGACGTACTGCTCGAAGCCGGGGATCGGCACCGCTTCGCGCGTGACGAAACCGAGCAGGCGGCCCCCTCCGCCGGGCAGATGCACCGCCACGGGCCGATCGAACCCCTTGCGGTCACCCACGAACGCGCTCACCAGATCCTTGAGCGCGCGATACAGAATCTTCACCAGGGGCACGCGGCGCAAGAACACGTCCGCCTGCGCCACGAGCCGCGTGCCGATCACGCTGGAGGCGACGAACCCGAGGCCGGTCAGGATCACCAGCGTGAGGATCAGCCCCAGCCCGGGGATCGGGATGTGCATCAGCCCATCGATGGCCGCCATCAGCGTGATCACCAGGTACAGGGTGAGCAGCATCGGCGCGGCGATCAGCACGCCCTGGGCGAAGTAGCGCAGGAGGGTCTTCATGCCTCCAGTCTAGATGAGTCAGCCGACGTACGCCCAGAGCCAGCGGCGGCTCTTCGCGTCCATCTGCTCCAGCGGGGGCAGGCGAAACAGGTCGCCGCATAGATCGCGGATCAGATGAGCCCCGTCCGGCGCGACCCACGGCCACTCGTCGAGCCGGGTCTGGAAGGTGCGGGGCCCGTGCCGCGTGCGCGCCTTCCAGATGCGCACTTCGTAGTCCTCTTCCACGCCCAGGACCGCCTCGATCTCCAGCACGAAGCCGGCGCTCAGCATCGCGCTGGCGAGCGCCTCGCGCGAGATCGGGTCGAGCTCCGCCAGCGATTCGACCAGGTGATGCTCCTGATCGTCGCTGTCGCGAAGCGAGATCAGCTCTCCCGGCGCGCTCCACGGAAAACAGCGCACCGCCTGCACGCTCACGGTCCGGCCGGCGTGCTCGAGCCACAAGCGCTGGTCGGCGCCCAGCCAGAGGCGCGGTGAGCTGCGCAGGCGCGTCTGGGTCTGTGCTTCGTTCAGCGATGCTGTGGTGATTGGTTCGAGCATGGGTCCTCGGGGTCAGATGCCGTCATGGAGCTGTTGTTGCAGCTGATACAGGCGCCGGTAGGTGCCGTCGAGCCGCTGGAGCAGCTCCAGGTGCGTGCCGCACTCCGCGAGCTCACCATCCTCGATCACGAACAGTCGCGAGGCCCGCCGCAAGGTGGAGAGCCGGTGCGCGATCGCGAACACCGTGCGGCCCTGCGCCAGCCGATCCATTGCCTCCTGGATCTTCTGCTCGGTCTCGGTATCGACTGCGCTGGTCGCCTCGTCCAGGATCAGGATGCGCGGGTTGCTGAGCACGGCGCGCGCGATGCTGATGCGCTGGCGTTCGCCCCCCGAGAGCGTGTGGCCTCGCTCGCCGACCAGCGTATCGTAGCCGTGTGGCAGCTTGCAGACGAAGTCGTGAGCATTGGCGACGCGGGCCGCGCGCACCACCTCGGCAAAGGTCGCCTCCGGCACGCCGTAGCGGATGTTGTCGAGCACGCTGCCGTGGAACAGGTACGGGTCCTGCAGCACCATGCCCACGTGCCGGCGGTACTGGCCGCTGTCGTAGCGGCGCAGGTCGACGCCGTCGACCACGATGCGGCCGCCGCTCACATCGTAAAAGCGGGTGATCAGGTTGACCAGCGTGCTCTTGCCGCCGCCGGAGGGGCCGACGAGCCCGATCGTCTCGCCCGCGCGCACCGCGAAGGAGATGTGGCGCAGCGTCGGCCGCACCTGATCGTAGGAGAAGCTGACGTCTTCGAAGCGCACGTGACCTTCCAGCCCGGACACGGGCACCGGCTCGGGCGCATCCACCACCTCCGGGCGCGTGTCGAGCACCTCGAACACGCGGTGCGCGGAGGTGGTGGCGCGGTTCACGATGCGTGCCATCTGACCGACGACCTCGATCGGCCACATGAACATGCCCGTGTAGAGCAGGAAGGACACGAACGTGCCGATCGACATCGGCGGCCCCAGGAAGTGACCGCCCAGCAAGCGCGGCAGAGCAAACGCCCAGACGAGCACGATCGACAGCTCCACCACCAGCATCACTCCCGGCCAGAACGACGTCCACACCCCGTGGATGCGGTTGAAGTCCGCGGTGGCTGCGTCGTTGGCGTCGCTGAAGCGCTGCGCCTCGCGCGCGTGCTGGTTGAAGGCCCGCACGACGCGGATGCCCGGAATGGTGTCGCTCAGCACGTCCGTCAGATTCGACCAGCGCCGGAAGGCGCGCGTGAACAGCCGCTCCATGCGCTTGCCGTTGGCGCGGATGGCCAGCACGATCGCGGGCAGCGGCAGCGCCATCAGCAAGCCGAGCGCCGGGTCGAGGCTGATCAACACGGTGCACAGCCCGAGCAGCAGCACCACGCTCAGCGACAGGTCGACCACGCCGAACGCCAGGAAGTCCCACAGCCGATCGGTGTCGGAGCTGACACGGGTGATCAGGCTGCCGGTCTTCTTGCGCGAGTAAAAGGAGATGCTGAGCTGCTGCAGGTGCGCGTACAGCTCCTC
>JAICTU010000307.1 GCA_025936205.1 Polyangiaceae bacterium | reverse complement strand
CCGGTGAAACGCTCGACGTGAGGAGCAGCGCCCCAGGGGATGGCCTGCGACCGCCGGCAATCGGCTGGGACGAGCTCGCGTCGGGACCCGCCGCGGAGAGCAGCTCGGGCACGCCGCTGTTGTTGTGGGGGTTGGTAGGTGCGGCGAGCGCCTCGGCGGCGTTCAGTGTGGCATTCCTGGCACAGGCGGGTTCGAAAGACAGCCAGCTCGCGCATTTGCACGCGGGCGAGGAGGCGAAGGTCGCTCAGCTTCAGTCAGAGGGGCGCGCTGCGCAGACGCGAGCTCGCATCTTCGGCGTGCTTGCTGCAGGGCTCGGCGCGGGCGCGGCGATCGGCTTCTGGTGGTCCTCACGGGATGAAGCGGCAGAGTCGGGGCTGGTGGTGCAAGCCAGCGGTGCGGGCGCGAGCGCGAGCTGGGTGCGGCGCTTCTGAGCACTAGTACCTCGTGCCCCAAGTTCGTGCCGCACTCTGCACTCGGTACTTCCTCTACATTTGGAGAAACCCGGCGCGGACTTCGGGTTTCTCCTACTAGCGCGGTGGACAGCCCGGCGTTCTCGATCCACCCTGCAACTGCCATGCGAGGGACGCGGATGGAACACGGCACCGGGGTGAATGGCTGGCGCACGCTCGCTCTCGCGGGCGCCTGCCTCTGGGCTTGCCAGGCCGATGCGGGCGAAACGGGCGAGGGGCCCGTGACGGGCCAGCTCGCGCAGGCGCTCTCCGCGCCCAGCGCGGCCGAGGCAACGGAGCTTGTGCCCTCGCAGCCTGTGCCCTCGCAGCCTGTGCCCTCGCAGCCTGTGCCCTCGCAGCCTGTGCCCTCGCAGCCTGTGCCCCCGCCGCTCGGCTTGCCGCCAGGGGATCTGCTGGTGCAAGCGCTGACCTCCACGCAGGTGAGCGTGGCCAGCGACGGCACGAATCGTTGTCTGGCGGGCGGCTTCAGCGGCACGCTCGAGCTGGGCTCGACGCAGCTGACCAGCGCAGGCGAGCGCGACATCTTCGTTTCGCGCTGGGCAGGGAGCACGCTCTCCTGGGCGATCCGCCTGGGGGGCGCGGGCGACGAAGTGGCGACGGGAGTGGCGCTGGGGGCCAATGGCTCGTGCGTGATCGCGGGGGTGTTTCGTGACGCCGTGAACCTGGCCGGCACGGAGTTGCAGGCCGCGCCCGTCTTCAACACCAGCTTCGACGCGGATCCTCCGGGGCAATACTCGGCGTTCGTGGCGCAGGTGGCGCAGACGCGCGCGTTCGATGTCACGGGCGATCTGACGCTGGCGACGCGTGAGCGCGCGGCCCTGGCCAGTGCGCGCCCGGTCCGCGCGATCGATCCCGGAGCGATCGGCTTGCTCTCGCGCATCGTGGTCAGCAGCGCACAGGCGATCCGTGGTCCGCTGTTGCCGCTCGGAGCGAGCGTAGGCGTGTCGGTGGATCCTGCCGGACAGGTGCTGCTGGCGCTACCGGAGGGCAACGGGGTCGTGCTGGGCACACCCGAGGAGCTGAACCAGCGCCCGTTCATCATTCCGCTGCAATGCCTGGCGCTGGACTACGAGTTTGATCTGTGCGCGGGCTCGAGCTCTCGTCCCAAGCTCAATTGCATCAGCGCCGCGCGCGACTCGGCGACCGCGGTGGCGCTGGGTAACTTTTGTGCGACCTATCCGGCGTGCTGCTCCAGCGCCTGGACCAGCACTTGCGCAGCCGACTTCCAGGCGGCCTCGAACGTCTGCCAGTGCGCGTCCGTGGCCGCCCTGCTGAGTCCGCCGGGCGGCGCGCTGCCGCGCCAAGCGAGCTGTTGCAACAGCGTGACGGAGAGCGTTTGCCAGCTGCGCCCGCGCTGTTGCACGCGCAAGTGGGATGCTACGTGCGCACAGCTGGCGGCGAGCGCTCAGCCCGTCTGCGAGTGAGGGGCGTCATTCATCGTCGATGCAGCTCGTGAGCCCGGGCGCGTCCGGAGCGCACGCGGGGTCCACGGGTGGAACCGCTGCCGCTGCGACCGGCGCGCAGGCGCCGAGGGCGCTGCACAGGAACTGCTCGATCGCCGTCACCTGCGCATCGGCGAGGTGACCCTTGAACGCCACCACCGCGGAGATCCTGCCGCGGGAAGCGGAAGGCGCGCGCAGGATGCCGGTCGTGCCCAGCGCGCTGAAGGCGTTGTCTTCTCCGTCGACGTCGAGGGCCGGGTCGAGGCAGTCGATGCCACGATCGCTGTTGCCGTTGAGGCGGACCTCGATTTCGTTGGAGGAGCGGCGGCGCAGCCCGTACAGGCGGGTCTGGTCGTCGTAGAGCCCGATGGAGCTGCCCGTGAGGTAGAAGGGCGCGTTGGGCGCGCCCGGTCTGTCGCCGAGCAGGACACCGCCGCAATCCGGCTGTAGCAACAGCCGCAGCTCGCCGAGCGCGTCGCTGGCCGAGTACAGGTAGGTGTCGCTCAGCTGGGTGCTGGGTACGCTCGCCGCCACCAGCACCAGGAACTCTTCGCTGCCAAAGCGCAGCGATGGGTTGCCGGGCGGCTGCGGCAGCGACAGCCAGTTGCCGGTGAGCACGACGCTGCGGCGCAACGCCGCGTCCGCCACCGTGCGGGCCTCGTCCTGTACGAGCAGCGGGTACAGTGGATCGTCGAGCTGCCGGCGTGCGTCGTTGCCGAGCCCCGAGCGGTCGGGCCAGCTCTGCAGCGCTTGCCCCGCGGGCGGCAGCGCGCTCGGATCGAGCCACAAAGAGAGCGCAGCGCGCTGGCTGCAGTCGAGCTCCAGACATTGTGCGCCGAGACAGATTTGCGCTGGCTTGTTGGCGAGCGCCGGGCCGCACGGATCTGGCGGCAGCGGCTCGCTCGAGGCGTCGAGCACAGGCGGCTCGCCTGCGTCGCTCGCTTCGCCGCCCTGGCCTGCGTCGAGGCCAGCGGCAGAGGCAGTGCCACCTGCGCCGGTCCCCCCTGCTCCCGCCGGTCCATCCACGCCGGCCTGCTCGGCGACAGGACCGGCATCCAGCGCGCCTGCGCCGCCCTGCGAGGGCGCATTCTCCTGGATCTGTTCGCACTGCCCCTGGCAGCAGTCGCCCTGGCAGTAATGAGGCTCGAAGTCGAAGCAGGCAGCCGCGACGGCGCTCACCGAGCACCACGCGAGCAGCCCGATGCCCGAGCGAGTCATCGGGCGATCTTTCTATCTTTTGCTCGCCGGCGCGAGCGGAAAGCGACGCGCTTCGCTGCCACGGTCCAGAACACCAGCAAGCGTCGCGCCAAACGACCGGCGACGGCGCGAGCGAGGATCCGGGGCTCCACAGCCTCGTACAGCGCCCGACCTGGTCGGCCAATGGCCGACCAGCTTGGCACGGGCGCGATCCGCTCGAGGGCGCCTCAGAGCGTGATCAGCGCGCGGATCTTGTCGAACGTCTTGCGCCCGACGCCGTGCACCCGCAGCAGATCCTCCAAGGCGGCGAAGGGGCGCGCCTTGATGATCTCCTTTGCGATCTTCAGGTTGAGGCCCTTCACGCGCGCCAGCTCCTCGACGCTGGCCGTCTGGATCGAGACGGCGCGCGAGCGCGGCACAATCACGGACGCCGGCGGCACGCTCTCGGGCGCCCGGGCTTCCGGCGCCTGGACGCGGTACGGTAGCGCGAAGCCGCGGCGATCGCGCGTGAGGTAGCCAAACGCCTGCGTCCACTCGCGCAGCAGCAGCTGCAGCGCGTACAGCCCGGGGGCAGGCTCGTTGAACACCGCACGGCAGTCGAGCTCGTGCGCGCTCTGCCCGCCGGCGATCGGAGCGAGCTGGGCAGCCGCCAGGCAAACGCCGCCCCCGCTCTCTGGCGCGAGCTCGGAGTTCTGCGGCACCGCCCACAGCTCCAGCGAGAGCGTGCCGCTGAAGTTGCTCGCGGCGCGCGGGTTGGCGACCTCGGCCGCCTGCAGCGCGACTTCGTGGCCACGAACCTGGTAGCCCACGGTGCCCTCGAAATGCGGCGCCGGAAAGGCTTCGAGCGCCGGGTAGCTCGCCACATCGTGCACACGGCGCTCGGCGCCGTCGAGCTCGACCAGCGCGAGCAGCATGGTGTGCGCCACGCCCTGCAGCGGCAGGCGCGCGGGTGCCTGAGCCTCCACGCGGTGCGTGTGCGGAGCGAGCGGGGTCGGCAGATCGAACTGAACTTCGCTGACCCGGACGCCTGCTGGTTCGCCGCCTTGATAGGCGTGCTCGCTCGCCCACAGCTCGAGCGCCCAGGAGCCACCGGGATGGTACGGCGGCACGCTCAGCTCGGCATTCAGGTAAGCGACGTCACCGTCGATGCGGTAGCCATGGCGGCTGCCGATCTGCACGGGTTGCTCGGCGCGGCGTACGGAGGATGTCACATTCATGGTCGGCCTCTTTCGATGATGGAGACCGGGCATGAAGCAGGACGCGCGGGGCGCGGACAAGTTTTGTGTCGCACCGAAACCTTGGCAACGCTGTTTCGGATGTGACGCCCAGTGCTCGAAGCTCTACGCCAGATGGCAGCGCAGGCGCCGGGTCAGCCGCCGTACTCGATCAAGCAGCTGGAATCGCAGCCGTCGCCGTCGATCAGATTGCCATCGTCGCACTGTTCCGTGAGCGTGGGCTCGCCATCGCCGCACAGGCCGACCCCGATCTCGAGCTTGTACGGGAACGACGCAGGCGCAGCGCCTTCCGCCGCCGAGACTTTGACGAAGTAATTGCCAGCTGCGAGCCCCGTGGCGAACGCGAGCGAGCACTTGCCGACGCCGCCGTCGTCGTCGCTGGCGAGCAGCGTGTTGCCGTTGGCGTTGGTGTCGTAGATCTCGACGACCGTATCCATCAGGTTGTAAGCGCAGGCCTTGTCGCCCAGATCGAGGCTGTGCACCACGATGCTGCCCGGCGCCTGCGGCACGTTGACGCTGTAATAGTCGACGTCCGTGGCGGAGCTGATGCGAGCGATCCAGGGGGTGTGATTGTAGCTGTCTGCGGAAGAGCGGCGGTTGTTGGGCTCGCTCTCCGAGGACTCGACGTTGCAGGCCGCGCTGCAACCGTCGCCGTCGCTGGTGTTGCCGTCGTCGCAACGCTCGCTGCTGTCGCGAATGCCGTCGCCGCACACGACCTGGCGGGTCTGTACGTCGAGCACGTAGTCGCCGGCGTCCGTGGTGTAGTCGCCGTCGATCACGAGGTAGTAGACATCGCCCGCGTGCGCGTCGAGGGTGACGCGCGTCTGCGAGCTGCAGGAGAGATCGCTGGCTTCGTCACCGCAGCTGGTGCGCACGCTCAGGTTCAGCGCCTGGGTGCTGGCCAGGCGCACGTCGAGCTTTGCGTCCTGGCTGATGTGCAGCTCGTAAGCCACGTCGGGCCCGCTGCTGTCCGGTTCGCTGCAGCTCGCGGCCAGCACCGACGAACGACCGCGCGTCGAGCCGCTGACCGTGGCGGTCTCCGCGATCGCGACGGGCGACGCGCAGGGGTCGGCGCAGGAGGCGCCGCACTCGGCGCTGTCGGCGCAGTCGACCAGGCCGTCACCATCGTTGTCGCGCCCATCGAAGCAGTTTTCGCTGCCGGAACAAGCGCTGCTATCGAAGCGGCAGTCGCTGCCGCAACTCAGCGAGCCGCTGTCAAAGCCGTGCAGGCGGCAGGTCTCCGCGGCATCCAGTGTGCCATCGCAATCTTCGCCCGGATCGATGGCGCCGTTGCCGCACAGGTTCTCGACCGGAGCGACTCCCGCATCGACGTCGGTCCAGACTTCGTCCGGTCCGCCGCCGGCGTCGGGCGTTTCTTCGGGAATGGGGGTCGCCCCGGCGTCCACGTGGCCGTGGTCCAGGTCGAGACCGCCGCCGAGATCGGTCGGGCGCTTGTGGCCGCTCGAACAGGCAAGGCTGGCGGCGAGATAGACCAGAGGCAGCAACACGAGACCCGCGCGCAGCGAAGCTCGCGTTGCTCTTTCACCCGGCCGCCGTTTATCCGACATCGTCGCTCCAGCCGCCACGGTAGTGGATCGAACGCGATCGCGTCCCGCGGTGGTCCTGTCCCGGCAGCAGCCGCAGAGCAGGCTGCTCATGAGATCGACCGTCGCGGACCACCCTGGAGTCTTCAGCTTCGAATCTGAGCAGCGCCCTGCGCCGCCCCAGTTCGGCTCACTGCACGAGCGTGATGGTCAGCGTGCCGGTGCCGCCGCCATACTGTGTGCGCTCGTTCAAATACACGGTGATCACCTGCTGATCGGTCAGGTCGAGATCGAGCTGTGCATCGATGTTGTCCTGCGCGATGTCGTCGTTGCAGGGGAGCGGATCGAACGGCTGTCCCGTGGGGCCCGTGCAGCTGCCTTTTGCCACCGTAATCACGGCATCGCCATCCGGCGGCTCCGTAGGCGGGCTATTCACGCTATCGGCGCCGGTGTAGGGCGTGCTGTCGATCAGACCGTGTGCGAGGAACCGGTAGGTGCCTGCGGCGGGCGCCGTGAACACCAGCGCATAGTCGGGCGTGCCCTGAGCCTCACAACCGCCGTCGTACAGGTTGGAAGCGCCCACAGAGCTCCAGTGGACGGTAGCGGGCACGCTGTTGACCACGTCGATCGGGCAGCCCACGGGCTGCTCCGCGACGCATTGCCCCTGCGTGCAGCTGCCCCCCGTGCAGGCGCTGCCATTGGGCGTGTCGTTGGGGAGGCACGCACCGGCGCCACACACGTCGTGATGGGTGCATTCGCTCTCCGTCGCGTCACCACACGAGGTGCCGGCCGCGACGTCGTTGCTCGTGCATTGCCCGTTCTCATCGCACTGATCGGCGTTGCTGCACTCATCGGCCGTCTGGCTGCCGCAAGGGGCGCCGAGCGGCTCGTTGTTGGGCTGGCAGACACCGTCGGCATCGCACGTATCGGGGTGCGTACAGGCATCGTCGGTCGTGCTACCGCAGGGTGTGCCTTCAGTGCCGGCGTTGTTGTTCGGCTCGCAGACGCCGGCGCCGTCGCATGTGTCGGGCCGCGTACAGGCGTCGTCAGTGGAGCTGCCGCAGCTGGTTCCGGAGCTGGTGAAGCCGGCGCTCGCACAGCTGCCGTCTTCACAGCGCTCCACCGTGCAATCGTTGCCGTCCGAGCAGTCGGCGTCGCCCGTGCACGGCGCGTTCACACCGGCATCGCCGCCCGCGGGCATCTCAGTTCCGCCGGCCCCGGCCACGGCCCCGCCGCCTGAACTGCCTCCGCTGGCTTCGGCGCTGCCGCCCGCGCCGCCACCCAGGTTCGAGCTGCCGCCCTTAGCGCCGCTGCCGGGCAGGCCGCCCAGCGAGCCTGCATCCAAGTCCGGAAAGAAATTGGCGGTCTTGTCTTCGCTGCAAGCCAGCGCGAGCCACAACCCCGAGCCGAGCACCCCCAGCGACGCCAACAGTCTTTGCATGCAGCTCACCCAAGAGTATCGCTTCAAACGATACTCCGCCGTGGCAAACGCGGGCCAGCGGCATTCTCTGTTGTTTGTGCTCAAATCGTATGCCCCAAAACGGGCATGTGCGCCGAGGTGCGCACCGTGACCCTGCCCCGATCGAAAGCTGGTAGAAGAAACCCCCATGGCAACTACGGCCAGTCCCTCAGCCCCTTCGCCCAGCGCTGCTCCGGATCCTGAGCAGCGGGAGCATGCGGTCTGTTCGCCGAACATCGGCCCCGCCGAGCTGCGCAAGCGCAGGATCGTCGGAATCGTCGGGCTCGCGATTTGTGCGGTCGGGAGCGCGCTCTTGATCTCGGATGGCGCGCCTCGCTCGTGGCGCGTGATCCTGTTCTTGCCCTGGTGGACGGCGTGCTTGGGCATCTTCCAGGCGCGTTCGCGCGTGTGCGTGGCACTCGCCGCGCGCGGTTTGCGCAACCTCGATGGAAACCAGGAGCCGCAGCCGGCAGAGGAGCTCGGAGAGGTCCAACGTGAGGCGCGCCGGGTGCACGTGCGCGCTCTGCTCACGGCGGTGCTGCTCACCCTGCTCACGATGGCCTGGCCCTGAGATCGCCACGGCCCTGACCCGAGCTGCAGGCACACCTCCCCCTGGCGGGTGTGTCCCGCTCGCACGCGTTCCCATTTTCAAGCTAAGGCCCGCACGACCGTTCACTGGGCTGCTCACCGGGCAAAGACTGCCTCCAGTTCATGAAGCTGGGCACGATCGATGCTTGGGAGTGGACCACCAGTGCAACCTTCAGATCAAAAGAGCCCAGTCTCCGGCGACCTCGTTCCAGCGGCTGTTTCCTCCCGGAGCGGCCCTCGCGGACGATCGGCGCGCAGCCTCGAACGCAGCCGGCCCTGGTTGGTCGCGCCGTTGCTCTTGCTCGCAGCAGCCTGCGGCAACGACCACAAGCGCCCGCAATCGGCGAGCAACGACTCCACGGAGACGAGCACCGACGATCCCAACAAGCTGCCGCCCTCGGATCAGCTCGAGTACGGACCCAAGCCTTCGGACCCGTGCGACACCGAGGGAGAGGCCCGCGAATGCGGCCGGGTCTACCAGACGAATGGCGACTACGTCACCTGCTCGGTCGGCTATCAAACGTGCACGGCCGGCGCGTGGAGCGAGTGCGTCGGCGACCACCTCGTGATCAAGAGCGCGCCCTCGCTGCGCCTGACGAGCGCAGGGCTGCACTTTCAGGCCACGAACAGCGGTACCTGTACGAACGTCTGCGACCCGTACTGCATGCAGCTCACTCCGGACCCGGCGGACGTCAGCGCCGACGATATCGTGGCGGCGGATGCCGGCGGCCTGACGCTGAAGTGGCACGAGGGCATCGAGGCGACCGGCTCCTCCGATTGCTCCGGCCTGCAGTGCCAGCTGGTGATCTGCGGCGGCGGCGCGAGCACCACCATTTCGGGGCAGGTCTTCGACCCTGCCGGCAAGAACCCGCTCTACAACGCCCAGGTCTACATCCCGCTGAATCCCACGCAGGCACTGCCCTCCTTCGGGTCAGGCGCGAGCTGCGACACCTGCGGCGGTGCAGCCGCGCTGGACGCGATCCGGGTGACGCAGACGGATGCCAACGGCAAGTTCGTGCTCTCCGACGTGCCGGCGGGCAGCAAGATCCCCGTGGTCGTGCAGATGGGCAAGTGGCGGCGCGAAATCGTGCTGTCGTCCGTGACCGCCTGCACCGACAACACGGTCAAGAACAACTGTACGGCCGCCAGCTCCTCCGACTGTGTGTTTCGCCTGCCGAAGAATCAGAGCGATGGATACGACCCCGTCGCCGGCAAATACAACAAGGCGGACATGCCGCAGACCGCCATCATCACGGGCAGCGCGGATCCGTTCGACTGCTTGCTCCTGAAAGCGGGTATCGACCCGAACGAGATCGGCGACGACAAGTCGGACAAGCGCATTCACTACTATACGAGTGACGCCTACTCGAAGGGCTCGACGACCTCCGCGGGCAGCACGCTCAACTCGAGCTATGGCGCCACGGTCGGTGGTAGCGCGCTCTGGAACGATCTGAAGGGTGCAAGCCCCAACCTGATGTCGTACGACGTGGTGCTGTTGCCCTGCGAGGGCGGCGCCTACGATCGTCAGACGGCGACCGGGACCAATACGCCCTACCAGAACCTGATCGACTACGTCAACGCGGGTGGCCGCGTATTTACCACGCACTACGGCTACTCCTGGCTCGCGTTCCCGCAGAAGTATGTCTCGGGCACGGACACCTGGGCCCCGGTCGCCGACTGGACGCCGGCGCGCGTGAAATACGACTCCACGAACAAGAAGTGGACCGGAAACACCGTCAACACCCAGGATCCGATGACGGCCACGGTGGACACCTCCTTCCCGAAGGGTGCGGTGTACTCGCAGTGGCTGCAGAATGTCGGTGCGTCCCCAGTCTCCAGCCGGCTGATGCTGCACGAGGGCCGCCAGGACCTGGTCAGCATCGGCAGCAGCGCTCAGAGCTGGGTGAACGCGAAGGACCTGCAATTTCAGCAGGGGCCGACGTACCCCACCCTGTTCACCTACAACACGCCCTACGGAGCCGCCGACACAAACCAGTGCGGCCGCGTGGTGTTCAGCGACTTCCACGTCTCCGCCGCGGCGCGGACGCAGTGCCCCTACGGCAACTGCGATGATGCGTGCTTGAGCGACCAGGACTGTGGCTTCACGGCGACGTGCAACGGCGAGACGAGCGGCGCCGTCGGCACCTGCAAGGAGCCATGCACGAACAATCAGGACTGCCCCAACACGGGCTATAGTTGCAACGGGGTGGTCTCCGGCACCTGTAAGCAGACCGGTTGTACCGGCGACAGCGACTGCGGCTATGGCCGAACCTGCCAGAGCGGCACCTGCACCTGTAGCAACGATGCCGATTGCAGCGGCGGCAGCTGCGTGAGCAAGACCTGCGACCCGGGCGCTTCGTGCCACAAGGATGCCGACTGCGGCAAGGGCACCTGCGGCCATGGCACGGGCTCCAAGGCGGGCACTTGCGCCGGCGGCACCGCCTGTCACACGGATTCGGAGTGTGGGCTCAGCGGCAAGTGCGGAAGCGGAACCAGCTCGGCCAAGGGCACGTGCGCCCGCAACTCGGGCACGAGCTGCCACTCGAACGCCGATTGCGACAGCAGCTCGTGTGGTGCAGGCACTGGCTCGGCGATTGGTACTTGCTCGATCGGGTCGACGACGGTGTGTCACAAGAACGCCGACTGTGACAGCAACTCCTGCGGAGCCACCAGCCCAGGCACCTGCTCCACAGGCGCGCAGGCCTGTCACACCAATGCTCAATGTGACAGCAATCAGTGCGGCAGTGGCACGGGCTCGGCGCCCGGCACGTGCAGCACCAACAGCCAGATTTGCCACAAGAACTCCGACTGCGACAGCAACTCCTGCGGCAGCGGCACGGGCTCCAGCACCGGCACCTGCGCCTTGGGCGGTGGCACCCCGTGCCATGTCAATGGCGACTGCGACAGCAACTCTTGCGGCAGCGGCACGGGTTCCAGCACCGGTACCTGCGACACCAACGGCAAGGTCTGCCACGCCAACAATCAGTGCGACAGCGGCGCCTGCGGCACCGGCGCCAGCGGCTCCGTCAAGGGTACGTGCGATACCAACGGCAAGGTCTGCCACGCCAACAATCAGTGCGACAGTGGCGCTTGCGGCACCGGCGCCAATGGCTCCGTCAAGGGCACGTGCAGCCTGCTCGTGGGCAGCTGCAGCTCGAACGCCCAGTGCACCGGCGGCGCGACCTGCGTGCTCGGCAAGTGCACCGGTGCCTGCAGCACGGACGCCCAGTGCGGCACCAATGGCCAGTGCCTGGGCGCAACCTGCACGACCAACAAGACCTGCAGCATCGACACCAACT
>JAICTU010000833.1 GCA_025936205.1 Polyangiaceae bacterium | reverse complement strand
GCTGGCGCGCCTCGACGCCGGAAGGGATGCCGAGCGGGACGCCGGAAAGGCCACGGGCCGCGCTCAGAGACCGGGCGCGACGAAGACGAACTCGATGCGCTGATTGCGCTCTTTCGCGCGCGGCAGCTGTGGGGGGAGCAGCGGCTGTCGGGGCCCGGCGTCGTGGGTCGCAACGTGTTCGACACCGAGCGCGGCGAGCGCGCCGCTCACCGCCGCGAGCTGACGATCCATCGCAGGCTGCGCTTCGGGCGCGGCCGTGTGCCCCACGAGCAGCAGCGGAAAATCGGGGTGCGCCTTGGCCGCCTCTCCTAGCCGCTGCAGTTGTGCGCGACCGGAGTCATTCAGATTGCCGTCGGCCCCAAACAAGTCGCGCAGCACGACCGATACCCCGCGTTCGTCGCGCGCCGGTGCCTGGCCGGCGGCGCTGAGCTGTGCCAGCACCAGATCTGCCGGCACGGAAGGCGCCTGGGCCGCCACGGGCGCTGCTCCTGCACTCCCGCCTCGGGAGTGTTGCCGGCGCGCTTCCGAGATCACGCGCAAGCAATGGCCACGCAGCTCCGTCGCCGCTTCCAGTGCCCTGGGTGCCTTGCCCGACTCCAGCTCGCGATCGAGCGCATCCAGGCGCGCCAACGGCTCCTTCACGGCTTCCGTCTCGCCCAGCAGGCGCGCGGCCACGCACAGCAGCCGCCCTTGCGTCGAAAGGGCAGCGGCCGCCTTGCGTCGCGCCTCGTTGCGCTCGGGGCTGGCCGCCTCGTGCGCGGCGAGCGGCAAAGCATTCTTGATCACGCGAGCGCGTAGCTCGAGATCTGCCGCTTCCGCGCTGAGCCGCTGTTCCTGCGCTTGCAACTCTGCCAACGCCCGTTGTTGCTCGCCGAGCTCCGCGTCCGCCGCGAGGCGCCGGCGTTCGGCGCGTGCCAGCCGCGCCAGCACCCAGGAGTGCTCGTGCGCGGCCAGTGCAGAGCTGGCCAGGATCTCGGCGCGCGGAGCGTCGCCCGCGGCCAGCGCTTGCTGCGATTGTTGCTCCAGCTCCAGCGCATGGGCGTGCGCCTGCGGCGCCCAGGCCTCCGCTTCTCGAGCGGCCGGAGAGCTGCGAACCTCGGCCACCTTGTCGAGCGTGGCGGGTCGTGGCGGCTGCGAACAGGCCGCCATGCAAAGCGCGAGCAGCGCTGCGGCTCGTGCTTTGTTCGCGCGGGGAGCGCGCCACGCGGCGACCGCAGCCGTCACTGGCGCGGTGCTCCCGCCGGAGCCGCGCCGGCGCCCTTGTTTCGCTCCAGCTCGCTCAGCTCCTGGCGCGCGCGCCCCACGCGGGCCAGCGCCTGCTCCACGCTGGCGCGGGTGCGCACCAGTTCCGTCTGCAGCGCGGACAATGACTGCTCGAGCCGATCCGACGCTTGCTCCGCGTCGCGGGCGCGCTTCAGCTCCCGCGCTGTCTGCGCCCACTCCAGCGCGAGACCCTCCAGCGCTGCACGGCGATCGGGCGCGGCCTCGTGGGCGGCTTGATCGAGCGTGGCGTGCACCTGATTCACGGCTCGGCTGACGAGCTCACGCGCAGATTCGTCTGCCTCCACGGCCTGCAAGATGCGGCGAGCCTCGTCGGCGGAGCCATTCCCGCCTGCGACATTGGCAGCAGGGACATTGCCTGGGGGGACATTGGCAGCAGGGACATTGCCTGGGGGGACATTGGCAGCAGGGACATTGCCTGGGGGGACATTGGCAGCAGGGACATT
>JAICTU010000367.1 GCA_025936205.1 Polyangiaceae bacterium | reverse complement strand
CCGACTACGAGCGCCTGCGCAGCTACGACATGATCCTGCTCTCCTGCGAAGGCGGTGACGAGCGTTACGATCCGCCCAACCTGACGCACCGACAGAACCTGCAGCGCTACGCCAACGAGGGCGGGCGCCTGTTCGGCGGACACTATCACAACGGCATCATCGACAATCGCGAGCTACCCGACGACGCTCCCGAGTTCCCGGACGTGGTGAAGTTCGCGTCCGGGCGCAAGGACATCGAACCCAAGCTGTTCACGGCCCACGTGAATACCAGCTTCGACAAGGGCAACGCCCTCGCGGACTGGCTGCTCGAAGTCGGCGGCTCGACCACGCGCGGCGAGATCTCGATCAACGATAGCGAACGCACCGTCGTCGGCACCATCGACCCGAGCGCCATCTCCTGGATCAACACCGACTCTGGCAGCGGCGTGGCCAGCAGCGCGTCCAGTAGTTCGTCGGACGGCGATGATGACGACGACGCTGCGCAGAACGCTGCGCTCTACTACGGCTTTCCGACGCCCGTGGGCGGGCCTGCCTGCGGCCGCATGGTGTTCACCGACGTGCACCTGGCCTCCGGCAGCGGAGATTCGGGCAAAGAGGTGTTCCCGAGCTGTTCAACGGAGCTGACTCCCCAGCAGAAGGCGCTGGCCTTCCTGATCTTCGATCTGGCCAACTGCGTGCAACCGACGGAGAGCGCGGCACCGCCCATCCCCAAGATCTACTGAAGTATGCTACACGGGATGGCACACGGGTTGCTCATCGTGGCACCGAGCCGGGCGACAACGTCCGGCACCCCGAAATGGCAAACAAAACCCGAGGCGGCCGTCCCCATCTGGCTTGTTCGCGTGGCGCCTGTGGTCAGAAGACGACAGTTTTGGTCACAGCCGCGCAGCGGCAACGGCGTCGACGCCGCGCGTCGCGGGTGTTGCTGAGTGGAGCGCTGCTCCTTTCTGGCTGCGCCAGCAGCGTCACGGCCACCCCGATCCACCATGCGCCACGGCCGCTCGTTGCGCGCGATCCCAACTCGGTGCTGGTGCTCGCCAGCGAATTGCCGAGCGAGCCTCATGTGGACGTCGCGCTGCTGCAGGTCGATCCGTACGAGGGCTACAACCCGCGCGGCAGGGCGGAGATGATCCAGCGCTTGCGCGAGAAGGCCGCCGAGATCGGCTGCGACGCCGTGTACATCAAGAACAGCGCCCAGCACAAAGGCGACGACCTCCTGTTCGAGCCCGACTCGCGGCAGGTCCTGGCCAGCTGCGTCGTCTTCACTCCGCCCGACACCTCGCGCGAGGTCGAAGCCGAGATGGCCGACACGCAGAAGAGCCGGTTGCGCTAGTTGTCGGCGCCCCATCAGCGCGGAGGATCGACGTCGATCAGGCGCGTGAGCAGCGTCCCGAAGGTGCCGTTCTGGCCGCCGTTCGGGCCCGCCGTGAAGTAGATCGCCAGATCGCCCTCCAGGCCCACACCGATCGCGAGATCCTTGAGCCCGTCGATCGCGAGCGTCTGGTTCAGCATGTCGTGCAGGCCGCCGATCGGCGTGTTGTAATACAGGTCATAGGCGTTGATGCGCCCGTCGCCCGCGTTGGCGACGAGCAGCGCGCCGCCGTAGTAAGGGATCGACCACGGTGCCAACGCCATCCCGTAGGGCGTGTCGAGATCGCCCTCGGTCGCCACCCGGTCCAGCAGCTTGCCGCTCAGCGAGAAGGAGTCGATGTAGCCCTTGCCGGGGCCGCTCAGTGGATCGACGCCCGCCGCGTCCTGCTGGGCGAAGCTGATGAACAGCCGATCCTGGATACGCTGGATGCCGTAGGGTGCAAAGCCTGCGGGCAGCTCCAGATCCTCGAACGCCGCCGGGTCGAGCCCGGTGGCAGGCGCGAAGTTCTCGTCGAACACGTCCACCGTGCCGGCGTGAAAGTTGGTGGCGTACAGGCGCGCGCCGCCAGGGCTGCCGGTGTAGGAGCGCAGCGGGACCGCCGAGAGCCCGTGGTACACGGCGCCTGTCGCGGAATTGTCGACGACTATGATCGCATTGTCACGGTCGATCGCCGGATTGTAGCCGAGGATCGTGCCCTCGCGTGTGGTGAACAGGAAGCGGGCGCTGTCGTGCGCCGCGCCGCTCACGATCTCGAGCCCATAGCCCCCGTAGTAGGCGGCGCCCGTCGCGCGGGGCACGCTGCCGGGCGCTGACGTGGCGGGAACGGGCAGCTTCACCACCCGGGGCTCCGCCTGCGGCAGCGGGGCCCCGTCGAACCCATAGACGGTGACCGTGCCCGTCCCACCGTTGGCAACCCAGAAGCTGCCGTTGGGCGAGAGCTGCAGACCCACCGGATCCACGAGCTGCGAATCCGCAACCGCGCTGAACCCCTCCTGATCCGTCGCCAGATCGATGCGCTCGAAAACGACATCGCGGTAGCGCTTGTCGTGCTCGCAACCGGCGAGAGCGCCCAGGCTCAGCACGCCGAGCCAGCAGTGCAGGAAGTCAGCCAAAAACGTGCGTGTCATGCGAAAAACTCAGCAAATTTGGTGCCACGGGGCCTTGATTCCAGCCAGGCTGCGCAACGCCGAAACTCGGACTTGTATCGCCATGACCAACCAGGAAAACTCTGCACCCGTGCTGCGTATTTCAGGGTCCGACGTGGTGGTGCCCGTCTTCCGCACGCGGGCCGTCCGCTCGAGAACCGTCGTGGGCTGGCTCACCAGCTCCCGAGGGGCGCTGGCCGCGCGCTGCCTGGTGGCCAGCGCCGTGTTGCTCGCGTGCACCGAGGAAGTCAATAGCCTGCGCCCCTCGCAGCGGTCCGACCGCGTGCTCCGCACAGGCTGGCGCTTTCTTCCCCAGGATGTCCCGAATGCCACGGATCTCGCTCTCGACGAGTCCATCTGGAATTCCATCACTGTTCCACACACGTTCAATGCGCTGGATGGCCAGGACGGTGGGGACAACTACTTGCGGGCCCCGACCTGGTACCGCACGCATATCGAGGGCTCCAGGAAGCAAACGGGTCAACGCCGCTACCTGCAATTCGACGGCGCCAACACCACCGCCGTGCTGTACGTCAACGGCAGGCGGATCAATGAGCACCGGGGCGGCTTTGCCGCCTTCCGCTTCGACATCACTGACGCGCTGCACGACGGCGACAACCTGATCGCCGTGCGCGTCGACAACTCGCCCGCGCTGGACATTCCGCCGCTCAGCGCCGATTTCACCTCCTTTGGCGGCCTGTACCGTGAAGTTCACTTGCTCACGCTCAACGACCTGCACATCGATCTCGACGACGCGGGTTCATCCGGCGTCTATCTGAGCACGCGGGACGTGAGCGCGAGCGGCGCGGAGCTGAGCGCACGGGTGCGCGTGACCAACGCCTCGGCTGAAGCGCGCGACCCGGGCGTGAAGATCGTGATCCGAGATGCAGATGCGGCCGAGGTCGCGACCTTGGAGGATGCACTGGCCGTGCCCCCCGGGCAGACCGGTGAGCTCACGCTCACCAGGCACATCGACAATCCGCACCTGTGGCAAGGCCGGCAAGACCCCTACCTGTACACGGCCCAAGTCGAGCTGCTCCAGGACGGCATCCGCACCGACTACGTGGAGCAGCAGTTCGGATTCCGCTCGTTTGGCCTCGACCCCAACACTGGCTTCTCGCTCAATGGAGAGGCCCTCGATCTGCACGGTGTCAACCGGCACCAGGACCGCATCGACCGGGGTTGGGCCATCGGCAAGGCCGAGCACGACGAGGACATGGCGCTGATTCTGCAGCTGGGGGCCAACGCCGTGCGCCTCGCGCACTACCAGCAAGCCTCGTACTTCTACGACCTGTGCGACAGCAACGGGCTGGTCGTGTGGGCAGAGATCCCACTGGTCGATTCGATCAGTGACAGGCCGGGCTTTGCCGACAACGCGCGCCAGCAGCTGCGCGAGCTGATCCGACAGAACTACAACCACCCCTCCATCCTGTTCTGGGGCATCGGCAACGAGCAGCGCATGGACGACACGCCGACCAATGAGCTACTGAGCGAGCTGGCGAACCTCGTCGACACGGAGGACCCGGGGCGCCTCTCCACCTATGCCCACTGCTGCGGCGCCACCACCGCGAACCTCGTCTCGCACGCAGACACCACTGGCTACAATGTGTACTACGGATGGTACATGGGCACCACCGCGCAGTTCGGCGCCTTCGCCGATCAGGTGCATGCTGCGCGGCCCAGCTCTCCGTTCGCGATCAGCGAATACGGCGCGGGCGCGGGGCTCAGCCAGCACCAGGATCCGCCGGCGGCGCCGGTGCCGGAGGGGATGTTTCACCCGGAGGAATACCAGGCCCAGCTGCACGAGGAGACCTGGGCGCAGATGACGACCCGCCCCTTTCTGTGGGGCAAGTTCATCTGGAACATGTTCGACTTCGCCGTGGACGGCCGCAACGAGGGCGACACGCCGGGCCGCAACGACAAGGGGCTGGTCAGCTACGACCGCCTGACGAAGAAAGATGCCTTCTTCTACTATCAGGCGAACTGGACCACGGAGCCCATGGTCCACATCGCCGGGCGGCGCAACCAGATGCGCGGCGGCCCGATCGACATCAAGGTCTACTCCAACGCTGCCGCCGTACAGCTCACCGTCAACGGCGTGCAGCTGGCCGCGCCCAGCTCCAGCGCCGGGCATGTATTTCGCTGGCTCCAGGTGCCTCTCGGGCCCGGCGACAATCAGGTCGAAGCGCAGGCGATCAGCGAAGGCAACGCGATCGTCGCCAGCGATACCGTGGTCTGGACCCGGCAGTAGCGCCGGCGCGAGCGACGTGTGAAGATGCGCCGATGGTGATGCGGCGCTCCCTCAGTCGGTTCGACATCACGTGCCTGGGCTTGAACGCCATCGTCGGTTCGGGGATCTTTCTGTTGCCGGACGACCTGTACCGGGAGCTCGGCTGGCTTTCGCCGCTCGCGTTCGTGCTCTGCCTGATCGGTCTCTTGCCGGTCGCGTGGTGCTACGCGGCGGCCGCCGGGGAGCGCGACCGCACCGGCGGGCCTTACATCTACGCCAGCGAGGCGTTTGGTCCGCGCGTGGGCTTCGGCGTTGGCTGGATGTGCTTCGCCAACTCGGTGTTCTCGTACGCGGCGGTGGCCTGCGCGGCGGCGGCCTCTGCAGCGCGTTTGCTGCCCGCGCTCGATCCGGCGCCGGTGCAGAAGCTCGTGGCCGTGTGCATCGTGGCGCTGTTCGCGGCCCTCAACTATCGCGGGGCGCGCCCCGGCGCGATCGCCGTCGACGCCTTCACGGCGGGCAAGTTCCTGGTGCTGCTGGTGCTCGTGTCGGTGCTGGTGCCGCGCGTCGATGCCGGCCACTTCAGCGGGCCCGCGCCGCTGGGGCTGGGCAACATCGGGCGAGCCACGTTCATGGCTCTGTTCGCCGCGCAAGGCTTCGAGGTGGTGCCCGTGCCGGCGGGCGAAACGCGCATGCCCCAGCGAGACGTACCCTTCGCAGTGCTGAGCTCGCTCGCCGGCGCATCCCTCCTGTACATCCTGGTACAGCTGGTGCTGGTCGGCGGCGGCGCGCAGCTCAGCGCGCCCACCGACACGCCGCTGGCCGATGCCGCCACGCGCGTTGCGCCGGCGCTCGGCCTCGTGATCGCGGTCGGAGCCCTGATCTCGACCCTCGGCTTCGTCTCCGGCAGCGCGCTCGGCACGCCGCGCTACTTGTACGCGCTGGCGGTCGGCGGACAGCTGCCCAAGCGCCTATCGGAAACCCACCCACGCTTCCAGTCCCCCCACTTCGCGGTGCTCACGACGGCGGCGCTGGCCGTGGTTTGCCTGGTACCCTTCGACTACCGCGCGCTGATCGGCATGTCCAACGTGGCGGTGGCGGTACAATATCTCGTCACTTGCCTGGCGGTGTACAAATTCCAGCGCGGCAAATCACACGGCTGGCGAGCGCTGCTCCCCTGGATCGGAGCCGCGGTCAGCCTCTCCGTCTTCTTCGGAGCCTCCGGAGAGGAGCTCGTGTGGGCCGCCGCCTCGCTCGTCGTGGGCGCGCTCCTGGTCACCCTCACCAGCTACGCCGCGCGCACCGAGACCCCCTCCGCGTCAGCCTAATTCCATTGCTTCTCTTCAGGTTGGATCGCGCTCGCTCCACAACCCCTCACGCCCCTGCCGCGCGGCTTTACTGCCCGGTCATGTCCCAGGTGCCGGCGCCGTTCGGGGCAAGGAACAGGCCCCAGCTGCCGGTGAGGTGGCGCTGGCTCGCGCTCTGTCGCGTGAGCAGGGCACGCCCCGTCGCCGGGCGCGGGAAGTAGGTGATCCAGGCGCAGGAGAGCTGTAGACCGTCCTGGCTCTTCGCACAGTCGAGGCGCCCGCCGGTGCCGTCTTGCTCCTGGAAGTTGCAGCTGACGCTGGCGCCCGCGTCGGTGCAGGTCATGGGCCCTCGGCTGCTCTGGAAGTTGCCCGAGAGCGAAGCGGCGGTTGCCGGCGCGCTGGTTGCAGGCGCCGGCGCACTGGCGGTCGGTGCGCTGGGGGCGGGAGTGCCGGGCGCGGACGCGGATGCACTCGCGCCCTGCGGCACGAGATCCCAGCGCCCGCGGCTGTCCGTGGAGAAGCCGTCTCCCCAGGTGCCGGCGAGTACGCCGGTGGCTCCGCGCTGGAACGTGGCGCAGCCCTGCCCTCCCCCGCTCCAGCTGCAGGCGAGCTCGGGGCCGCTGGCAGCACAGAACAGCGTGCCGCCCGGATACTGGCACTGCACGAAGACTCCGCCCTGGGAGCACTGCACGTTGCCGCGCGAGGAGCTGTAGCTGCCGCTGAACGAGGCGTTGGCGGCCGGCGCCGGCAGCGGCGCAGGGGTCGCCGGCGCAGGGGTCGCCGGCGCAGGGCTGGGCGCCGGCGCGGGCGCCGGTGTGGGTTGCGTCAGGACCGGGATGGGCAGCGAGGTCGGCAGCTGCGCAGGTACCGGGGCGGGAGCCGGCGTGTTCGCCGTGGGAGCAGGAGCGCTGCCGGAGCCGCGGCTCGGATAGAGCTGCTCGATCGCCGCGCGATCGAGCGCGGAGAAGCCCTCACGCTGGCCGATCTGGACGTTGGCCTGGCGCGGCACGATGGTGGGGCGGCCCGATTTGCTGAACGCCGTGCTCCCGTAGTGCATGATGCTGCCGTAATCGTAGGCTCCGATGTCTTGCCCGCGCGCATCTCGCATCTCGAAGTTGGCGCGCATCTCCGGCACGATCTCGTCCCATACGATGGTGATGTATTGGTCGCGATCACCGCGCGACTGCTCGTGGTAAAATCCCGCGGTGTGCATCAGCTCGTGGATCAGGTTGCCGCCGGCGCAGCCGGTCACGTCGATGTCCTGAGCGCCGCCCTGGCGCCCGATGTTGGACATGCAGCCCTGACCGAGCGTGCGGAACACCACGTAGTCCGTGTCGGCAGCGGTGCGCGGCCGCACGTGGATCGGTGTGGTCGCGTATTGTTGGACCGCCCAGGCGATGACGGAGCTCTTGCCCTGCGCCGAGGCGTCGATCACGTAGGGGATCTCGCCGTTGGGCCACAAGTAGGCACGGCTCGCCACCGCCACGGCGCTCTTGCGGTCGGGTGAAGCAGCCTGCCAGGGCACGCCGTAGCGAAAGAGCAGCGCTGTCGCCGGCCCGAGCAGGATGTCGCCGTCCAGGATGGCCTGCCCGTTGATGGTCTCGAAGGTGACCTGCTGCTGGCGCTCGCTGCCGGGCAGGAACAACAGCGCGCTGCCGAGCTGCCGGACCGCTTGCGCGAGGTAGCCCTCCGCGTTGGGGCTCGCGGGCGGGCCCGGCGCTGGGGCGGGGGCAGCGTACGCGGTGTTCGGCGGCGGCGCCTGGCGCGCAGAGTCCTGGCACGCGAGCAGCGCGCTGGCGCACAGCGCCGCGCCGAGGAAAGGTGCAGCACAGAGCGCGGCGGCGAACGGCAGGGGTGGACGGCAGCGGGGGACGAGCGGGCTCACCGCGCTATCGTCCCATCAGCGCTTGGTTTGGGCCAGATGTCACGAGCCCATTCGGCGGCGGCGGACGCAAAGGAGTGCGCTAAGCTCACGCGATGTCACACCTGGCCCAGGCCCTGGCGCTCGCGGCGCTCCTCTGCTCTTGCTCCGGCTCCAAACCTGCCGAGCCGCCCGCGGCCGTCCCCGTCACGGACCCACCCGCGGAGGAGGCCGGCGCCGAGCCCGCGACGGCGCCGCCCCCCGCAGCCAGTGCAGCCGCAGCCAGTCCCGAGACAGGCAGCGTCAGCAAGACGCTGTTCGTCGCCGAAGCGCAGGCGGACTGCCAGGGCGAGGTCCCCCAGAAGTGCCTGCAGGTGCGCGAGTCCGAGTCCGAGCCGTATCGCAACCTGTATTCGAGCATCGACGGCTTCGACTACGAGCCCTCGTACGTGTACGAGCTACGGGTGGAGGCGACCCCGGTCGCGAACGCCCCGGCGGACTCCAGCGCCGTGCGCTATCGCTTGCTCGAGGTGGTCTCGAAGCGCAAGGCGCCGGGCACCAAGAGCAAATGACGGACGGCTCCGGCGACGGAGAGGGTCCGGAGGCGACGCGAGGAGCCGTATGCCTGAGGCCCGGCCCTGAGAAATCCCCGCGAACTGGTCGCCAAGAGCAGGTACGAGCAACAAAATCGCGGCTCGGCCTGCACGGCACCCGCCGGCGCCGGGATGAGCCCAAAAGTTCGCTGCCGGAGCGGACCCCAGCCACGCACGCGTGGCCCCACTGGTGCTGAAGTGAGAGCGGCAGCGGCCTTATCCTGGCGACGCGGGGGGACCTGTGGGGCCGAGCCCGGTCTGATTCTCACCACTCGCGGCGGTCCGTTTTTTTGTGAAGCCCTCATGTTCCATGTGGAACCTCACTTCGCGCACACAATCAGGGGCACCTCGGGTTACGCTGTTTGTCCAATGCGTACCTGCGCAGCGCGGATACTGCTGCAGTGCCGTGCTCCGTGACTTTTTTCTTCTCAGGGCCCGGCCCTGAGGATTCGTCACTCTGGGTACGGCCAGCGCTGCCCTCTGCGCCTTGATTTGGGCCGGACCTCACCTGCACGGCGATGGGCGAAACCTCGGGGCGCCGGGCGCCAGCAACGCACGAAGCCGCGCGGGTCCGTGGCGCGCGGCCCGGGGTCGATGGGTGCCGTCCGGCTTCGCGACTTCGAACGGCACCGGTCCCGGCCTGCATACGGCTTTCGGGGCGGCGGTTTCAGATCGCGCCGTCGGGCGCTCGCATCACGTGCACCGGGGTGGAGCCGAGGAGTGCCTAACGCCGGGCGCCGCTGCTCTCAGCGAGGGCGCGCAGGAGCTCGATGCAGGCGCTGCAACGCTTCGCGGAGCCATTGTTGCGGCGCGGCGGCGGCGAGCTCGCTCCGCTGCCGGAGCT
>JAICTU010000551.1 GCA_025936205.1 Polyangiaceae bacterium | reverse complement strand
CTGAGCGAAGCCTCGCGCAGCCATCGACAGAGCCGCCTCGGCTCTCGCCCCCGGAAAGGCGCCGCAACCCGCGGCGCCTTTCTCATGTTTGTGCCCAGGCGCGCGGCAGATCGTCGAAAGCCGCCGCCACGTCGGCGTTGAGGATCTTGCCCCCGGCGAGGTTCAGCGCCTCGTGGTGTCCGCGGTCGACCTTCAGGAACTCGGCGACCCCGAGCTTCGCGAGCCGCCTCACGTAGGGCAGGGTCGCGTTGCACAGCGCGCGGGTGCTGGTCCTGCCCACCGCCGCCGGCATATTGGCCACGCAGTAGTGCACCACCCCATCGACGACGTAGGTGGGCTGGCTGTGCGTCGTGGGCCGTGAGGTCTCGAAGCAGCCGCCCTGATCGATGGACACGTCCACGATCACGCTGCCCGGCTTCATCACGCCGAGCTGCCGGCGGCTGACCAGGCGCGGAGCGGCGCGCCCCGGGAGCAAAACGGCTCCGATCACCAGATCAGCTCGCGCCAGCTGCTCGTCGATCGCGTGCGGGTCACCGTAGATGGTCGTGACATTGGACGGCATGTTGATATCGAGCGTGCGCAGCGTGGTCAGGTTGACGTCCATGATCACGACGTTGGCCCCCATGCCCGCTGCGACGCGTGCCGCATTGCTGCCCACCACGCCGCCGCCCAGCACCAGCACGTTGGCCGGCTCGACGCCGGGCACACCGCCGAGCAGCACGCCGCGGCCACCGAGCGGGGCCTCCAGGTACTTGGCGCCGGATTGAATCGAGAGCCGCCCCGCGATCTCGCTCATTGGCACCAGCAGCGGCAGGCTGCCATCCGGTGCGCGCAAGGTCTCATACGCCAGCCCCGTGAAGCCGGCGCGCAGGCAACCCTCGGTGAGCTCGCGCGAGCCTGCGCAGTGGAGGTAGCCAAATACGGTGTGGCGTGGCTCGAGCCGCGCGAGCTCCGCGGGCTGTGGTTCCTTCACTTTGACGATCAGCTCGGCGCGCTGGAAGATCGGCTCAGGCCCTTGCACGATCTCCGCTCCGGCGCGCGCGTAGTCTTCGTCTACGTGTCCGCTCTTGGCGCCTGCGCCGGCTTCGATCAGCACGCGATGCCCGTCGCCGGTCAGCAGCTCTGCGCCCACCGGGCGAAGTGCGATGCGAAACTCGTCGGCCTTGGTTTCCTGGAGAACTCCGATGATCACGCTTTAGTCATGGAGCCAATTCGAGATCGCGGCAAGGCGAGCGCCGTGAAGGCATCCTCCGGAAACGTGTGCGGTCGTCGCCAAGCGCTTAGCGAAGAAACAGCTTGGCGAGCAGGCTGGGGCGCTTCTCCGCTCGTTTGCGCATGTCATGCAGCCGCAGCTCGCGCGCCGCATCCACGTGCCCTGGTTCACGCCGCAACACGAAGCGAAAATCGCGCAATGCTTCTTCCTCGCGTCCGAGCCGGTTCAGTACCTGCCCGCGATAAAAGCGGATCGACACGCTCTCGCGCTCCTTCAGCACCGCTCGGTCGAGGGCAGCCACGATCAGAGCCGCGTGGTCCGGGTTCTGCAGCTCGCCCAGCTGCGCCCGCAGCCAGGCGTGTAGGGCCAGGTATTCTGCATTGCCGGTGTCTTCCTCGCAGGCCATGCGCGCGAGCTGAGCCGCGGCTTCGAACTGCTGGCGTTGCACCTGCTCGCGCGCGGCCTCGTAATGGGCGCGCGCGCGCTCCAGCACGACCGGATCGGTGGGATGCAAGCTCTGCGACGACGCGCGCCGCTCGGCGGGGCGCAGCGAGCTCGGCGGCCGCAAGGATGGGGCTGCGCTCGGGAGGCCCGAGGCGCGGACGGGTGGAGTGGAGACACGACCCACTCCGGCGCCGCGCGCCGGGAATGAGGGGGTGGGCGGCAGAGTGCGTGCGCCTGGTGGCGACAGCGACGGCCCCTGGTCGATCTGCTGCGTGCGCGTCAGCGCGTACATCAGCCGCTTCAGCTTGTCGCCATCGAGCAGCGCTGCGCGCAGCAACTCTTCGATCGCGCGGGGCCGGGTGCGCAGGGCGTTGATCACGAGCTGCTCGGATTCCGACAGGCCCAGTCGCTCGGGCGCGGCCGCCGCGTACAGCCGCAGCTTGCGCCCCGTCAGCGAGGTGAGCGCTGCCTGCTGCTGAGCAGTGAGCCCTGGCGCGTCGCGCAGCGCTCGCCAGATCAACGCCAGTGGATCCGCTTCACACGCGGGAAAGCCCGGGAGAAAGTCGCGGTCGGCGTAAAAGCCATACGCGCTCGAGCCGGGCCAGCCCGCCAGCAGTGAGACACGGCGCCCGAGCTGCTCGGCGAGCGCTGCCGAGACTTGCTCCTGGGTGGCGGCCCCGAGCTCGATCAGCGCTTCACCCAGGCGCCGCCCGGTCTGTCCTGCCCGCGCCAGGCCCCGCTCGATCGTTGCCGCCTGGATGACCTTCGCCTCCTGGAGCAGGCGCCCGAGTGGTTCCACCGCATCGGGGGTACGCGCCTTGGTGACGCAACCCGCGTCCACGAACAGCGCGCCCTTCTTCCCCTCCGTGGTCTCGAGGACAAACGAGCCCTGCAGGCGATGCTCGAGCGCCGAGACCAGCAGCTCCCCGAGGGAGACGGTCGAGAGCAAGCCGCGGGCTCCCACCCCTCCCTGGGTAGTGAGGGGTATGCCCGCGGTCGCAGGAGGGCGGTGCGTCGTCATCGCGGGTGCAAGCCTGGACCAGAAAAGGTAGCTCAGCTTCGGGGACCCGGCACCCGCTCAGCGCCGGCCAACAACCCTGCGGCTGCGCCCCAGCGACTCCCTCTGCGGATCACCCCTGCACCCCGAGACAACTCTCCCAGCTTCACTCTGCAGCGCCGGGAACAGCCATTTTGGAGTATGAAGCCCCCGGGTCGTTCGGCGCCCAGCCGAGCGGCCGCAAGCTCCACCACCACCGATGTTCCCGGCCCTTCCACGCCGGCGCGACCCCCCCGAAACCCAAATGAAAGTCGCAATTCCTCGCGAGATACACCCCGGCGAGCGGCGCGTCGCCGCGACGCCGGACACAGTGAAGCGACTGATCAAGCTGGGCTTCGAGGTCACGATCGGCGCCGGCGCCGGCACGGGCTCCTCGATGCCGGATGCAGAGTACACCGCAGCGGGGGCACGGGTTGTCAGCGATGTCGCTACGCTCTGGAAAGAGGCGGACATCGTACTCAAGGTCCGGCCGCCGGAGCTCGACAGCGCCCTGGGCCGTCACGAAGCGGACCTGCTGCAGCCGTCGGCGACGCTGGTGAGCTTCATCTGGCCCGCGTCGAATGACGCGCTGGTGAAGCAGATGGCCGCGCACGGCGCGACCGTGCTCGCGATGGATCAAGTGCCGCGCGTCACGCGCGCGCAAAAGATGGACGCGCTGAGCTCGATGGCGAACATCGCCGGCTATCGCGCCATCATCGAGGCGGCCAGCTTCTTCGGGCGCTTCTTCACGGGCCAGATGACGGCGGCAGGCAAAGTCCCGCCGGCCAAGGTGCTCGTGATCGGCGCCGGCGTCGCGGGTCTGTCCGCGATCGGTACGGCGCGCAGCCTGGGGGCGATCGTGCGCGCGTTCGACACTCGGCCTGCGGTGAAAGAGCAGGTCGAGAGCATGGGCGCGGAGTTCCTGACCGTATCCATGGAGGAAGACGGCACCGGGCAGGGCGGCTACGCCAAGACCATGAGCCCCGAGTTCATCGCGGCCGAGATGGCTTTGTTCGCCGAGCAAGCCCGCGTGGTGGACATCATCGTGACCACCGCATTGATCCCGGGCAAGCCCGCGCCGCGACTGCTCGACGCGAGCATCGTGCACGCCATGAAGCCGGGCTCGGTGATCGTGGATCTCGCGGCCGAGTCCGGCGGCAACTGCGAGTTCACCAAGCCGGGGCAAGTGGTGGTGGAGCGCGGGGTCACGGTGATCGGTTACATCGATCTACCGAGCCGGCTGGCTCCGACCGCGAGCCAGCTGTATGGCACCAACCTTTGCCACCTGCTCAGCGACATGGGCGGCGCCAAGAACTGGCGCGTCGATCTCGAGGACGAGGTGGTGCGCGGCTCCCTGGTGCTGCTGAAGGGCGAGCTGATGTGGCCACCGCCGCGCAAAGAAGCGCCGGCGCCCGTCGCGGCAGCCCCCGCTGCCAAGCCTGCGCTGGCGGCCAAGGAGGCTCAGCCCCGTCGCTCCTCCGCGCTGCTCCGGGGGGTGGCCGTCGCCTTCGGGGCTGTGCTGCTGCTCGCGCTGGGCCAGGCCGCGCCGGCCGCGTTCCTGGCGCACTTCACGGTATTCGTGCTCGCCTGTTTCATCGGCTGGCAGGTGGTCTGGAACGTCACGCCGGCTCTGCACACACCCCTGATGAGCGTCACCAACGCCATCAGCGGCATCATCCTGATCGGGGGCATGCTGCAGGTGTCGGGCCCGCCCGAATCGCTGGTGACGATCCTGGCCGCGATCGCGGTGCTGCTCGCCATGATCAACGTGGCGGGTGGGTTTCTGGTCACGCAGCGCATGCTGGCCATGTTCCGGAGATGAACAGGAGCTGCCATGTCTGAAAGCCTCATTACCGTTCTGTATCTGCTCTCTGGAGCGCTGTTCATCCTCTCCCTGGGCGGCCTGAGCACCCAGGAGACGGCTGGCCGCGGCAATCGCTTCGGCGTGATCGGTATGCTGATCGCCATCCTCACCACCGCACTCGGCGCGCAGGTGAGCGGCTCGGGCTATCTCGTGCTCGCGGTGTGCGTGGGCGTGGGAGCGAGCATCGGCGCGCTGCTCGCCGCGCGCGTGGAGATGACGGCCATGCCGGAGCTGGTGGCCATCCTGCACAGCTTCGTGGGTCTGGCGGCGGTCCTGGTGGGCCTGGCGACGTATCTGGGGTCCGAGCACTTCAGCGGCGTCGAAGCGACCATCCACGAAATCGAGATCTTCCTCGGCGTGTTCGTGGGCATGGTCACGTTCACCGGTTCGGTGGTGGCCTTCCTCAAGCTGCGAGGCACCCTCGATGGCAAGCCGCTCACCTTGCCGGCGCGCCATTGGTTGAATCTGGCGTTGCTGGTGGTCTGTGTGGTGCTGGGCACGCGCTTCGTGGGCGTGCCGGACCAGGGCGGCCTTCAGGCGCTGCTGATCATGACGGCGATCGCCGGCGTGTTCGGCGTGCACATGGTGATGGCGATCGGCGGAGCGGACATGCCGGTCGTGGTTTCCATGCTCAACAGCTACTCCGGCTGGGCTGCATCGGCGGCCGGCTTCATGCTGAACAACGATCTACTGATCCTGACGGGCGCGCTCGTCGGCTCCAGCGGCGCGATCCTGAGTTACATCATGTGCGCCGCCATGAATCGCTCGTTCATCAGCGTGATCGCGGGTGGCTTCGGGGCCACGGGGGGCACGGCGCCGAGCGGCGCGAGCGCGCCGGCGGGCGAGGTGCAGAGCGTGGACGTCGCGGAGACGACACAGTTGCTGCGCGATGCGAAGCACGTGATCATCGTGCCGGGCTACGGCATGGCGGTCGCGCAGGCGCAGTACCCGCTGTACGAGATCTGTAAGACGCTCGAGTCGCACGGGGCCAAGGTGCGCTTTGCGATCCATCCGGTGGCGGGGCGTTTGCCG
>JAICTU010000752.1 GCA_025936205.1 Polyangiaceae bacterium | reverse complement strand
GCTGCAGCGAGCTCTGCGCCTGTCCGAGCCAGCGCAGCTGCTGCAGACCGCCGAGTCGCTGATACCGGCGGAGGTTCCGTCGGCGCGCTTCGCGCTGGAGACGGCCTTGCTGGATCGGCTCGGGCGGCAAAGCGGGCGCCCGCTTTGGAGCCTGCTGCGCGAGCTGCTGCCGCTCCGCGCCGAGCCGGGACCAGTGCCGCTCTGCGTGCTGCTCTCGGGCGACGATGCCGCAGCGGTGCTGAGCGAGGCGGTTCGCCAGCACGCGTCGGGGGTGCGCAGCTTCAAGTTGAAGATCGGCCCCGAGCGCTTGCAGCCGCAGCAGGCGCAGCTCCTGGCTCAGCTGCGCACGGCGCTGGGCGCACAGGTGCAGTGGCGGCTCGACGCAAACCAGAGCCTGCTGCGTTCCGAGCTCGCCGAGACGTTCGAACGCGTGTCGGCCTATCATCCCGAATTCGTCGAGGAGCCGCTCGCGGAAGCGCGGTCCGCGGAGCTGGCCGACCTGCCCTGTGGCTGGGCGCTCGACGAGTCATTGCAGCAGCTCGACGACGCGCAGCTCGATCTCCTGTCGAGCGCACCCGGCTGCCGTGCGCTCGTGCTGAAGCCGACGTGCCTGGGCCTGCGCCGCAGCGTCGCACTCGCGGCCCAGGCGTTTGCACGGAAGAAGGCAGCCGTGGTCTCGCACAGCTTCGAAGGGGAGATCGGCTGGCGCACGTGCGCCGCGCTGGCGATCGCGCTCGGTCCTGCCGCGGCGGCGGGCCTGTGGCCGCCAGCCTGCGAGGCGGGTGTCTCCGACCTCGTGTCGGGAGGTTGTCTGCAGCCTTCGAGGCGTCCGGGGCTCGGAGCGAACGCATGAGCACACTATCCGTACTGGAGGCGGCGGGCGAGCTGCCCGCGCAGGTGGCGCTCGCCGTCGGCGAGCACGAGATTACGTTTGCGGCGCTCGCAGAGCGCGTGCGCGAGCGCATGCGCGGACTGGAAGCGCTGGCGGAGCGCTCCCCGGACGCGCCGCTGCTCGCCTTCCGCGCGACGGAGAGCCTGGCCACGCTGGAGCTGATTTACGCTTTATTGGAGCTGGGCTTGCCGTTCTTGCCGCTGCATGCGCGGCTCACCGGGGAAGAGGCCGAGCAGCTGCTGGCGCGGCTGCCCGTGGCGCAGCTGCTCCTGCCGACGGAGTCGGGCTGCGACGTCCTCGCTCGGTCCTCGGCTCCGCTCGGGGAGCAACAGCGGTCGTGGTTCGAAGCGGCGCCGCAGCTCGCGGCGCTCGCCACTTCAGGCAGCAGCGGCGCACCGCACGTGGTGGTGCTGAGCCGTCGAGCATTTCTCGCCGCCGCGAGCGCGAGCGCGGCCAACTTCGGTTGGCAGTCCGACGACCGTTGGCTCTTGTGTTTGCCCCTGGCGCACATTGGCGGCCTGTCCGTGGTGACTCGCTGCCTGATCGCTCGCCGCCCGGTCGTGCTGAGCGGTGCGCCACTGCCCGGGGAGTCCTCGGAGGCGCGGCTGGCGCGCGCGATCCTGAGCGGGCGGCCGCGGCTGCTGTCCCTGGTGCCGACCCAGCTGAGCGCTCTGCTTCAGCTCCAGCCACGGTTCGAGCTGCCGGCGTGCGTACGGGTGATCCTGACGGGAGGCGCGGCCGCGCCGCCGAGCCTGCTCGGCGCCTGCGCGGAGCGCGGCTGGCCCGTGCTCACGAGCTACGGCATGACAGAAGCTTGCTCGCAGATCGCGACCGAGCGCCCTGGCGGCGCCGCTTCCTCGC
Source organism: Polyangiaceae bacterium (assembly GCA_025936205.1). The sequence goes on along the minus strand of JAICTU010000752.1, from coordinate 1,247 downwards.
AACGCGGCTGTGGCTGGCCCCTGCCCGGCGTGGAGCTGCGGCTGACCGAGAGTGGCGCCATCCAGGTGCGAGGCCCCAATCTGCTGAGCGGCTATCTGCTGGGCGCCGAGGCTCCTTTCGATGCCGAAGGCTGGTTCACGACGGGGGACCTTGGTCGATTCGACAGCACGGGCCAACTGCACGTGCTCGGGCGCGTCGATCAGATGATCATCAGCGGCGGGGAAAATGTGGCTCCGGCGGAGGTCGAGGCGGCGCTCGCTGCCTGTCCAGGCGTGCTCGAAGCGTGTGTATTCCCCGTCCCCGACACCCACTGGGGCCAGCTCGTGGCTGCCGGCTTGCGCGTGGGGCGCGAGGTGGATGGCGAACAGCTGCTCGACGGCGTCCGCCGCGAGCTGGAGCGACGCCTCGCCGCCTTCAAACGCCCTCGTCGATACGCGCTGACGAGTGCATTCGTTTACGGGCCCGCCGGCAAGCTGGATCGGCGTGCGACAGCCGACGCGCTACTTGCGGCGTTGCGCTAGAACAGGATGCCTTTCCAGGCGTCGAGGGCCCCGGACACCCCGCCGCGCAGGACGTCGAATTGCACATCGACGTGCCCCGGGTCGGTCGCCACGCTCTTGACGCTGATCAACGGCGTCACCAGGCCGATCAACTTCTGCATCCGCGGGCTGGAGAATGTGTGATGGCGCTTCAAGTCGAGCACGATTCGGTCGTCTTTCGCTTCGACCAGGAACGCGGGACGGCGGGGCATCACTGCCACCAGGTTACCGATCTTGCCGAGATCCAGCGCGCCGCTGCGAATCAGCGCTGCCAGTGGTGACTCCGAATCGCCCAGCAGCGTCAGTTTGCACTCGTTGACCCGCAGCTCGAGCCGCAGCTCCTCTGGGCCCAACCGGACGTGTTCGACGAACAGTAGCGCGGAGACCCGCAACGGCGTTCCCATCAGCTCCACCGACATGCCGACACGCAGCCCGGGTGGTACTGCCTCCAGCGAGACGTCGCGCAGGCCCTTGCGGCCCTTCGCTCCATTCTGTGTCGCCGCCCAACGCAGGGCCGCAATCGGTACACCAAACTTGAACAGCGCGGCATTCCGCAGCAGCCGCAGCAGCTCGTCGGGATGCTGGAAGAGGTAGTTGCCGAGCTTCTGGAGCAATTTGGACTGGAGCATAAACTCGGGGTGCGGGGTGTCCCCGCCAAACTCGGGGTGCGGGGTGTCCCCGCGTGACTCCGGGTGCGGGCTGTCCCCG
>JAICTU010000604.1 GCA_025936205.1 Polyangiaceae bacterium | reverse complement strand
GACGGCGACGGCGGCACCGACAGCTGCGCGACCGTCAGCGGGCGCGTGTCGGCGCTCCAGGATTCATCCGCGGCTCTGACGGACGTTGCCGCGAGCATCAAGACGGACGTGGTCGGCGCGTGCGCGAAGATCGCCGCCATGGACGCCCCGGCGGCGCCCACCGACAACGACGTGACGACCATTTGCAAGGCAGCCAAGGACAAGATCGACACCGCTCTGAAGGCCGACGCCAAGGTCTCGATCGTGATCGTGCCGCCGCAGTGCACGGTGGACGCGCAGGCGCAGCTCGACTGTGAAGCGCAGTGTTACGCGGAGGCGGACGTCCAGTGCGACCCCGGCCAGCTCGAGGCGCGCTGCGATCCGGGTGATCTGAGCGTCGAGTGCAGCGGCAAGTGCGAAGCCAACGCCTATTGCGAAGGCGACGTCAACGTGGCCGTGGACTGCAACGCGAAGTGCGAGGGCAAGTGCACCGGCACCTGCGGCGGCAAGTGCGAGGGCACGTGCGAAGGCACCTGCGACGTGAAGAATGCCGACGGGAGCTGCGCCGGCAAGTGCACCGGCACCTGCACCGGCAAGTGCGATGTGACGTGCGAAGGCAAGTGCAACGGCAGCTGCCAGGTCAAGGCCGACGGTGGCGTGAACTGCGGAGCCAACGCCCGCTGCAAGGGCGGCTGCGACGTGGCGGGCACCGCCCCCAAGTGCGAAGCCAACCTGGAGCCGCCGAAGTGCGAAGGCTCGGCGAAGGTCGATTGCCACGGCGACTGCGAGGGCTCTGCCTCGCTCAAGGCCCAGTGCACGAAGCCCACGGTCGACGTCGTCGGCATGGCCGACGCGACTCTCAGTGCGAACCTGGAGGCCGCGCTGCCGACCTTGATCCAGGTGTCGGGCAAGGCCAAGATCGCCGGCGAGGCCGTGACCAACATCAGCACGAACATGACCAAGGTCGCGGCGGACGTGGGCTCCTGCGTGCTCGACGTCGGCGCCAGCGTGGTGACCGAGTTCTCGGCGGCGGCCAAGGCGAGCGTTGCGGCGACGGCGTCGGTCAGCGTCTCGTTCTCGGCGAGCGCGAGCGTGACCGGCAGCGCCTCCGGCGGAGCGAGCTGAGCTAGCTCCCCAGCGAGCACCCTCCGGTGCAGCGAAGGCCGAAGCGGAGAGCCGCTTCGGCCTTCGCCATTTGGCGATCACGTTCGATCAGTCCGGCACGAGCCGGAGCCCCTCGCGAGCTGCTGCCGTGCGCAACGCCTGATTCGCCCATTCGGTGTTTGCGCCAGAGTGCCGTGGGGACCTCGACTCGTGCGAGTTGAGAGATGATGGTGGGCGCCGCTGCCCGGACGGCCTCCGCGCCGACCTCATCCGCGTACAGCTTCACGATCGCCGATGGGTCCGCGAACACTGCGTTCACTCTCGCTCCCGCACAATCAGGTCTGACATCGGGGTGCCGTGGCCCGCTCTCCGACTTGCCTGGGCCAGCGCTTCGCGATCCGGGCGCCTGCGTCTGGGTCCTGGCGCTGCGATGAGGCCGGCGCGGACGAGGCGCTCTCGTAGCCGTTCCAGCTCGTCGCTGGCGAGTTCGGGGTCGACTGCCGCCTCCGCTAACCGCGTGAGGTAGTCGATCAAGCTGCGGCCCTGACGTTCTGCAGCTCGGCGTACGCGTTCGACGAGCTGATCCGGCGCACGCCAGATCACTTGACTCATGCATACATTCTAGCATGCATGCTAGAACAGGCGCCGCGCGGCCTGCTGACCTTTCCTGCTCAAACCGGGGACTTCAAGATCCGTCGCTTGTACAGCTCCTGGATCAGGAAGTTGCGGTACTTCACGACCTTCCACGTCTCTGGTGCGGGCTTGCACCAGCGCCGCTGCTGGGGGTCGTTGCGGCCCTGATAGCTGGCGAGCCAGTGCTGGAACTTCACGACGCGCACCTTGCGCTGGCACAGGTCGCGGTGGCGGCTGATCATCTCCGCGATGATGCGGATGTTCTCTTCCGGCTCGAGCAGGCGCTGCTTCTGCGCGATGCAGCCGTCGGTGGGGTAGTCCACGGGGCTGTCCGCCTGCTTGCACGCGCCGATGTAGCGCGCACGGATCTGACCGAGACCGTAATCTTCACCGTCGGGCGAGATCGCGAGCGGGTTGAAGCGGCTCTCGCTGTGGATCACGGCCACCGCCGTGAACGGGTCGAAGTCGTGCACCTGGGCTTGCTCGCGCAGCGCGCGCGCAAAGCGGAAGGCGTCGGGATCCGGCACGCCGGGAGCGGCGAGCTGAATCGCGGCGACGATGGCCTGTAGCGTCCGCAGCACCAAATGACACTCCTATCAGAGACAGAGTCCGCATCGGCAGCGGATGCTGGCGATCCGCTGCCGGTAGGCCGGACATGTGGTCTTTCGTTGCCCCATGTGGGTTGGTTCGTGTTGAACCCAGTCCTCTTTTTTACGGGGCGAAGCGTCGGATCCTGAAGCGCCCTCTGTTAGAGTCCGGGCCCCGTGTCGGGCAGTTTGATGAAACGGCAGGCGCAGTTTGTTGTCGCCGCAGCGCTCGCGGCGCTGGGCTCCGCCGTTCTCGGCTGCGGGTCGCGCTCCGGCCTGGAGGGATTCTCACCGGATCAGCGCCAGCTGGCGGTCTCCGTGCCGGACGTGATTCCCGAGCTGGCCGCGCCCAGTGCCAGCACAGCATCGCCGGCGCCTGCTCCCGTCCTGGAGCCCACGCCTGCGCAACGCGGCTGCGTCGACATCGTCCGCAGCTACGACTCGGAGCCCGCCACGGTGCTGCTGCTGATCGATCAATCGCAGAGCATGAGCCTGCCGTTCGGCGAGAGCACGCGCTGGGACGTGCTGCGCGAGGCGATCCTCAACCCCGACAACGGCTTGCTGCAATCGCTCGATCTGAACACGCGCGTGGGCATGATGTTGTACACGGGGCAGGGCGGCTTCGCGAACGCGCAGGGCTGCCCGCTGATCACGGAGGTGGTGCCGCGCTTCGCCAACATGAATCCGGTGCGCACCACTTACGAGGTCGCGTCGCCGCAGTTCAGAGGCGATACGCCCACGGGCGAGAGCATCGACAGGGCGGTCGCCGCGTTGCAGGAGATCCAGAGCGCGGGTCCGAAGTACATCCTGCTCGCCACCGACGGCGAGCCCGATACCTGCTCGCAGCCCAAGCCCTCCGAGGGCATGCCACAGGCCCTGGCCGCCTTGCAGAATGCGGTCGCGCAGGGCATCCGCGTCTATACGCTCGGCGTGTCCGACGGCATCCTCGCCTCGCGCCTGCAACAATTGGCCAACGCGGGGCTCGGCAAAGACCCGTCGCTCGTTTACGGCGTGGACGCCGACGCCGCGGAGCCGCTGACGGCGAGCAGCGATCCGCGCCAGCTCGCCAACCAGCTGGCAGGCATCATCGGCGATGTCCGCACCTGCACCATCGATCTCGGTACGGAGGTCGGCACGCAGCGCACGCTCGACGGGCGGCTGGTGCTGGACGGCAAGGTGCTCGCGAACAGCGCCACGGAGGGCTGGACGTTCGTCGACGATCGGACCGTGGAGATCCATGGCGCCGCCTGCGACCAGATCCTGGGCGACGGGCAAAAGCTGGAAGTGCGCTTTCCCTGCGTGAGCGACTTCCCGCGGCCGCGCTGAGCCGGACCTGGGAGCTCGAGATGCACAGCCTCCACTGGCGATTGTTCCCCCGGAGCTTGTTTACCCTGCTCCTGCTCGCGGGCTGCGGTTCGCGCTCGGGCCTGGACGCTCCGCCCGCCGATCGGCGGCTCGCGATGAGCCCGCAACAGCCCGAGCCGCTGCTGCCGGCGGAAGTTCCCCTGCCGGCGCCCCCTGCCAGCCGCGGCTGCGTCGACCTCACGCGCAGTTACGACTCCGAGCCGGCGTCCGTGATGCTCCTGATCGATCAGTCCGCGAGCATGGAACAGGGCGGCTTCGGCATGGGCACGCGCTGGGACGTGCTGCGCCAGGCCATCGTCGACCCCGACAACGGCCTGCTCGCCTGGCTCGATCAGAGCTCGCGCGTCGGGCTGATGCTGTACACGAGCTTCGATGGCTACGCGAGCCCGCTCGGCTGCCCCGTGCTCACCAGCGTGCAGGCGTCCTTCGGCAGCGTGGACGAGGTGCGCAGGCTGTATCTCGCGTCACGGCCCGCACCCGGTGGCGATACCCCGACAGGCGAGGGCATCGATGCCGCCGCCGGAGCCTTGAGCGCGCTCGACAGCAGCGCGCCCAAGTACATCCTGCTGATCACCGATGGCGCGCCCGACACCTGCGCGCAGCCCGATCCGCAACTGGGGTTGCCGCAGGCGATCGCCGCTGCGCAGCGCGCCTTCAACCAGGGGATCCGCGTGTACACGGTCGGCGTTGCCGAGGAGATCAACGGCCCGGATCTGCAGGCCCTGGCCAACGCCGGTGCGGGTAAAGACCCGGCTCTCGTCTATGGCAACGACCCCGGGGCCGAGCCGCCGATGTTTGCGCGTACAGATCCGCAACAGCTCGCTGATCAGCTGAAGGGCATCATCGGTGACGTGCGCACCTGCACCATCGATCTGCAGACGGACGTCGGGGCCGCGCGCACGCTCGACGGTCGCCTGGTGCTCGACGGCCAGCCTCTGGCCAACGACGCCAGGAACGGCTGGACCTTTCTCGATGACCGAACGCTGCTGGTCCACGGCAGCGCTTGCGAAAAGATCCTCGGCGACGGCCAGCGGCTGGAAGTACACTTTCCGTGCGTGACGGACTTCGCTCCGCCGCGCTGAAAGTGACGGATGCTGAAGATCGATCTCTCGGGAAAACTCGCGCTGCTGACCGGCGCTTCGGGGCAGCTGGGGCGGGTGATGGCGCGCACGCTGGCGGAATGTGGCGCGGACCTGGTGTTGCACTACCACTTAG
>JAICTU010000246.1 GCA_025936205.1 Polyangiaceae bacterium | reverse complement strand
GGGCCGCCCCAGCCCCGTCGGCCCCGGCGCCCGCTGCGCCGGCGCCGACGAACCATTCGGCGAGCGACCGCGCCGACGAGCTGTATCGCGTGGCGCACGCTGCGCACTTCGTGCGCGCCGACTACGCCGCCGCGCTGGCCGCCTGGGACCGCTATCTGGCGGCGGCTCCCCCCGCTCATCGCTGGGCCGTGGAGGCGCGCTACAACCGCGGCATCGCGCTGTACCGCCTGGGCCAGAGCGCAGCCGCGCGGCGCGCGCTGCAGCCCTTCGCCGGCGGCGAATACGGAAGCTACCGGCGTGAAGAAGCGCGCCGCCTGCTCGAGCAGCTACCGCGCAGCGATTGAGTGGTCTCCGGAGGAACGCCAGCGCGTCCCTCCGCTCATTGCATCACACGCTTTACTTGGAGGTTGGTCATGTACCCACGTCAGCCGCTGGGGCTCGGCGCCCGAGCCCGCATGTCCTGCGCCCTGGGCGCGCTCTCGCTGTGCGCCTGTCGCATCGAAGTGGAGGATCCCCCCCATGACTCGGACGCGCAGTTCCGCCCGGCGGAGCCGCTCGACGAAACCTGGGACGATGACCTCTCCCCTCCTCCGTCGTGGCCCGGCGGCACCGGGGGCAGCTCAGGCGGCCTTGACGGCGGCAGCGGCGGTACCGGTGGTGGATCCGGGACGCCCCTCGCGCCGAGCCCGGACGATCTTCCGGCGCGCAAATACGATTCATTGATCGTGGTCGACCCCGAGATCGTCGGCGCCCTCGGCGACAACGCGAACCCGGATGCGCCGCTCAGCTTTCGCACGCAGATGCAGCGGCTCGCCGGCACCGGGCACGACCCGCTCGAGTTCACCAGTGCCTGGCTCACTCGCTGGGCGAGCGACAGCCTCGTGGGGCCGAGCAACGCGCCCGTGGACCCGCGCCCCGGCGCGCGAGACCTGCTGCTCGCTGGCTGGCTCGATGCTTCCGGAACGGGCTATGGAGCAGCGAGCGCGCCGAGCTGGGCGGACGCGCCGTTTCAGCTGATCGCGATCGTGAACCGAGTCGATCTCGCAGCCGATGCCTGCAGCGGCTTCGCGGGCGAGCTGCGCCTGGTCTACGCAGCCCTCGATCCGCGTACCCATCAGGCCCTTGAAGCGACGGCGATCCTCGAGCTCCCCTACCCCACCACGCGCGCTGCCGCCGACTGGGCGCGCAGCTGGACCCGACTGGGCACCGCTCGCGCGGACGCCCTGGCGGAGATCGCACGGGCGGTCTGGCTCGATGCCGACCCGCTGAGCGCTCGCTGGCGCACGAACGAGATCGCGCTCGCTGATCCCGCGGCCCAGCCCAGCTGGGAGCTGCGTGAGTTTCAGCTCGGGATCGAGCAGGGCGCGCTCGAGCTCACGGCAGCGACGCTGGAGTTCACGCCGCGCGAAGACCTGGATCCCGCGCTGCTCAGCGCGCACATGGTCGGGCACGCCGAGGCGATCCGCGCGGGCGCCGTCAGCTTGCCCGCGGAGCTGCGCGCAGGGGCCGCGCGCACGCCGACGCCGGACTTCAGCTGGCCCGCGCTGGGCGTGAGCGAGAGCTTGCGCCTCGCCTTCAGCGTGCAGACGTGCAACGGCTGCCACGGCGGCGATCAGCACGCGCTGCCCTTCCAGCACATCGCGCCCGACCCGACGCTGCAGCGCCCCGCGCGTCTCTCGCGCTTCTTGTACGATCCGGACGCCCCGAGCGACGAGCTACGGCGCCGTTCCGCGCGACTCCAGCAGCTGGCGGGCAGCGAGTGCCCGCCGCGCTCCAGCGGCTCGAGCTATCCGCAGCCCTGAACGATCAGGGATTGGGCCAGGGCACGTCGACGTCGAACGAAGCGAGCTTGCCGTCGACCTCGCCCAGCGCGAGCCCGCGCAGCTGACCCGTGGCTGGCTTGGCGAACTTCACTTGCAGGGCCTCCCCCTTGTGATCGACGCCGAGCAGCCGGGGCAGCTCCGGGTCGCCGGGAAAGAAGTCGAGCCACTTCACGTCCGGAGCACTGAGCGTGAGGGCAGGCTTGCCGCGCGTCACCTTCCAGTCGTGGCTCGCCTGGGGCAGATCGGTGAAGGCCCTGGGGATCGTCGAATAGTATGGGTCGAGGTCCTCGGGGAGCTGCGGCTCCGGCGCACGGCGCTTGGCGACCAGCTCGAACCAGGCGCCGAGCTCTTCGCTCAGGCACTCGTCTTTGCAGGCGAACCAGTCGGCTTTCACGTCGAAGCGCACGACCGTGTTCTCGGACAGCTTGGCGGGCGCGGTGACTTCCGCGAACACGGCGGTCTCGCGCTCATAGCCGTAGCTCACCAGCTTCCCGGGCAGGTCGAAGCGCTTGGGAGCCGGAAACTGGAGTGGCCCCACCTCGAAGCCCTCGGGGACCTCGAACTTGACGTGCGTGCTCTGCCCGACGTCGCCCGGGTTGGTCCAGGAGATGCGATATTCGGCAGGGATCTGAAAACGTATCGCCAGCAGGAACTTGCCGCCGGGCTCGACCGCCTGCGCCGAGGTCTCGAACTGGGTCTGCACGACCGTCTCACCCGACGACTCGGGGGCCCTGGGCTCGGGCCAGGCAGACTTCTGCGGCTCGGGAGCGGGAGGAGCCGCCGGAGCGGGGGCTTGGGCAGTGGCGGAGCCGCAGGCAGCGCTGAAGAGGGCACCGAGAAAGCAGACGTGGAAGGAGTGCGAGCGGGTGGTCATGGGAGAACGTGCTGGGCTCCTGTGTCGGACGATCGAGCAGGGCTGCTGGCGAGCGCGCGCGCGATCCCTGCAGGCTCGAAGAACGTCCACGGGTGCACACGCTTGAATGACCCCCGAGGGCCGTCCGCGCGGATCGGCGACGCGATGCGCGCCGGTGAGCGATGTCGCAGTGTTTCAGCTCGGGGCAGGCGGCAAAGTTGCGCGCGCTCTCGTCTGCTCAGGTCGGCCAAATGGCCACAGAAGACCCCCAGCGCTGCGCGCGGGGCGATTCACGCTCGATTGCCGGCGCGAGTGGTTGCGCCGCTGTGCACACACGGCAAAGTGGGCGTGACTGCCTGCAATGTCGCGCGCGAACAAGCCCAGCTCGCTCCGCCGCTTCCTGCGCTACGTGTGGCCGTACTCGGGCTTGATCGCGCGCGCCACGGGCTGCGGCATGTTGAAGTTCGTGCTGCCGTCGACGATGGCGCTGTCCTTTCGCTTTCTGACGGACCGCCTGGTGCCGGCGCACGCTGCCAGCGCAGCTCCACCCGAGGACGTGATCGCACGCACGTTCGACAGCTATCTGAGCTGGCTGGGCCCGCAGCTGGGGCCGTTCTGGACGACGCCCTGGGGCACCTTTGATCTGTTGATGCTGACGCTGGTCGGCGTGTACGGCGTATGGGGCGTTGCGCTCTATTATCGCAGCCAGTGGGCGCAGCTCGCGGGGCACCGCGTGATGATGGATCTGCGCTCGGACCTGTACCGGCACATCCATCGGCTGAGCCACTCCTTCTTTCAGAACAACCAGTCGGGCGGCATCGTGTCGCGCCTCACCGCGGACATCGCGCTGGCCCAGAACTTCGTGGGCAGCGCCATGACCAACATCTGGATGGATCTGGTCACCTGCGCGGTCTACGTCTACGTGCTGGGCTCGATGGATCCGCCGCTGATGGCGGCTTCGCTGGCCGTGTTCCCGTTTTACATCGGCTCGATGCGCGCGTTCGGCAAGCGCTCGAAGAGCACGTCGCTGGAGCTGCAGGAAGCGATGGAAGCGTTCTCCGGCGATGTTCAGGAGCGCGTCGCCGGCTATCAGTTGATCAAGAGCTTCGTCGCCGAGCGCCGCGAGGGGCTCGCCTTCTTCCAGCGCTCGCGGCGCCTGCTCGGCCTGACGCTGCGCAACGCGCACATCACCAACCTGTCGAACGCGGTGGTGCAGTGGCTCACACAGATGGCGACGCTCGGCCTGGTCTGGTACGGCGGGCAGCGGCTGATGCTGGGCACGATCAGCGTGGGCACGGTGGTGGCCTTCATCCTGCTGGTGCGCGAGCTGTACTTCCCCGTCAACCGCATCAGCGAGATGAACACCGTGCTGCACAATTCGCTGGCGGCCATCGACCGCATCTTCGACGTGTTCGATCTGGAGCCGGATGTCGCCGATCGTCCCGCTGCCAAGCCGGTGCGCCACGTGCAGGGTCGCGTCACGTTCGAACACGTGACCTTCGGCTACCGCGCGGACGAACCGGTGCTGCACGACCTGAACGTCGACATCCGTCCGGGCGAGATGCTGGCACTGGTCGGGCCGAGCGGCGCCGGCAAGTCCAGCTTCGTACAACTGGTACCGCGCTTCTACGATCCGACCCGGGGGCGCGTGCTGCTCGATGGGACGGAGCTGCGCGACCTGCGCCTGCGCGAGCTGCGCGCGCAGATCGGCATCGTGGCGCAGGAGAACCTGCTCTTCTCGGGCAGCGTGATCGACAACATCCTGTATGGGCGCCCGCGAGCCAGCCGGCAAGAGGTGGTGCGCGCCGCGCGCTCGGCGCACGCGGAGGAGTTCATCGAGCAGCTGAGCGACGGCTACGACACCCTGATCGGCGAGCGCGGGGCCAAGCTGTCCGGCGGACAGAAACAGCGCATCGCGCTGGCTCGTGTGTTCCTGGCTGATCCGCGCGTCTTGATCCTGGACGAAGCCACGAGCGCGCTCGACAGCGAATCGGAGCAACTGATCCAGCGCTCGCTGGCGGAGCTGATGAAGAGCCGGACCAGCATCGTGATCGCCCACCGGCTGTCGACCATCCTGGCCGCCGATCGCATCCTGGTGCTGGAACGCGGGCACATCGTCGAGATCGGCAATCACGCCGAGCTGATCCGTCGGGACGGCCTGTACGCGCGCCTGTATCGCGCCCAGCGCCTGGGGAGCCGAAACAGCGAGCCCGCGCTGCTTCGCCCGTCCTGACCGTGGAGTTCCGCCCCGGCGGGGCAAACGCGCTGCGGGCCTGAGCCGAGCGCGCTGTCTGAGCCAGGGGCAACCCCCGGATCTGTGCTTCGATGTGGGAACGGAGCTGCGGTCTGCAGCGTATTGGGCATGGCATGGGACCTGCAGTGCAACACTCCATGGACAACCTCTCTTCGAGTCTGAAGCGCGGGCGCAGCTGGCTGCGACCGTGCATGACGCTCGTTGCCGCGGGTGGTGCGCTGCTGGCGGGAGTCTGCTGGTCGGGCTCAGCCTCTGCTTCGAACACGCTCGGCATCGACCTCGCCTTCAGCGATAGCGTGAGGGATTCGCGCTACGGTACGCCTGCGGGCGCGGGCGTGGACGTCTTCTTCGGCCCGCGCATGGATCTCGGGCTCGTCGCGCTGACCACCGAGCTCGACGGTGGCTTCCATGACTTTGGTGGCGCGGCGGATCCCACCGTCTATCGAGGCATGGCGGGCGGGCGCCTGGCCATCGGCGCCATCATCCGCCCCTCGGTGTTTGCGCACATCGGCGTGGGACACCTGCGCTGGAACGAGCTGCCCGGCATCTCGGACGTGCGCGACAGCCGCACCAACCTCGCCACCAACGTGGGCGCAGCGCTCGACTTCACGCTGCTGCCGCTGGTCGATCTGGGCCTGCAGCTCTCGTACAATTCCATCAAGGGTGGCGCTGATACGCCGGCGTTTGACTGGGCGGAGGCCGGCGCTCACGTGATCTTCGTTTTCGGGTCCTGATCTGCTAGTGCCCGGGCATGCGCCTGGGCCAGATCGAGATCCAGACCCTGCTCGACATCACGAGCCTGCACGCTCCGATTCGCGAGGTGTTCCACGAGGCCACGCGCGAGGCGCTCGATCCCTACCGCAGCTGGCTGGAGCCGGATGCGCTGTGCCCGCACACGCAGCGCATCCGCATCCCCGTGCAGGCCTACCTGGTCCGTACCCGCCACCACCGCATCCTGATCGACACCTGCGTCGGCTGCGGCAAGAACCAGCCGGACGCGCCCGACTGGCACGAACGCACCGACCAGAGCTGGCTCGATCGCCTGGCAGCTGCCGGCTCCGCGCCGGAAGACATCGACTACGTCTTCTGCACCCACCTGCACTCCGACCACTGCGGCTGGAACACGCGCCGGCGCGACGGACGCTGGGTGCCGACCTTCCCCAAGGCGCGCTATGTGTTTTCGAGGCCGGAGTACGAGGCCACGGCAAAGCTGGGCGGCGCAGCCTTCGAACAAAGCGTGCTGCCGGTCGCAGAAGCGGGGCTGATGCAACTGGTCGACCTCGACTTCGCGCTCGACGACGAGGTCTGGCTCGAGCCCGCGATCGGCCACACCGAGGGCCACGTCGTCGTCAACCTGAAGTCCGGCGCGCGCCGCGCCGCCATGTGCGGCGACATGATGCACAGTCCGGTGCAATGCCCGCACCCCGAATGGAGCCCGGTCTGGGACCGCGACGCCGAGCAAGCCCGGCGCACGCGCCGCGGCTTTCTCGAGCGCCACTGCGACACCGACACGCTGGTGCTGACCGCGCACTTCCCGCCGCCGTCGCTGGGGCGCATCGTGCCCTATCGCGGCGCGCGCGGTGGAGCGGCGCGGGGCGACGGGTTCATGTTCCGCTACGGGGAGTGAGCGGACAGCCGCCGGCATTTTTTGGGGGGCGAGCGGGCGCTGGGGCGCGCCGGGCGGCAACAAGCTCGCTGCGCTCTGACGAGCCGCGCCGGCGCGGAGCCCGTCTGCTCGAGCAACGCGAGGCGTGATTCTGGCGTGACCGAATAATGTTCGTCCTGCTGCCAAGCGCTGGCAGGCGTCGCTTTGTCTCCGGAGAAAATCGCGACAGACCGCACTCACATTGCGAAGTCGGGTCGAAGGGAGTGGGGAACGGAGATGTTGCTGGCCGGCACGACGGCGCAGTTGCGGGTGCGCGCGGGGCGTCACTATCGGACCGATATCTGGGTGGGCAGCGCCGTGGGGACGGCGATCGGCGTCGCCGTGCCGGCGTTGCACGGTGCGATCCCCCGTCTGAGCGCGAGCGAGCTGGGGGTGGCGGGCGGCGCACTGGTGTTGGGGCTCTTCGGCGGTGAGCTGGTCAACCCTTGCCGCTGGCTCGGTTGTGTGGCCACGAAGGCGCCAGCTCCGGAGGGGGCTTCGGGCGTGCAGTGGTCGCTGGCTCCGACGGCGGGCGGCCAGGGCGCGGGGCTCCAATTCTCGGCCGACTGGTGAGGCGGCGCGCGAAAAAAAATCATCGAGCCCTGTCGATCCGGAGGCTCCTCGTTTGTCGCTTCCATGAACCAGGAGATGACCCACATGGAAACGACCCTCGACCGCAACAACCACCTCGACCGCTCCGCCAGCGCGCCGGCGCGGACGACCCGCCGCAGCTGGGCCGGCGTCGCGCTCAGTGGGCTCGGCGTGGCCTTTCTGGCTCTGGACGGCGCGATCAAGCTGGTCCCGATTCAACCCGTGGTCGAGGCCTTCCAGCACCTGGGCATTCCCCTGCAGCTAGCCAGCAGCATCGGGCTGCTGCAGCTCGCCTGCCTGGCCTTGTATGTGGTCCCGCGCACCGCCCCGCTCGGTGCGCTGCTGCTCACGGGCTTTCTGGGCGGCGCGATCAGCACGCACCTGCGCGTCGGCGATCCGCTTTTCAGCCACACGCTGTTCCCGATCTACGTGGCGCTCTTGCTCTGGGGTGGGCTGGCGCTGCGCGACCCTCGCCCTCTGGCCTTGCTGCGCGGCACGCCCGCGCGTTGAATCACCCCGCAACCCATTCTGGAGAGATCTGACATGAAGTTCTTGATGACCTACACCGGAGACCCGAAGAACGGCCCTCCCACGCCCGCGCAGATGGCGGCCATCGGCAAGTTCGCCCAGGAGATGACGCAGGCGGGCGTGTTGATCATGACGGGCGGTCTGGTCCGGCCCACGAAGGGGACGCAGGTGAAGCTGGACGCCGGCAAGTTCACCGTCACCGATGGCCCGTTTCCGGAGACCAAGGAGCTGATCGACGGCTTTGCGCTGATCCGCGTCAACTCGCGCGAGGAGGCGCTGGAGCATGCGCGCCGCTTCATGGCCGTGGCCGGCGACGGTCAAGGCGAAATCCTGCAGGTCTTCGACCAGGAGTCGCAGTTCCCGAAATGAAGTAATCTCCGGGGGCGGTGACGGCCCCGGACGTTCCTCAGACCATCCATGCCATCTTTCGCAGCGAGTCGCCTCGGCTGATCGCGAGGCTGACGCGCCTGCTGCGCGACGTGGGCCGCGCGGAGGAGCTGGCGCAGGACGCGCTGGTGGCGGCGCTCGAGCAGTGGCCGCAGTCGGGCCTGCCCGAGAAGCCGGGGGCTTGGTTGATGGCGACGGCCCAACACCGCGCCATCAACCAGCTGCGCCACGGCAAGATGGCCGAGCGCAAGCACTTGGAGCTGGAGGGGCAGGCGCAATCCCAGCGGAGCGCGGACGACGTGGCAGACGAGCTGGTGACCCAGATCGATGACGACGTGGGGGATGACCTGCTGCGGCTGATCTTCATCGCCTGCCATCCGGTGTTGCCGACGGAGGGGCGCGTCGCGCTCACCTTGCGCCTGATCGGCGGGCTGACGACGGCCGAGATCGCGCGCGCATTCCTGCTACCGGAGCCGACCATCGCGCAGCGGATCGTGCGCGCCAAGCGCACGCTGAGCGAAAAGCAGGTCCCTTTCGAGGTGCCGCGCGCTGCGGAGCTGGGCGCGCGGCTCGCTTCGGTGCTGGAGGTCGTGTACCTGATCTTCAACGAGGGCTATTCGGCGACGGCGGGCGAGGACGTGCTGCGCCCGGCGTTGTGCCAAGACGCGCAGCGCCTCGGGCGGATCCTGGCCGAGCTGGCGCCGGATGAGCCAGAGGTGCACGGGCTGCTGGCGCTGATGGAGATCAACGCCTCGCGGCTCTCCGCGCGCACCGATGCCGCGGGCGAGCCCATCTTGCTGCTCGATCAGGATCGCTCGCGCTGGGACCCGCTGCTGATCCGGCGCGGCCTCGACGAGCTGGAGCGCGCGGAGCTTCTGGGTGGGGCAAAAGGCCCCTATGCGCTGCTGGCAGCCATCACGGCCTGCCACGCGCGAGCAGTCACGGCCGTAGCGACGGATTGGGCGCGGATCGCGGCGCTGTATACGGAGCTGCTCGAAGTCTGGCCTTCGCCCGTGGTGGCGCTGAACCGAGCCGTAGCTGTCGGGATGGCGGAGGGGCCCGCCGCCGGGCTCGAGCTGATCGATGATCTGGGCGCAGATCCCGCTCTCGGTAGCTATGCGCTGCTGCCGAGCGCCAGGGCCGATCTGCTCGCCAAGCTGGGGCGGACTGGCGAAGCCCGCGCCGAGTTCGAGCGGGCGGCGGCGCTCACGCAGAACGCGCGCCAGCGAGCCCGCTTGCTGGAACGGGCGCGGCTTCTCGAGCGCAGCGAAGCGAGTTAGCTTCCCTGCCCTTCGAGTGTCCTGCAACGCAGTTGCAGGCACAAATATAAGAAAGTGCCCCGGAACAAGGTGAGCCTTTGCGGCAGAATTCCCGCGGCCTTCGCCCCGTCAGGGGCCGCGGAATTCTGCAAGGAACTTCGGTTACGGGGCCACTGGGAGTTTCATGATGTCATTCAAGATTGCTTTGTCTTTTCCATCGTTGATCGCCGCGCTGGCCCTGGGCGGCAGCCTGTGGGCCGCTGAACCCACCAAGGCCGCCGCAGCCAAGGCAGAAGCCCCCAAGGCAGAAGCGGCCAAGCCCGATGCTGCCAAGGAGGCCGTGAAGGAAGTGCGGCTCTATGCCATCGACTGCGGGCACGTCGACTTCAAGGACATGGGCTTCTTTTCGGACACGGGGGAGTACGACGGCAAGCCGGGTACCGTGGCGGCTCCGTGCTTCTTGATTCGGCATCCCAAGGGCACGCTGCTCTGGGATGCGGGGCTGGGCGACAAGCTCGTCGAGAACAAGGGTGGCGGCGGCGAGAGCGCGATCACGCCGATCGTGACGGTGACGCTCTCCGATCAGTTGAAGGCGCTGGGCCTGAGCGCGAGCGACGTGACGCACCTGGCGTTCTCGCACATGCACTTCGATCACACGGGCAACGCCAACTCGTTCCCGGGCGCCATCTGGCTGCTGAATCAGGCGGAGCTGAACTGGGCCGCTGGCAAGCCCACGCCCTTCGGCGTCGCTCCGGACTCGTTCAGCTCGTACAAGAACGCCAAGCAGGTCATGATCACCGGCGACCATGACGTGTTCGGTGACGGGACGGTGCGCATCCTGAAGGCGCCCGGTCACACGCCGGGTCACCAGGTGCTCGCGCTCCAGCTGAAGAAAGCCGGCACCGTCGTGCTCTCGGGCGACCTGTATCACCTGCGTGACAATCGCAAGTACAAGCGCATCGCGGGCATCAACACCGATCGCGCCGACACGCTCGCTTCGTTCGATCGCATCGAGAAGATCGTGAGCAACAAGAAGGCGCGCTTCGTGATCCAGCACGACCCGAACGATTTCAAGGCGCTGCCGAAGTTCCCGGCCTACCTGCAGTGATCCACTCCTGGTGAGCCACGCGCGACTCCCGGGGCGCAGCAGCGCTCCGGGGGTGCGTGCGATGCCTCTGGAGACACGACGTCGCAACAGCACGC
Source organism: Polyangiaceae bacterium (assembly GCA_025936205.1). The sequence continues at coordinate 2,638 of JAICTU010000246.1, read as the reverse complement.
GCGTCGCACACGTGAAAACGCTGCTGAGTGCCGAGCCGTGACAAAGATTCTCCAGAAAACGCCGCCAGCAGCGAATCACTGAGACAGCCGGTTCACTTCCTGAAGACAGGCCCGCTAAAGTTTGCGAATCCGTCAGGGCTCTGATTGACGCGCGCGCCCGGGCTGCTACCAGAGTGCAACAACACGAGGGAGGCACTCGGTGAAGACGAAGCGATGGGGTTGGTGGCTCGCCGCTGGCGCGGGCTTGTCAAGTACGGCTGCGGCGGACGGTACGGCAGTGACCACGGCGCCGCCGGACACGAGCTTTCAGAAGGTGACGCTGAACGGCGCCCCAGGCGAGCCGATCTCGCTGGCGGTGCTGCCCGACGGGCGCGTCTTGCACAGCACGCGCAACGGGCGCCTTTTCATGCATGATCCGGCGACGGGCTTCAACACGGTGGTCAGCACGGTGCCCGTGTACCAGCACGATGAAGAAGGCCTGCAGGGCATCGCGATCGACGCCAACTTTCAACAGAACCACTGGCTGTACGTCTATTACTCTCCGATCCTTTCGACGCCGACGGACGATCCGGCGACCCCCGGCGTGAACGAGGGCGACGCGCCGCCCAACGGCACTGCTGCCGACTTCGAACGCTTCCGCGGGCACATGCAGCTCTCGCGCTTCAAGTTCGAGAACAACGCGCTGGTGTTGAGCTCGGAGCAGCAGATCCTGCAGGTCGGGACGGATCGCGGCATCTGCTGCCACGTGGGCGGCAAGATCGACTTTGACGCCGACGGCAACCTGTACCTGTCCACGGGCGACGATTCCAACCCGTTCGAGTCGGACGGCTTCGATCCGATCGACGAGCGCCCCGATCGCAATCCGGCGTACGACGCGCAGCGCAGCGCCGCCAACACCAACGATCTGCGCGGCAAGCTGCTGCGCATCCATGTAGAGCCGGACGGCAGCTACACCATCCCCAAGGGCAACCTGTTCCGCCCGGGCACGCCGCGCACGCGCGCCGAGATCTATGCGATGGGTCTGCGCAATCCGTTCCGCTTCGCCGTCGATCGGCGCAGCGGCGTGGTGTACCTCGCCGACTACTCGCCCGACGCGATCGATCCCGATCCCAACCGCGGCCCTGCCGGGCAGGGCAAATGGATGATCGTGCGCAAGGCGGGCAACTACGGCTGGCCCTATTGCGCCACGCCCGAGCTGCCCTACCGCGACTACGACTTCGCGACGGGCGTGTCGGGGCCCGCCTTCGACTGCTCCGCGCCCGTGAACGACTCGCCGCACAACACCGGGCGCCGGCACCTGCCGCCGGTGGTACAGCCCGAGGTCTGGTACGGCTCACTGGCGTCGGCGGAGTTCCCGGAGCTCGGCGCCAATGGTGTGGCGCCCATGGGCGGCCCCGCCTACCACTACGATCCTCGCAACCGTTCCACCAACAAGTGGCCGCGCTACTTCGACGGCGTGCCGATCTTCTACGAGTGGACGCGCGACGCGCTGTTCGAGTTCCGGCTCGATCGTCGCGGGCGCTTCGATCAGATCCGGCCCTTGTTGCCGTCGATCGTGTTCCAGAACCCGATCGACATGCAGTTCGGTCCCGACGGCGCGCTGTACACGCTGGAATACGGCGACGGCTACTTCTCGGAGAACCCCGCAGCGCAGCTGGCGCGCGTGGACTTCGTGCAGCCCGGTAACTTCACGCCGGTGGCGGTGGTGACGGCCAGCGCGAACTTCGGGCTGGCGCCGCTCACCGTGCAGCTCTCCAGCGCAGGCACGGCGGATCCAGATGGCGACGAGCTCACGCTGGCCTGGGACTTCAACGCCGACGGCGTGGTCGACTCGACCGAGCCCAACCCCAGCGTGACGTACGACCAGAACGGGAACTACGCCCCCACCCTGCGCGTCACCGACAGCACGGGTCGTACCGGGACGGCGGCGGCGCACGTGGTGGTCGGGAATACACCACCGATCGTGACGTTCGTGACGCCGCAGTTCGGGGATGCGTTCGAGTTCGGGCAGACGCTGAGCTATCAGGTCAGCGTCAGCGACAACGAGCCGGTCGATTGCGCGCGCGTGCAGGTGCAATACATCCTCGGCCACGAGACGCACGGGCACCCGCTGTCGACGGCACAGGGCTGCGCGGGCAGCTTCACGACCGTGCTCGACGCCGGCCACCAGGGCGCAGACAACCTCGCGGCCGTGCTGGTCGCGCAATACACGGACGCACCCAGCCTAGCGGGCATCCCCGCGCTCACCGGGCAGGCCGTCGTGGTGTTGCCGCCGACGCCGCCGCCCGGCTCAGCGGTGCCGCCCGCAGCCGAGCCGCCGGCACCAGCGGCGCCCTGAGTGCCAGAAGAGAGTGCCACAAGAGAGTGGCAGAAGGGAGAGGGCTCGGCGCCTGCGCGGCGCCGAGCGCCTCCAGGATGTGCCCGCACCCGCCCGGGATCGCTGAGATCACCCTACCAATTCTGCGACGTTGGTTCAGAAGGGCACTGTACGGGTGGCGAGGCCTTTGCGCAGGGCTCAGCTTGGCCTAATCTAGTCCGTTGGCATACGACCCATCGGCAACGGCGAGAAGATGGCCGCTCAGACCAGGAACCTGAAGCTCGGAAGCTGCCTGCGCGCGGGCGGGCTGCTCGCGGCGGT
>JAICTU010000638.1 GCA_025936205.1 Polyangiaceae bacterium | reverse complement strand
GGCATCGACAACGCCAGCTACTACCGGCTGGTGAACAACAACCCGCGCTATTACATGGATTACACCGGCACGGGCAACACGCTGAACGTGCTCACGCCGCGCACGCTGCAGATCATCATGGACAGCTTGCGCTACTGGATGACGGAGATGCACGTCGACGGCTTTCGCTTCGATCTGGCCGCGGCGCTGATGCGCGGCATGCACGAGGCGGACCGCTTGAGCGCCTTCTTCGATGTGATCACGCAGGATCCGGTGCTCTCGCAAGCCAAGCTGATCGCAGAGCCCTGGGACATCGGCCCCGGCGGCTATCAGATCGGCAACTTTCCCGTGCTCTGGGCGGAGTGGAACGGCCGCTATCGCGACACGGTGCGCCGCTTCTGGAAAGGTGACGAGAGCCAGGTCGCCGAGCTCGCGTATCGCCTGTCCGGTTCCAGCGATCTGTACGCCCACAACGGCCGGCGCCCGTACGCGAGCGTGAACTTCGTCACCGCTCACGACGGCTTCACGCTGCGCGATGTGGTCTCCTACAACTCGAAGCACAATGAGGCGAACGGGGAGGGCAACCGCGACGGCGAAGACGACAACAAGAGCTGGAACTGCGGCGTCGAGGGGCCGACGAACGACCCCGCGATCAACGAGCTGCGCGCGCGCCAGATGCGGAACTTCCTGGCCACGCTCTTTCTCTCCCAGGGCGTGCCGATGCTGCTCTACGGGGACGAGCGCGGCCGCACCCAGCACGGCAACAACAACGCTTACTGCCAGGACAGCGAGATCGCCTGGCTCGACTGGGCGCTGGACGACGCGGGCAAAGCGCAGCTCGATTTCGTGCGGCGGCTGACCAAGCTGCGCGCCGCCCATCCCGTGCTACGCCGCCGGCGCTTCTTTCACGGGCGGCGCGTGCACGGGCTCGACGTGCGCGACGTGCTCTGGCTCAAGCCGAGCGGGGAAGAGATGGACGAGCGCGATTGGTTCACGCATTACGTGCGCTCGCTGGGCATGCTGTTGAACGGCGAGGTCATGCACGAGTGGTCGGACAGCGGCGAGCTCGTGTTCGATGACCCGTTGTTGCTGCTGCTGAACGCCCACTGGGAAGGCATGTCGTTCGCGCTGCCACGACTGCGTCGCAAGACGCCGTGGCGCGTCCTGCTCGACACCGCGCGCCCGCGGCTGCCCGAGCAGGATCACTTGGCGGCACAGTACTCCCTCGAAGCGCGTTCGTTGGTGCTGCTGTGCCAGCCCGAACCAGCGCCTCGATCGGCAGAGTGAGTCAGGGCCGCTGGGTCAGGGCCGCTGGGTCAGGGCCGCTGGGTCAGGGCCGCTGGGTCAGGGCCGCTGGGTCAGGGCCGCTGGGTCAGGGCCGCTGGGTGTCAGGGCCGCTGGGTCACAGCTAGAGAGCAGCGTCGGCGCCTGCGTCGATCGCGCCGGCGTCCACCTCGACGCCTCCGTCGACCTGGCCCGCATCCGCGCCGGCGTCTTCATTGCCCGCATCGCGGGGCTCATCGCGCACGCGGCGGCTGCGGCTGCCGCCGGCGGAGCCGCGCGGGCTCGCGGCACGACCGATGTCGTCCGCCGTCTGCTCGCCGTCGCTGCCGGAACCGGAGGCCCTGCCGGTCACGTTCGGAGAGCTCTCGTTGATCCCCGGTTGAGGGTTGAGAGGGTTCGTGGACGAGCCGCCACCGCTGCCGCTGCTCGAGACGGAGGGCTTCGTCTCCTGCGCGTCGATGGTGCCGCTGCAGGCCGAAGCCGCACCGAGCAGGCCAACCGCGCAGAGTGCGAGGCGGGGGCCGGCGAGAACGGTGCGCAATTGGTGCTTCATGTTGGTCTCCTTCGCCAAGGCGGCGAGCTTCTCCGAACTTGCCGCTCTACCCCGTTCCGCTGCTCGGGTCGAGCAGCAAACGGCGCGTGTGCAGCGATCATCCGGATCGATCGGATCGCAGCAAACGACCTTTTTCGCAGCAGATGGTCAGCAGAACGGCAGCAAAACGCCGGCTCCGTGAAGCGGCCAGTCCGATCCAGGTCAAAACAAGCGTTCATCCTGCAATATCGTCGCCGCTTGCGATGCGTGGCTGTCGCCGGCCTGGCTAGTACCGCGAGCCCTCCGACTCGGGTCAATGCTGCCTCACGCCCGCAGAGTCACCACGCAACACGTGCCGCGCTCGAGGTAAGGAAGCGCCATCATGCCGACCCAAACGCGCGATGTGAGCCCGGGCAGTCATCCACGTCAGGTGAAGACGGCGGAGGGGCAGCTGCTGCAGGTGCCGTCGGACTGGAGCCTGCTGCCGCCCGGAGACGCCGCGCTCAGCCGGCGCGTGAAAAGCGAAGGGCCCTGCTGGAGCGTGAAGGAGCAGCGCGGTCGCAAGCTGTTCTCGCGCGGCATCTGGGCGCCGCACGAGCGCATCGAGCGCATCCGCGCCGAGCTCGCCGTGGAGCGCGCGCAGCCTCAGTACCAGCGCCAGCTCGCTGCCGGCCGGCAGCGGCGCGCGCGCGCCGAGCAGGTCTATGCCGGAGACTTCGAAGCCGCTGTGTTGCACTTTCTGAGTTTCGACGATCGACACCTCGCGCTCGCGCGGCGCCTGGCGAAGGTCGTCGCGGCGCATGCCGTTCCGGTGGGCAGCGGCACGGTCGCGCGCACGGAGCGCATCCCGATCGAGCGCCGCGCGGAGGCGGCGGCCATCGCCTGGATGCGCCATCAAACGACCGCGTACGACGACATGCAGATCCCGCGCGTGAAGGGCATGCGCCGCGAGGTGCGCCGCATGCTGGCGCAGCGCTCGCGCGAATTGTTGCGTGTGTATCGCGACGGTCGCAGCGTGAATGCAGCAATTTGCCCGCTGCAGCAAGCGCTGGCGCGGCTGCCCGAATAGTGTGGCGGGGGCCAGCGATTCGGGGCAGCATCGCCCCATGTCGAGCGTGACGCAGCGATGGCTCTTGGGCCTGGGGCTCACGCTACCGGGGCTCGCGTTCGGTTGCGGGGGCAAAGCTGCCAGCCAGGAGTCGGAACCGGCCTACAACTCGCCGGTCGCGCCGCCGCCCTACCGCGCAGCAGGGATGCCGCCTCGGCGGGGGCCAGGGCCGCCAGCGGTTTCGCTGCCGCCGCCGGCTCCAGCTCCCTTGCCAGGGATGTCACCCGCGCCCCCGCCGGGATTGGTGGACGGGGACACTGTGCTGACCGCCAAAGACGCGATGGTCAACGTCTTGCTCGCCAACTGCGGCCAATGTCACGGGCCAGCTGCTCCCGCGGAGGGCTCCGGCGGCATCCAGTTCATCGGAAATGTGGATCAGCTGGTCGTCGCCGGGCTGATCATCCCGTTGAGCGCGGAGACGTCTCCGATCGTGGTCGCCATGGAAGACGGCAGCATGCCTCCTCCGAGCTCGGGCTTGCCGCGGGTGATCGACACCGACATCACGGTCGTGGCGAGTTACATCGACAATCCACGCTTTTGGCCGGGAGTGATGCCGCCCGCTGTCGCTGATGCCGGCGCCCCTCCGGCGCCGGTGCCGCTGCCGGTCGTCGATGCCGGAGTCGTTGCTGAGCCCGAGCCGCCGGTCGTCGGCGCCAGCGATGCGGGCGCCGAACCGGCGGAGTGAGCGCTGTCGCTCAGATCTTGATCACGATCTTGCCCTTGATGCCGCCCGCTTCGAGCTTGCGGTGCGCATCGGCGATCTTCTCGAGCGGAAAGACGGAGTCGATCAACGGCTTGACCTGACGCCGCTCGACCAGCGTCTTCATGGCCTGGATCTTGGGCTCGGTGCGCTCCAGGAAGCCGAAGTACAGCGTCTGATTCTTGATCTGCATGCCCTGCAACGAGCCCTCGAGGCTGACGATCGTGGCGAGCTTGCCGTACGGGCGCACCGCCTGGATCGAGCGGCTGACCGTGTCGCCGCCGACGGTATCGTAGGCGGCATCGACGCCGATTCCGCCCGTAAAACGCAGCGCCTCCCCCTCGAACTTCGTCTTCTGATAGTCGATCACCTCGTCGGCACCGAGGCTCTTGATCAGCTCGGTGTTGACGGCGCGGCCCGTGGCCAGCACACGAGCGCCCGCGGCCTTGGCGAGTTGCACGGCGAAGTGGCCCACGCCGCCGGCGCCCGCATGGATCAACACCGTGTCACCGGGCTTGGTCTGGAAGAACGTGATCACCGCGTCGTACGCCGTCATGGCGGCGAGCGGCACGGCCGCGGCTTGCTCGAACTCCAGCTGCGCCGGCTTGAGCGCCAGGATCTCCTCGTCTTCGACGTGGTACTGCGCGTAGGTGCCTTGCCGCCCGAAGATGCGCGCGCTGTAGAACACCTCGTCGCCCGGCTTGAAGCGCGTGGCCTG
>JAICTU010000080.1 GCA_025936205.1 Polyangiaceae bacterium | reverse complement strand
TGCTGCACATCACGGATATGTCGTGGGGCCGCGTGAACCACCCGAGCGAGGTGTTCAAGGTCGGCGACAGCGTCACAGTGAAGGTGCTCAAGTACAACGCGGAGACGGAGCGCGTCAGCCTGGGCCTCAAGCAGACGCAAGAGGATCCGTGGAACCACGTGCAGGAAGCTTACCCGCTCGGCAAGAAGGTGAGCGGCAAGGTGATGAGCATCACCGACTACGGCGCCTTCGTGGAGCTGGAGCCTGGCGTGGAAGGCCTGATCCATGTCTCGGAGATGAGCTGGACCAAGAAGGTCAAGCACCCCTCCAAGGTGCTCGAGGTCGGCAACGAGGTGGAGTGCCAGGTGCTCGAGGTGGACTCGCGTGCCAAGCGCATCAGCTTGGGCCTCAAGCAACTCGAGCCGGATCCCTGGGCGCTCTTCACCGACAAGTACAAGCCGGGTGATCGCATCAGCGGCAAGGTCCGCTCGCTCACCGACTACGGCGTGTTCGTCGGTATCGAGGACGGCGTGGACGGCATGGTCCACAAGACCGACCTGTCCTGGACCTTGAAGATCGGCAACCCCGCGGACCTGTACCAGAAGGGTGACGAGGTCGAGGCCATCATCCTCTCGATCAACCACGACGAGAAGAAGGTCAGCCTGGGCGTCAAGCAGATCCATGATGACCCGTGGGCCTCGCTGCTGGACGATATCAAGACGGGCCAGGTGTTTGAGAACTGCGTGGTGACCAGCGTGTCCGAGCACGGCGTGTACGTCTCGGTTCAACCGGGCATCGACGCCTTCATCTCGAACAACGAGATCCCGGAGGGCAAGCGTCCGAACCGCGGCGATAAGGTGAAGGCCGAGATCTCGAACATCGATTCGATGGATCGACGCATCAGCATGTCGCTGCGCAACGTCGGTGAGTCGGCTGTCTCCGAGCACATCAGCGGCAAGAGTTCGGGCCGCGAGAGCTCCGGTCAGAGCGGTACGCTCGGTGACCTGCTCAAGCAGAAGTTCGGCGACAAGCTGAGCAGCATGGCGCAGCACGACGCCAGCTCCGACGCTGAAACCGAGGGATGATCTCGTCCCAAAGGGGCGGCTCTGCCAAGGGCCGCCCCGATTCTGTCGGGGGGAAACCGATGGATCCGCCGCGGGATAGCGACCCACCCGAGATCGAGATCGGCGAGATCTGGGGCCGGCGGCGCATCATCTTTCTGGCCAGCAGCGCGGCGTTCGTGCTGCTGGTCATCTGGCTGACGCGGGAGGTGGTGCTCCCGTTCGTGTTGGCGATCATCATCGCGTACGTCTTCACGCCTCTGGTCGGCTGGTGTGAACGCCGAGGCCTGCGGCGCGCGGTCTCGATCATCGTGGTGTATCTGGGCACGCTGGCCGTGGCCTCGACCTCGGTCGCGTTGATCGCACCTCGCATCTATCGCGAGACGATGGGCCTCACCCGGGAGAGCCCGCAGATTGCGCGCAAGCTGGCAACGCAATGGGGCCCGATCATCGAGGCCCGGATCGAGTCCCTGATCGATTTGGCCGGAAGTCCTCCCTCCGCAGGGCGTTCGCACCCCCATCGTCCTCCTCCCAGCCCACCCTCCGCGCTGGAAGTGCTGCCCCGTTCTGACGGAAGCATCGGCATCAACGTGGGCTCGGGGCTGGAGATTGTTCAGGAGAACTCCAACGTCTGGGTGCTCCGCGAGCACGAGCCGGACGTGGCCGGCTTCCGCATCACCGAGCTCCTGAACGACGGCGTCGAAAACACGCTGCACTATCTGCGCGGCAACGGCATGCAGCTGTTCAAGGTGGGTCAGGCCATCGTCAGCAGCGTCAGCCGCGGCATCTTCTTGACCTTCATGACGCTGATGGTCGCAGCGTACCTGATGCTGACGCGCGATCAGGTCTTCGGCTTCTTTCGTTCGCTCGTGCCGCCGCGCTCGCGTCGCAGCTTCGACCGTCTGCTGTACAGAATGGACCGCGGGCTGGCGGGTGTGGTGCGGGGGCAGCTGGTGATCTGCTGCGTCAATGGCGTGCTCTCCGCCATCGGCTTCGTGATCTTCGGCCTCAAGTACTGGCCCGTGATGGCGTTGATCGCCGGGATCATGAGCATCATCCCGATCTTCGGCTCGATCCTGAGCTCCATTCCGGCGGTCCTGATCGGGCTCACACAGAGCTTCTTCACTGCATTCTGGGTGCTGATCTGGATCCTGTTGATCCACCAGATCGAGGCAAACCTACTGAACCCGAAGATCATCGGTGTCGCCGCCCGCTTGCATCCGGTGCTGGTGGTGTTCGTGCTGATCGTCGGCGAACACTTCTTCGGTCTTTGGGGGGCGTTGCTGGCCGTGCCGACGCTCTCGCTGACGCACAGCCTGTTCAACCATTTCCGTCTGGAGTCGATGCCGGACGTGCCGCCCGACAGCGTGGCGCTGACCACGCCCCCCGCTCCGCTGGAATAGCGGCGGGCTGCTCGGAAACGGGGCAGCCGCACCGTTCGGGCACGGCCACGGGCACTAGCCTTGCGTCCGCTCGGGGCCTGGCGCTAAGACCTCGTCGTGGCCAAGGAATCACGCAGGGTCAAGAAGGGCGTCTCTGGAGCGCCGGCGCCGAGTGGTGCTGCGTCGCCATCGGGTCGTCCTGCACCGCCAGATGCCGCGGCGGCGATGGCCGCCATGGACCCGCTGAGCCCCGATCGACTCAAGAGCCTCGGCTTGCGGCTGGGGCTGCCGCTGCTCGCCGTCTGGTTCGTGGGAGTGCTGATCGCTGGCGTCGTCCACTCGGACGTCATCCAGGGCATCGCGCTGGGGCTGCCAGCGGTGCTCACGCTGGCAGCCGTCGTGCTGCTCGGCTGGGGCCTGCGCCAGGCGCGCAAGGCGCAGGGTGTCGCCGGGATTCTTTCCAAGGCGACGACAAAAGACGATCGCCAGGCGGCGCTCGCCGAACTGGAAGCGAAGTATAAGGGCTCGGACCCGACGGCGATCTTCGCGCGCTCGCAGCTGCTCTTGCAAGATGGCGAGCCGCGCAAAGCGTTGGCCGCGCTGGAGACGATCAATCTCTCCAAGGTGATGGCCAATGTGGCCGACGAGGCGCGGGGCCAGCGCGCGATGATCCACCTGATGCTCGACGAGGTGCCGCCCGCGCGCGATCTGGTGGATGGCATTCAGCTATCTCGGCATCAGGACGCAAAGAGCCGCGCCATGCTGGCGGCCATCGTGGCTGAAGCGTGGGCGCGCAGCGGGCAAGCCAAGCGCGCGGCCGATACGCTCTCCGTCTTCGATGCGGACGATGCGGAGCTGGTGCAACTGCGGCCTCAACTGTTTCGCGCGCAGGCGTACGCCTTCGCTCACACCGATGACCTGAAGAGCGCGCGCCGGGCCCTGCGCAGGCTCGCCGATCAGGAGCCGCGTTTGCTCGGCTCGTTCCTCGGCCGAAAAACACATCCCTTGCTGCAGAAGGAAGCCAAGAAGCTGCTCGAGCAGTCGGGCGCCGTACCGCGCAAGATGCAGGTACAGCGCCGCTAGCTTGGCGCTCTCGGGCCGCTGCTCTTCAAAATATACCGTCTCTAAATACCGTCTAAATACGGAGCGTGGCTGTGCCGGCGGCGCGAATGGTCGTCTCCGGCAGCAACTCCGAGAAGGTCACCACGCGCGCTCCTGGCAGGTCGGATTCGATCAGCTTGCGCACGAAGCGCCGCACGTCCGGCTGTGTGAGCAGCACCGGACGGCGTTGCAGCTCCTCCGGGCAAGCCTCGAGCGCCCGCCTCAGGCTCGAAACGATATCCCGCCCCGCGGCGGGCGAGAGCGTCAGGAAGCTGCCGGCGGCCGTCTGCGAGATTGCCCCGCGGATCACTTCCTCGATCGATTCGTCGAGCGTCAGCGGCTCTAACAGTCCCGAGCCGCGCGTCACCTCGTAGGTGATCGACCGGCGCAGCCAGGAGCGCACGTGCTCGGTCAGCACCAGCGGATCCTTCTCGACGTGTGCGACCTGGGCCAGCGCCTCCAGGATGCTCGCCAAATCGCGCACGCTCACGCCCTCTTCCACCAGCCGGCGCAAGATCTCGCTCAGCGTGGCGAGCGAGACGAGCTTGGGCACCACCTGCTGCACGCTCGCCGGGGCCACCCGCTGCAGCTCTTCGAGCAGCGACTGCGCCGGCTGTAAGCCCATGAAATCGGGAGCGCGCGCGATCAGCACCTCGGCCAGGGCCTGAGACAGGAACAAGGTGGCAGCGGGCGCCTCCAGCTCCTCCGGCACCGTCAGCGTTTTGGCGGGCACTTCGCCGATCGACAGCAGCGCGGCGTTGCCGGGCCAGCTCCCGCGCACCAGCCGGCAAGGCGGCACGATCACGCCCAGCTCCTGGAACAGGCGCTCGCGGGCCATTTCAGCGGCCGCGGCCAGACCTGGATCTGCTCCCGAGGCCTGCTGCCGGCTCGAGCCCAAGCGTTGGTAGAGCACCTCGCTCGCGCTCAATGACCACGGTGCCGGCAGGCGCGACGGGCGGGCCGCACCCCCCACGGAAGGCGTAGACCAGGCGGGCTCGGGGCGCTCGCGGCCGGGCCAGGAGACGAGCACCAGGAGCGCGCCAATGACCAGAAAAGGCAGGGTAGGGAGGCCTGGCACCAGCGCCAGCCCGAGCACGAAGATGCCGGCGACGCGCAGCGCCTTGGGGACTCCGAGCAGCTGGCTCGAGAGCTCTTGCCCCAGCGCATTGCCGGTGTCCTCACCGGAGACGCGCGTGACCAGGATGCCCGCGGAGGTCGCGAGGATCAGCGATGGAATCTGCGAGACCAGCCCGTCGCCGATGGTCAGGAGCGCATAGCGCTGCAGCGCGCTGGTGAACGGCATGCCGCGCTGCCCAACACCGATGGCGAGCCCCGCGCCGATGTTGATCAGAGTGATCACGAACGACGCGATCACGTCACCCTTCACGAACTTCATTGCGCCATCCATGGCGCCGTAGAACTGGCTCTCGCGGCTGAGCGTGCGGCGCCGCTGCTGCGCCTCGTGATGGTCGATGCTGCCAGCGCGCAGCTCCGAGTCGATCGCCATCTGCTTGCCGGGCATGGCATCGAGCGCAAAGCGCGCGCCCACTTCTGCGACGCGCTCGCTGCCCTTCGCCACCACGATGTACTGGATCAAGGCCAGGATCAGGAACACCACGGCACCGACCACGTAGTTGCCGCTGACCACGAACGAGCCAAACGCTTGAATGACCTGCCCGGCGTCAGCGCGCAGCAGGATCAGGCGGGTCGAAGACACGTTCAGCGCCAGCCGCACCAGCGTGGTGAGGAGCAGCAGAGTGGGGAAGGCCGCGACCTGCAGCGCGCCCGTCACATACATGGTGACCAGCAGGATCGAGACCGAGATAGCGAGATTGCTCGCCAGCAGCAGATCGAGCAGCCAAGTCGGCAACGGCACGACCATGATGCCCACCATCGCCACCACCACTGCGGCGAGGGCAGCGTCGGCGCTGCCGGGGCGCAGGCCCGTCAGACGGAGACCGAGGAGACGCCTGCCGTAAACCAACTCGGCCTCAGCTCAGCTCGGAGAACAGCGCAACCACACCGGTGTACAGCTGAAAGGACGGCGAGTCGCCGTAGGGGGCGATCTCGAAGGAGGACTGCATCCCCGCCACGGGAATGTCGCCGAAGCGCTCGCGCAAGATGCGGGTGTCGACGTTCGAGCGCCCGTACAGGCTGCGGCCTCGCCCGCCACAGTTGACGTACAGGGCAGAGAGCGGAGCCGCGCCGGCAATATCCCGTCGCAGCTCGCGCGTCAGCCGCTCCAGATCGTCGCGCGCCGCCTGGCCGTCGCGGATGCCGAAGGTCATGAACATGCCGTCTCGCACTTCATCCGAGACGATCAGCCCGCGCGCATGCGGGTCGATGCCCTGGACTCCGCGCACCAGGATCTCCGGTCGACCGTCGGGAGAGTCGTGATTGGTGGGGCTCTGGGCGAGCACCGTGAAGACCAGCGGCTGTCCCTTCAGGTTATGGCCGAACTGCGTCAGCACATCGAGGGCAGGCTCGCCGCCGAGCTCCAGCACCAGCGAGCCCCGAGCCTTGGTGATCGGACGCAAGGGCCCGAGCAGTCGACAGGAGTGCGTCGTGCGCACGCGCGCCTGGCCCAGGCCGCGAAAAAACATGGCCACGGCCCGCCCCGTCACCACCTCTCCGTCCGCCCCGACAGCGATCACGCCCGGCGCGCCCACTGCGCCGCCGCCGAACACCCGCGTCCCGATCGAACAGCGCCCGAGCCGCTGGATGGCGCGCGGCGTAAAGCCCCCGGGAGGAACGAACAGCACACATGTCGCCCGCTCTCCCGCATCCGCCAGGAAGCCCTGCAGCCCCTCGCTGAGACCGTCGTCGTCGTTATTGGAGTCGATGATGCCGATACCCGCCGAGCCGCCCGACCAAACCAGACCGGTCGCCGCGGAGGCCCCCTCGATTTCTCCGCGCTCGCTCAACACACCCGTCCCGCCCACGAGCAGCAGGGGGATACCCAGGCCTTTTGCCGCCAGAAGCCGCGCCAGCGCCTCGTGGCGCTCCAGCAAGGCCCCACACAAGAAGACGATGCCCGCCGCACAGCGCGGGACCTCTTCGAACGCCGCGAGGACCCCGGCCACCACCCGCTCGGGGTTGCTCGAACGCACCTCGAAGCTCTGGGCCCTCCGCGCCATCCAGGCCGAACCTATTTGGCACGCGGCCCCGCTGCAAGCGGTTCGAACTAGAATTCTGGCTCCGGACCCTGAGCAAACGCTAAAATGTGCGTAGTGTCGTTGGGTATGGAGGCGGGTGCAGGCGTGAGGACGCCAAACCGGGGTCCCTCGAGGGGCAACTTTGCTAGAGTCCGCGGCTCGCGGTGGACTGCATGAACGGGCAGAATCTCGAATTTTACTCGTGCGGGGCCACCGATGTCGGACAGAAGCGCCAGATCAACGAGGACTCGTTCCTTTGCGATGACGAGCTCGGTCTGTGGGTGGTGGCCGATGGCATGGGCGGGCACGCAGCAGGAGAAGTCGCCAGCCGTGAAGCGGTCGATACGATCCACGGCATGGTCAAGCGCGACAAGCCCAAGCTCGACCTGGCCAACCCCGACTCCGAAGAGACGCTGCGGGTAGGGGCGCGCCTGCTGGAGGGCGCCGTTCAGGCGGCGACCTACCTCGTCTACGGCATGGCCGAGCTGGACGCGAACAAAGCCGGGATGGGTACGACGATCAGCGCGATGATGTCGCTTGGTTCCCACGCGGTCACGGCTCAGGTGGGCGACAGCCGCATCTACCGCTTGCGCAACTCCAAGGCGGAGCAGCTGACGGAAGACCACACCCTGATCAACTGGCAGATCAAGCAGGGGCTGATCACGGAGGAGGAGGCGCGCATGAGCCGCCACCGCAATGTGATCACCCGCGCCGTGGGCAACCGCGAGTACGTGCAAGTGGACACGGCGATTGTGCCGGTGGCTCCCGGCGACCAGTTTCTGCTGTGCTCGGACGGGTTGCACAGCTACCTGCGCACCGACGAGATCTCGAACGTGGCCAACAGCGGCGGGCAGGAGAGCGTCGACCGCTTCATCAAGCTCGCGAACCGGCGCGGCGGGCGCGACAACATCACCGCCGTACTGGTCGAGATCGGCTGAATTCGCCCTCGTCGGCGCCCCGGCCCGCTGCCGGCCGGGAAGCACCCAGAAGGTCTGACAAAGCGTTGCTCGACTGAACGCTTCCGAGTATAGGTGCGCCCCTAGTCCCCATCGTCTAGCCAGGCCCAGGACACGGCCCTTTCAAGGCTGTAACACGGGTTCGAATCCCGTTGGGGACGCCACTATTGGCGTTTGATTTTCGTAAGTTAGGGTTTTCAGTGCAGCGCGTCGCTCCGGGCCTGGAGCGCCGCCCTCCGCGAGGGTAGATCCCGGTGGGAGGGCGAGCGAGCGTGGCAGCGGATCCGGAGGCAGGCGGCAGCGAGCGGCGCTTCGACTGCCTCGCCTGTGGCGCCTGCTGCTTTCAGCGGCCCGGGACGATTCTGGTCTCAGAAGCAGACCTGGTGCGCTGGAGGCGGCTCGGGCGGCACGACGTGCTGGAGCAGCTCGAACCCGGTCACTTCAGCCAGATGGCGTTCCGCACGGGCTCGAACGGCGCCTGCGTGCACCACGGTACCAAAGCTGAGCCCCACGCCTGTCGGATCTATGCAGACCGAGGCGAAGTCTGCCGCGAATTCGCAGCTGGTAGTTGGCAGTGTCTCGAGTTCCGCCGCGATCGCGGCATCGATCCGCGCTGACGCCGATCACCAGTGGCGTGCCGCGGCTCGCTGCTCGAAGCCATGCCCGTGTCGCCAGGCTGAAACACCGCCGTAACGTGACCCCGCGCGGCAATCGGGCTCGACCCTTCGCGAATTGGAGGGATGGGGCCCTGTGCAGCAAAAAGATGACTGCTCTGCCCTGCGATCTCGAGCACACAGCGTTCTCGAAAATCTGCCGAAACAATCACCCCGTTACGTAACGCACCCGTGAGCGTTGGCGCGGGACTGCCCCTGCCGGCTGGCTCGCAGAAGCCTGTGGACACGCGGAAGCGCGGAAGGAAGTCGTGATGCGAACAATGAAGATTCATTCGATGGCGGCAGTTTTTGGCTTGTGTCTGGCCCCAGCGCTGGCTGCGGCAGCGGATGAACCCGCGGCTCCGGCGGCGGCGGAAGCTGCGGTGGCTGCGGCCGAGCCAGCGCCCGCTGCGGAACCCCCGCCGGGCACGCCGGCAGCCGATCCCGCGGGCCCGGTGCCGGCGCCAGCCCCCGCGGCCGCGCCCGCAATTCCGGCGGACACCGGTGCCACCGAAGTGGCGCCGGCGAGCGGCGCGGCTCCCAGCACCGTGATCAACCTCGATGTGGAAGGTGCCAGCGCCTATGTCTGGCGCGGCGTGAACCTGTTCGGTGAGAACCAGAACACGCAGGCCTTCTCGGTGTTCCCGGGCATCACCGCCACCTTCGGCGGACTGAGCCTCGGCTACTGGGGCGCGTTCCAGGTCTCGGGCGATAACAAGAGCGACTTGGTCGATTCTGGCGTGGGCGCCGAGACCGACCTGATCGCGAAGTACAGCGCGACCATCGCAGAGAACCTGACCGCCTACGGCATGGCGACCTACTGGGTGTATCTGGCGGCAGATGAGGCGAAAGCCGGCACCAGCACTCCGATGTATCTGGAGCCCGGCGTCGGGCTTGGTTACAGCACCGCGGTGGATCTGGGCCTGTACGTCGGCTACTATCGTGGCCTGCAAGGCGCGACGAAGCCGTACAGCTTCGTCTACATCAACCCGAGCGTGGGCAAGACGCTGCCTGTCTCCGGCGATATCAGCCTCGCGCTGGGTCTGTCCGCGGGCTACAAGGCGTACACGAACGTGGCCGACGGCGGCGCGAAGGACAGAGCGCTGGACATCACCGCGAACGTCGGTGCCACCATTCCGTTCTCCGACATGTACATCACACCGGGCGTCCACGCGGCGTTTGTCACCCGTGACGACCAGGCGATTCCGGACGCCGGCTTCTCCGACGAGTTCATCGCCTGGGCAGGTGTGCACGTCGGTTACAACCTCGGCATCTGAGCGCCCACATCCGCGAGAACGCTGGACGAAGTGGGGACACCGAACAGTCCCCACTTCGTTGCCTCGCCGATCTGAGCTCAGTCGAGCTGCGCCGTGGGCAGGCTGCGCCAGTAATAACTGAGCACCTGCCGCACGTAGCTCACTGTCTCCGGATAGGGGGGAACCCCGCGGTAGCGCTGCACCGCGCCGGGCCCGGCGTTGTACGCGGCGAGCGTAAAATACAGATCGCCTTCGAAGCGGTTGGCGAGATTGCGCAGATAGTAGGCCCCGCCGAGGATGTTCTGCACGGGATCGCGTGCATCGCGCAGCCCGATCGCACGCGCTGTCGAGGGCATCAGTTGCATCAGACCGATCGCTCCCGCGCGAGACACTGCCTCATCGCGAAAGTTGCTCTCCACTTTGATCACCGCCCAGAGCAGCTCCGGCGGCAGCTGATAAAATGTGGCCGCGCGTTGCACCGTCTCGACCCAGGGCGCCGCTTCAGGCCCTGCCCATTCGGGCGGACGAATCCGAGGCCAGAGCTGCTTGGTTTCGGGCCAGCGATAGGGCACGACGGGCGGCGCGATGCGTGCGGGCAGATTCGGTGCACGCCACTCGGGCCCCGAAAAGGGAGCAGGCGAGGAGGGGTTCAGCTGCGGAGGCAACGACTCGCGGGCGCAGCCCAGAAGGGCGGCGCAGCAGAGAGCTCCCATCAGCCCTGCCAATGAGGCGTACGTTCGCGCGCGTCGGTTCGCAGCTTCGAACATGGCGGTTCGAATAGCTTAACAACATCCCCACCCTGGACGGCAAACTCCTGACAGTGGCTTCCGGCAACGCGGAGCGCGGCTCAGCCGAGGCCGCGCCACTTGTTCTTGAGCCGCTCCCAAACGCCGGAACCCACTGCCTGGTCGGCCACCTGCAGGATGTGTTGAATGGAGTCGAGCAAATCACCGTCACCAGCCCAAAGCTCTTTGGCGACTTCGCCATGGCCGGCATTGATCAAGCGGTTCAACGCAAATGCTGCTAGCGCGACATCATCGACATAGCCCGCGGGCCCCAGAAATGCTTCCGGAAGCAGATCGATGGGCGAAAGGAAATAAGCCAGCGCTGCTCCCAGGCCCGCCTTCTCGCTGACCGGAATCCGCGGATCGAGCATCAAGCGCGTCAGCAGATGGAACAGATCCGGTGCGAGCAGCAGCAGCTGCGCATGCCGAAAGCCCTTGCCCTTGCCCTCGAGCCACTGGGCGATGCGCGCGCGCAACGCCTGATAGAAGTCTTCGTGGCTCTCGGCGCTGGTCATGACGTCAGCCGGCCTCGCTGGAGCGCGCCCACAGGTTCAGGTCGCCTTCGAGCGCATAGCGGTCGATCTCGGCGAGTTCGTCGGCGCTGAAGCTGATCTGCTTCAACGCGCCGATGCACTCCTCGATCTGCGCCCAGCGACTGGCGCCGATCAGGGCGGTGGTCACCGACGGTTGCCGCAGCACCCAGGCGATCGCCATCTGAGCGAGCGACTGCCCGCGGCGCTGCGCGATGGCATTGAGCGCCCGCACATTCTCGAGATTGGCTGCGCTCAGATGTTCTCGGCGGAATGAGCCTCCGAGCGAACCGCGAGAGCCGCTCGGAGTGCCGTTCAGGTATTTGCTGCTGAGCAAGCCCTGCGCCAGTGGCGAGAACGCAATACAGCCGATGCCCTCATCGGCGAGCACTCCCAACAGGCCGTCCTCCACCCAGCGGTTGAGCAACGAATACGACGGCTGATGAATCAGACAGGGCGTGCCCAGCTGCCGCAGGATCGCCGCGGCCGCGCGCGTCTTCTCGGGCCCGTACGATGAGATGCCCACGTACAGAGCCTTGCCCTGGCGCACGATTTGATCGAGCGCGCCCATCGTCTCCTCGAGCGGCGTCTCCGGGTCGTAGCGGTGCGAATAAAAGATATCGACGTACTCGAGCCCCATGCGCTTTAAGCTCTGGTCCAGGCTCGCGATCAGGTACTTGCGCGAGCCGAACTCCCCGTAGGGTCCGTTCCACATCCAGTAACCTGCCTTGGTGGAGATCACGAGCTCGTCGCGATACGGCCGCAGGTCGCGCGCCAGGATGCGCCCGAAGTTCTCCTCCGCCGAGCCGGCAGGAGGCCCATAGTTGTTGGCGAGATCGAAGTGCGTGATGCCGTGGTCAAACGAGCGCAGCAGCATCTCTCGCGCGTTCTCCAGAGCCGAGGTACCGCCGAAGTTGTGCCAGAGGCCCAGCGAGATGCGCGGCAGCTCCAGTCCGCTGCGGCCGCAGCGGGCATAGGTCATGAGCTCGTAGCGATTTGGTTTGGCTTCGTACATGTGCGCTCCTCGAAGATGCGCACTATCGCATGGCAAACGCCAGCGCTGGCAAGAGCTCACGCCGAGGCTCGCGCGGAGCCAGGGCATTGGTCCCTGCAGCTACTCCTCGCAGGTGCCGATGTCCGCGATGGGAGAGGCGGTCGTGACGGCGATCTGCGCCGGTACCTTTGACTCGGCGGTCGCCGAGTCCAGTGACAGTTGCACGTCGATCTGCAATGCGGAGATCTGCCGGCCCTGTTGGTCAAAGGTCACCTTGCCGCTCGCAGAGAGGACAGGCTGGCTCTTGGGGTCGTAGTCGTGCACGTCGCAGCCGCGATTGGTGCTCGCCGAACCGGAAGCGAGCCGCCAGGCGATGGGGACCACGACCGGCAAACCTTGCCGGCCATTTTCGCTACAGTTGTCCAACACCAACTGCACGCAAACGTCCGGAGCAGATTTCACCATGCGCACATAGACTGCGTCGCAACCGACGACGCGCGTCTCGTGGCAGGCAGAGAATACCTGCGCAGCGGGCGCAGCGACGGGGGGCGGGTCAGCGTCTGCCTCCTCCGCCGGTGGCTCGACGGGATCGGCGACCTCATCCTCGGGAGCCTGATCGGCCGCACCCGCAGGAGGCGTGGCCATCACCGAGTCCGGGCTCGGACGCACCGTCAAAATGTCTGTATCCGTTTGACCCTTACTTCCGGCTCCGACTCTCTCTGGAAGCGCAGTGGGCGCCGGCGGCGCCTGACCACAGCCGATGATCCCGGCGGCCATGGCAGCGCTGGCCCAGCTACAGGCCAGGACCAGCTTGCCCGTGCACCAGTGCGTCCCACGCATGCGACCGATGCTGCGACGGCTTCGGGATCGCGTCAAGTCGTGCGGCATTCCAGGTCGGCCCTCTGCTCCACGCGAGCAAGACGGGCGCCGGATGGTGTGATCTGCGGGCTCGCGTCGCCTTGATGGGACGTCCCGCGACGGCAAAAAAAACGTGGCAAACCGGGGCGCTCGGCGCGCCGCTCCGGTGGGCCCCCCAACGAAAGTTACAATGCTCCACCACGGCTCGGCGCGCCGGTCGCCTATGGCTTGACACGCCGTCGACGGACAGAGCAGTTTGATGGCCGGCTCGGTGATTTCCCGCGCCATCCGCGCAGGTGATCGCCTGGTGTTGCTCCATCGAGTAAGAGGGCAGCCGGCGCCGCTTGCTGATCAGAGGTTAATTATGCGTTCGCTTGGATTCGAAGACTCGCACGCCGGAGTGCGCACGGTGCAGCCGGGGGGGCTGCGTCTGACCTTGGCGCTGGGCCTTCTCGCTGGCGCGCTCGCCTGTGGCGGGGACGATGGCGCCGCGACGGTGTCCCTTGCGGATTCGGGCAGCCTCGCCGCCCTGACGAGTAGCAACCTCGATATCCCGACCGCAGTGACCGTGCGCGACAACGTCGCCTGGGTCGCCGAGTCGCAGTTCGATCACTACGGGCCGTTCAGCGGCACCAATGACCCCGCCGCATTCCGCCTCGTTGGCGTACCGCTGACGGCCGGAGCCGCGGTGCAGCAAATCGCGCTGCCCGAAGACTTCTTCCCGGAAGGCCTCACCATATCGGGCGCGAACCGCATGTACGTGGGCAGCATCAAGGACGGCAGCATCTACACCGTGGGACCGACCGACACCACGGCGCAGCCGTTCCTGGCCTCCAATACGCTGCCGAAGCCGTCGGTGCTGGGTATGGCAGTGAGCGGTGATGGGAAAACCCTGTGGGTGTGCAACACCGTCACGTCGCCCCCGATGGGGCAGTTACCGACGAGCGCCATCGTGGGGATCGGCGCCGGGGACGGCCAGATCAAGGCCACACACGAGCTGCCGTCTTCTGCTGCGGGGGCCTTTTGCAACGACATCGTGATCGCTGCGAACGGTAACCTGTGGGCGACGGAATCGTTTGGCGGTCGCATCTTCCGCATCCTGGAGTCCGATCTGCTCAGCAACAGTCCTGCGACCACCTGGTTGCAAGCCTCGGAGCTCTCGGGACCGGAGGGACCGGAGGCAGGGAAATTCGGCGCCAACGGGCTCGCGCTTCTGAGCGGCAAGCTGTTCGTGGTGAACTCCTCGCGCGGTCAATTGCTCAGCATCGACCCGACGCTCGATGCGCCGGCGTCCGCCGACCTTCATGTCGTGGAGCTCGAGGAATCAGGTGTCGCGGGCAAGGTCGTACTCGCGAACCCGGACGGCATGACGCGGCTGGGAGACAGCCAGACCGATCTGTTGATCGTCGAGAACGGCTTCTTCATCGAGAACAACGTGGTCGTGAACCACGGTGGCAAGCGCTTGACGCAGGTTACGCTGAAGGCGCAGTAACGAAGCGCGCCGGGGCGAAGGGGCCGAGGTCGACCGGCACCGGCTGCCCGGAGATGAGATCGGCCACTGCAGCTCCGGAGTAGGGCCCCACCTCGAGCCCATAGCCCGCGTGGCCGGCGGCGACGTACAGGTTGGGGTGCTTCGGTGAGCGCCCGAGGATGGGTAGGCCATCGGCGCTCACGGGGCGCAGACCCACGCGCGCCTCGAGCATGTGTGCACGCGCCAGCCCCGGAGCGAGCTGGAACGCTTGCCCGAGGACGCAGTGGAGTCCGCCCGCTGTCTCCAGTGCGGCGTACCCCGCAGTGTCCTCGCGGGTAGCCCCGACGACGATGCGGTTCGGCGCGAAGCTCAGCAGATAGTGCGTGCCGAACCCGAGCACGATCGGCCAGAGGCTGGTGTCGGTGCCCGTCAGCTCCAGGTGGACGAGCTGCCCGCGCTGCGGCCGCAATGGCACCGGCAGATCGAGCCGTGCCGCCGCTGTGCCGGACCAGACCCCGCCCGCGATGACCACCGCATCTGCCGGCCAGACGCCGGCCGGCGTGCGCACGCCCACCACGCGCCCCGCTGCGAGCTCCGGCTCCGCGCTGGCCTCGGTCCAGCGCGCGCCATGCCGCTCCAGCGCGCGGCGCAGTGCAGAGAGCAGCCGGCGCCCATCGACGCGAGCGGCGCCGCTGGCATGCAGCGCACGCAGGACTTGGCCCGATAGCAGCGGGAAATGCCGCCGAGCCTGTACGCCGTCGAGCAGCGTCAGCTCGCCGATATGTAGAAATCCCTCGGCGCGGCGCTGCTCACATTCGCCGCGCAGCTCCTCCAGCTGTTCCGCTTCGGACGCGCTCGTCGCGACTTGGAGCGAGCCGACGACGGCGTAGCCAGTTTCGGTCTCGCCGTCCTCCGCCAGCGCCGCCATCAGCTCCGGGTAGTAGCGCCGAGCTTCGCGCACGAGCGGGAGCATGGCTCGCACGCCGCTGAAGTGATCCAACGGCGGCAGGATGCCTGCTCCCGCCGCCGTCGCCTGACCGACATCCTGACGGTCGATGACGCACACCCGTGCACCCTGGCGGGCGAGGCGATAGGCGACACTGGCCCCCACGATGCCCCCGCCGATGACGGCTACGTCGACCATGATGAGCTACCCGGCACCAATCCATCTCGGGTGTAGCGAGCCAACCGAAGAATGACAACCCGCCGCTGCGCGGGGGAGGCGCATCCAGGTGACGGTTGGCGCTGAGCCCCTCCTCGCCTCCGGCGAGATCCGACTTGGCGAAGCCAGTCCGAAGCGCCACGATGATCGGGTGCCGTCGTTGCTCCTCGTCCTGCTAGCCGGGATCGGCCTGTTCCTGGTCTCGACGCGGACTCGCTCCCCCGGGAGCGCCCGGGCGGTGCGTGGGGGAGGGCTTTCGGGCTGGTGGTTACTGGCCGCGCTGCTGGTGGGCGTCTTGCTGGTACGCATGGGGCTCAGCCGCCTCGCCGTGGTGGGAGGAGTGGTCCTCGCCGTGCTGCGCGCTCTCGCGCCGCTGCTGCGCTTCTGGCCCCTATTTCAGCACTGGAGCGAGCAGGCGAGCCCCGCCGGGCGGGGACCGTCGGGCAACAGCTCCGGAGCTGACGCGCGTGGCCGTAGCCCGGCGCGCCCGGCCCGCATGTCGCGGGGCGAGGCCCTGGAGGTGCTGGGCCTCGACGAACGCGCCACGCGCGAGGACGTACAGCGAGAATATCGCCGCCTGATCAAGCGGCTGCATCCCGATCTGGGCGGTTCCACCTACCTGACGGCTAAGCTCAACGAAGCCAGGGACGTTCTGTCCTGAAAGCACTCATTTGCTCGTGACCGACCTGTTCACCCCCTCGAAGTCGTGGTCTGCGCTCGCCCTCGCGAGCGCACTGTGCGCTTGCTCCGGTGTGTCGACGACGGAGTTCGACTGCAGCGTGCAGGGCCAGAAGGGCTTCGTCGGCAGCATCATGAGCAACTACTATCTGTGGTACGATCGAGTTGCTCCAGTGGATTACGCGGCGGCGGATTCACCCGAAGAGCTGATGCAGGAGATGATCTATCCGGAGCTCGACCACTGGTCTGGCATCCAGCGCCAGCAAGAACGCAGCGAGTTTTACGACCAGGGGCGCTTCCAGGGCTTCGGCTACACGTTGGGGACGGATGCCAATGGCGGGTTGCGCATCTCCTGGGTGCACGAGGGCTCTGCCGCTGGGCGAGCCGGGCTCGATCGCGGCGCGCTGATCATCGGCGTGAATGGTAAGGACATCGCTGAGCTGAGCTACGCCGAGCTGAACAACGAGCTCTCCCAGGACGTGGTCGTGCACCGGATCCAGGAGCTGGACGGCACCGTCCACGACGTGGAGCTGCACCAAGGGGACGTCGACATCACGAGCGTCAAGTCCGTGAGCATCCTTCCGTCAGCAAGCGGTCCCGTCGGCTACCTGATGTTCACGACCTTCGTGCGTCCGGGAGAAGATGAGTTGCGCGCGGCTTTCGCCCAGTTCCGCGCTGCCGGCGTGACACGGCTGGTGATCGATCTGCGCTACAACGGCGGGGGCTTGCTCAGCACGGCGGCGGTGCTTGGCAGCCTGATCGACCAGAACGGCGCGGGGCAGCCCCTGATCGTGGAGACGTACAACAATCGGCATCAGGAGATGAATCGGAAGCGATTGATGTTCGATGAGCCGGAAGCCGTGGACGTGCCGCGCGTGGTATTTCTGGCTACCGGGCGCACGGCTTCTGCGAGCGAGCAAGTGATCAATGGGCTCGCTCCTTACCTCGACGTGAAGGTCGTCGGCGAGCGCACGCTGGGTAAACCGGTCGGCGCCGACAGCTGGACACACTGCGACTACGCGATCGCCCCCATCACCTTCCGTTCATTGAACGCGCAGGGGGAGGGCGACTACTATCATGGCATCGAGCCCGTGTGCGAGGTGCCAGACGATCTGCTGCACGAGCTGGGTGATAGCGACGAGGCACAGCTGCACGCGGCGCTCCGGGTGCTGAACGACGAGTCCTGCTTCGAAGACACGGGCGCGCTCGACAATGCCTTTCCGGGCGCAAGCGAGCCGAACGCTTCCGGGCCCGCGCCCGCCTCGTCCCGGCTGCGGCCGGCCTCTCTCCCGCATTCCGCCCCGGCTCGGGCACTGCCCGCCGGCCCGCTCCCGGAGCTTCCGGGCTGGTACTAGCGGCTCGGGCGTGTAGACTCCGGGCCATGAACGAATCGACTCGCACGCAGGTGGAAGCCGCGGCGTTCCGTCGTCTGCTGGAACATTTCCGCAAGCGCAGCGACGTTCAGAACATCGACGTCATGAATCTCGCGGGCTTCTGCCGCAACTGCCTGGCCAAGTGGTACCGGGCGGAGGCGGAGGCTCGCGGTGAAACGCTCTCGGACGACGATGCGCGCGAGATTGTGTACGGGATGCCGTACGCGGACTGGAAGGCGAAGCACCAGGCCCCGGCCGCCGCTGTCTCTGGCGCGGCCCAGACCCCGGCCAAAGACCGCTGACAAGCCGTTCTAGCTGGGTAGCCGCCGGCGTGTTGCTGGCCCTCGGAGCGCTACTCGCCGTGCTCCGGCTGCGGTCGCCCGTCGAGCCATCGAGGCAGCTCACACTGGCGCTGAGTCCTCAGGAGTGCATCACGGAATGCCAGTCGCGGCAGACCGACTGCATCCAGGACTGCGACGGTCACGTCAGCTGCGAGAAGCAATGCGTGCGGCGAGGCGAGGGCTGCGTGGCCCGGTGCCGGCACGGAGCGGAGCCCGATGCGGGACCGGCAGCGCGGCACGACCCGAGGGCAGATGCCGGACCGCCGGGTTCGCGGACGGCGCGCCCACGCCGCTGAGCGGGCAGCGCCCTCACCAGCCCGAGGCGGTGCCTCCGAGATCGAGCACGTCCTTCCAGCCCTCCGCCTTCTCCGGAACGGGCGGCTGAGACGTGGTGACGGGCTGCACCGCTGACTTCGGTGCCGCAGGCGCCTGTTCGGGCTCCGCCGCGATGACCGGCGCGGGCGGCGCAGCGAGCGCGGCTGCGCCAGAGACCCGCGCGACCTGCGTCGCCGGCACCTGGCTCGGCGAGCGAGAGACACGAGGTTGGTTGGCGGTGGACGGCCGCCCCGCACGCCGGCTGGGGCGGCGCGAGCTCTTGGGCGCGCGTGACGATCCATTGGAGAGCGGCGCGGGCGCGTCGCTGAGTGCTTGCTCCAACGCCAGGATCGAGCTGGTGAGCTCGGCGGGGACCGACACGGCCGCCGGCGCCGGCATCGCGCTCACTGCCACCACGAGCGGCACAGCCGGCAACGAGCGCGCCGCCTGGTCATGGGCCGTCGGCGCAGCGGAGGCTTCGGGGCCTGCGGCGAGCTCGCTCGGCAGCTCCGAAGGCGGCCGCGGCGTGCGCGGAGCGTTGGACATCCAATGCTGCGGCGGAACCGAGCGCAGGGAAGGACGGTGCGCCGGCACGTCGGAGCGCCGCTCCGCGAGCGACGGATCGGAACGCCGTTCCTCAAACGCAGGCTCGGAGCGCCGCTCGGCGAAGGCTGGCTCGGAACGTCGTTCCGTGGCCGGCGGCTCCGAGAGCCGCTCGGCAAGCACCGGCTCGGAAGGCCGCGCCGAGCTGCGGGGCGGGTCCGTGTAGCGCTCGTCCGCCTCGTTGCGGGGAGCCGGCACAAAAGAGGCCGCGCGGTTCGAGGTCTCCACCACCGGCACTGCGGGCGGTGCGGGAAAGTGCGGCTGGCTCAGCGATAGCGGCAGATCCGGCGCCGCGCTGGCGGCTGGGGGCGCAGCCGAAGTCCCGATCTCCTTGATGGAGATCTCCGGACCTGGCTTCAACGCGGAGTCGATCACCGCCTCGACGCTGCGCGGCCGCATCGATGCGCGATTGGGGCGCGTACGCAGGAACCACCAGCGCCGCACCCAGCGGTGACCCACGCCGACCAGCATCCCGAGCAACATCAGGATCAGGGTCGGGCCCACCATCAACTTCAGGGGGCGCTGCGCACCGGCCGAAGCCGCGCCAAAGAACGCAGCTGCCAGCAGCCCGCCTGCCGTAGCACCGAGCAGCGTGGAAATGGCCGGTCGGATCTGCGGAATGCCCTCCTCGCGGTACGCCTTCTGGCACAGCTCGCACCACTCGTCGTCCTTGCCCATGTGCAACGGGCAGGCGTAGCCATGGCAGGCCGAGCAGCGATGCGCGTAGCTCGGCGCGTCGCACACCACACAGGGGAACTTGCGCGGGCGCTCGCTGTGGAGCGCGGGCGCGATGCTGGTCTTCAGAATGCGCGTCGGCTCCTGGAGCTTGGCCTTGGCGACGGCGCGCAAGCTGGCTGCGGAGGGCCGGCTGGTGTGCCCGCCGATTTCCGGCTCCTCCACCTTCTCACCGCGGAATACCGCACGGGCGCGGCGAGTCAGCGCGCGGACCTCCTCCCACATGGCGGCCAGCTGCCCCTCCGAGATGTCCATGTAGGAGGCGGCCTCGGTCTTGGCGATCGCCTGGATCTGCTCGGTTCTGTCCTCGCGCTCGAGCGCGTAGCTCATGGCGTCGGCCAGGCGCAGCGTACTGACGAGCTGCGAGATCTCGGTCGACTCCGCGTACGCGCGCGTCACGTGATGGTGCCACGCGACGACCTTGGGCACGGGGTGGGGGATGTTCCACGCTGCCAGCACGTGCCCGGCGAGCACGGCGTGGTCGAAGCCCAGCTTCTTGCGCTCCTCGACGAACAGCGTGTCGAACTGCTGGTCTTGCTTGCACAGCAACTCCAGGTACTCGTCACCCTCGGTGTCGAGCAGCATCAGCTTGCCGATGTCGTGCAAGAAGCCGCAGGTGAACAGCTCGTCCGGCGGCAAACCGAAATGGAAGCCCAGATAGCGGCACAGCGCGCCGACGACCGTCGCGTGCTCCAACAGCTGCGCCGCCTGCTCGCTGCCGGTTTCGTACATGTCGAGAATGGCCGCGGTGGAGGCCACCTGATTCAGCTTCTCCGTACCAACCAGCGTGGCCGCGTGACGCACGGACGTGCAGGCAGTGCGCAGCGAGAAGCCGACCGAGTTGACCAGGCGCAGGAGCCGCGCGGAGAGTGCTGGGTCGCGCTCCAGGACGGCCACCACCTCGTCCATCGAGCAGTTCGGGTTCTGGGTGATCTGGCTCAGCCGATGCGCCGCTGCGGGAAACGGCTTGGCTCCGATGATGCGCCCCATCCTGGCAGCCATGCTCTTCGCCGCCAGCCCCTCGGCTCTCTCGTCAGAGCTGACCCCGTACCAGAGCTCTTCATCGATCTCGACCTTCACCCCGACAAAAACGGAGTCGGCCGCTGGTTTGTGAAGTCACCGCGCGCTGGAAACAGGCCCAAAAGAGCACAGCTCTTCACACCCCGCAGTCGGGTGTCAACGCATTGTCTCAGCGCGCAGACGCTGCGTTGACACTCCCTGCCGCCAGCGCACCAATCGACCTGCGGCGTTAACGCGGCTCAGACCGTCGAAGGCTGCCTGCCGAGCGGCATCGCCGGCTCGTCCAGCTCGCGGCTGCTCGGTTCGCGCTCGCGCGGCTGCGGCTCGCGCTCGCGGCCGAAGATGCGCGAGTTGGGCGGCACCGACTCGACGATCCAGGCGTTGCCGCCGATCACCGAGCCCGAGCCGATCACGGTGTTGCCGCCGAGGATATTGGCGCCCGAGTAGATGGTCACGCTGTCGCCGATCGTCGGGTGGCGCTTGTAGCGACCCGAGCGCTCCGGAGTGCGCTGGCGCTGCACGCTGAGCGCACCCAGCGTCACGCCTTGATAGATCTTCACGTCGTTGCCGATCTCGGTGGTCTCGCCGATCACCACGCCCGTGCCGTGATCGATGAAGAAACGCTCGCCGATGCGCGCGCCCGCGTGGATGTCGATACCGGTTTCGCCGTGGGCGTGCTCGGCGATGATGCGCGGGATCATCGGCACGTTCTCCTCGTACAGCACGTGCGCGAGCCGGTGCGCCGTCACGGCTCGAATGCCGGGGTATGAGAACACCACCTCTTCGATGCTGCCCGCGGCCGGGTCGCCCTGGTAGGCGGCCACCACGTCACTGGCCAACACGCGGCGCAGCGCCGGCAGCTGATGAAACAGGCGCAACACCACCTGCTCGCTCCAGTTTTGAGCACACGGAGCCAGGCGATGCTGCGACTCCTCGTAGCAGCGTGCTCGAGCAATCTGATCGACCAGGATCTCGTGAGCGGGGTACAGGTGCTCGCTCACCGAGTAGCGCAGGTTGGTGCGCGTCAGCGAACGCAAGCTGTAAAAGCCCATGAAGATCACCTGCGTCAGGTGGTGGTAAGCCTCGATCACCGCTCGCCGATTCGGCAGCGCCGCGCTCTCCAGGTTGTTGATCTCTTCGGGGCCATCGTAGCTGGCGACAACCTCGTCGATGGCCCGCTCCAAGTCCGGTTTCGGGTTGGACATCCTGGCACTCTAGCCTGGTTTTGGGCAGCCCACGGCTCGCCCGCCCTGGACGCGCGCCGATCTTGCCGGTAGGTGTGTCGGGCACATGGCAGCCCGAGGCCCAATAGCCCAGCGAAAACGCCAGGCCCGCTGGCCGCAAGCCTCGATCGGGGCACACGCATCATGAAGCGGTACCATCTCGTCACTTTTGGCTGTCAGATGAACCAGCACGATTCGGACCGGATCCGAGACGTGTTGGAGGGGGCTGGCTACGAGCCCTGCGACGGGCCAGACCAGGCCGATCTGATCCTGCTCAACACGTGCAGCGTACGCGAGAAGGCGGAGCAGAAGCTACGCAGCGAAGTGGGTCGCCTGGCGCTGCTCAAGCGCCAGCACCCGAGCCTGGTATTGGCCGTGGCGGGCTGCGTGGCGCAACAGGAGGGCGAGCGCCTCGTCCAGCGCATGCCGCAGATCGATGTGGTGATCGGGCCCGACCAGGCGCCGGCGCTGCCCCGACTCCTGGCAGAGCTGGAAAACGGCGGCCTGCCGCAGGTGCGCACGGAGTTCGATCTGGACGAGCCGCGCTTTCTGCCTGCCACGTTCCGCGCCGGCCGCGGGCGGGTGAGCGACTTCGTCACCACCATGAAAGGCTGCGACGAGCGCTGCACCTTCTGCGTCGTGCCCACGACGCGAGGCCCCGAGCGCTACCGTGCCTCCAGCGAAGTGATCGAGGAGGTCGCGCGCCGCGTGGAAGCCGGCACGCGCGAGATCACGCTGCTCGGACAGACCGTGGACAGCTACCAGGACCCGCTCGGGTTGCTGCCCAAGCCGGACACGACGGATGCCTTCGAGTCGAGCCGCGCCGGGCGCCAGCCGCGCGACGAGAGCGAGTTTCCCAGCTTGCTGCGCGCCATCGCGGAGCGCGTGCCGGGGTTGCAACGCCTGCGCTACACGAGCCCGCATCCGCGCCATCTGACGCGCGCGCTGGTGCAAGCCCATCGTGAGCTCGGTGTGCTGGCCCGGCATGTGCACATGCCCGTGCAGTCGGGCAGCGACCGCGTGCTCAAGCGCATGCTGCGCCGCTATACGGTCGGAGAGTACCGGGAGCGAGTGAACGCACTGCGCGAAGCCGTGCCGGGGCTGACGCTGTCCAGCGACGTGATTGTCGGTTTTCCGGGGGAAACACCCGAGGACTTCGAGCAGACCCTGGCGCTGGTGGAGGAGATCGGCTTCATCGGCCTGTTCGGCTTCAAGTATTCGCCGCGTCCGTTCACGGCCGCGCTCAAGCTCGGCGACGACATCAGCGAGCGCGAGAAGTCGGAACGCCTGACGCGCCTGTTCGAGCTGAGCGAGCGCCTGCGCTCCGAGCACCTGGCGCGACTCGAGGGCACTCGCCAGCGCGTGCTGGTGGAAGGCCCCGGGGAGCGCGGGGGCTATACGGGCCGCACCGAGCGCAACGAGATCGTGCATCTGCTGGCGGCGCGCGATCTGACGGGCGAGCTGGTCGAGGTCGAGATCTCGCGCGCGCTCAAGCATTCCCTGCAGGGCACGCCCACCGCGCCGGGCCTGGCCGTGGGCGATGGTGCCTTCAGCGCCGAGCCGGCGCGCACGGAGTGCGCGCCTCCGGCGCGTGCGTCCGTGCGCTCGTTACCGCTGTTGCACTGAGCAATTGCACCAGCGCCCCGCCGGCGCCAGGATGAGCCCAAAGTTCGCTGCCGGAGCGGACCCCAGCCCACTCACTCGTGGCCGGCGCTGGTGCTGCAGTGAGAG
>JAICTU010000107.1 GCA_025936205.1 Polyangiaceae bacterium | reverse complement strand
GTGTCGGCGCCGGGCCGCTACGTGGAGATGCGCGCCGAGATGCCGGTGCGCGTGCTGATCTCGAACTGCCCGCAGCTGAACAATCCCTGCAACGGCTACGATCCCACGCCGATCCGCCTGTTGATCTGGGATGCCTCCTGAGCCCGCAGTTTCCTGAGCTCGAGATGACCAAACTCCAGACGGTATTGATCGCCAACCGCGGGGAGATCGCCTGCCGCATCCAGCGCACGCTGCGCCGCATGGGGCTGCGCTCGATCGCCGTGTATTCGGAAGCGGAGCCGCGCGCGCGGCACGTGCTCGGCGCCGACGAGGCGATCTGCGTCGGCGGCGCCGCGGCGCGCGACAGCTACTTGAACGCGACGAAGATCCTGGAGGCGGCGATCGCTTCCGGAGCGCAGGCGGTGCATCCAGGCTACGGCTTCCTGAGCGAGATCGCCTAGTTTGCAGCCGCGTGCGTGGCGCGCGGCATCGCCTTCATCGGGCCCACGCCGGAGCAGATCCGCGCCTTCGGGCTCAAGCACACGGCGCGCGAGCTGGCACAGAAAGCCGGCTTGCCGCTGCTGCCGGGCACGGGGCTGTTGCGCGACGCGGAGCACGCGCTGCGCGAGGCCGAGCGCATCGGCTATCCGGTGATGCTCAAGAGCTCCGCGGGCGGAGGCGGCATCGGCATGCAGCTGGCGCGCAACGAGGCGGAGCTGCGCCAGGTGTTCGCCAGCGTGCAGCGCCTGAGCCAGAGCAACTTCGGGGATGGCAGCGTGTTCCTGGAGCGCTTCATCCAGCGCGCACGGCATCTCGAGGTGCAGCTGTTCGGCGACGGGCGCGGCAACGTCGCGGCGCTCAGCGAGCGCGACTGCTCCGCCCAGCGCCGCAACCAGAAGGTGATCGAGGAGACGCCCGCTCCGCTGCTGAAGCCGGCGGCGCGCACGGCGCTGCTCGAGGCGGCGCTGGCGCTGGGCAAGAGCGTGGGCTATCGCTCCGCCGGCACGGTGGAGTTCGTGTACGACGCGGACCGGGCGGAGTTTTACTTCCTGGAAGTGAACACGCGGCTCCAGGTGGAGCACCCCGTGACCGAGGCCGTGCACGGCATCGATCTGGTGGAGTGGATGGTGCGCACGGCGGCGGGAGAGCCGCCGGATCTGTCGCGCATCCCTGCCCCGCTCGGCCACGCCATCGAGGTGCGCGTGTACGCGGAGGATCCGGCGCGCGAGTTCCGCCCCAGCGCCGGGCAGATCACGGCGCTGCGCTTCCCCGAGAGCGGCGCGCGCATCGACAGCTGGGTCGAGATCAGCAGCGAGGTCACGGCCTTCTACGATCCCATGCTGGCCAAGCTGATCGTGCACGGCACCGATCGCGCCGACGCCGTCGCGCGCCTGGAGCGCGCGCTGGAGGAGACGGAGATCGCCGGCATCGAGACCAACGTGCGCTATCTGCGCGCGCTGGCTCGCCACCCCGCGTTCGTCGCGGGCGAGCTGATCACGCAGTCGCTGGCCGCGATTCGCTTTTCATCGCCGAGCGTCGAGGTGCTGAGCCCCGGCACCTTCAGCATCCTCGTCGATCATCCGGGCCGGCTCGGTTACTGGGATGTGGGCATCCCGCCCTCCGGGCCCATGGACGCACTGGCACACCAGATCGCTCAACGGCTGGTCGGCAACCCCGACCACGCGGTGGGGCTGGAGCTGACCATCTCGGGCCCGAGCCTGCGCTTCGCGAGCGACGCCGTGATCGCGCTCGGCGGAGCGCACATGCCCGCGCTGCTCGACGGCGAGCCGCTCGGGTACTGGCGTGCGCACGAGGTGCGCGCCGGGCAGACGCTGAAGCTCGGCGTCGCGCAGGGCGGCGGCTGCCGGAGCTATCTGGCCGTGCGCGGCGGCTTCGATGTGCCGGAGTATCTGGGCAGCCGCACCACGTTCGTGCTGGGCGGCTTCGGCGGTCACAGCGGGCGCACGCTGCGCCGCGGCGATGTGCTCCATCTGGGCAACCTCAGCCCCGTCTCGCAGCCCGTGACCAGCACGGAGCTCGCCGGCAGCCTCGCGCCGAGCTACGGCAAGAGCTGGCAGCTCGGGGTGCTGTACGGGCCGCACGGCGCGCCCGACTTCTTCACGCCGGGCGATATCGAGCAGCTGTTCTCGACCGAGTGGGAGGTGCATCCGCAGTCGAACCGCACGGGCGTGCGCCTGATCGGGCCCAAGCCGGAGTGGGCGCGCAAGGACGGCGGCGAGGCGGGCCTGCATCCTTCGAACATCCACGACGTGGCGTATGCCGTGGGCGGCATCGACTTCACCGGCGACATGCCCATCCTGCTGGGTCCCGATGGCCCGAGCCTGGGCGGCTTCGTGACGCCGGGCGTGGTGTGCCAGGCGGAGCTCTGGAAGCTCGGTCAGCTGTGCGCCGGCGACCACGTGCGCTTCGTGCCGGTGTCGCGGGAAGCGGCGGCACAGCTGCGCGAGGAGCAGACGGCGCAGCTGCGCGAGCTGAACCTGGGCTCGCTCGCGCGGCCGCGCCCGCAGCCCGCGCTGCGCGCGGTGCCGCCCGGCGGCGCCATTCTGCGCGAGATCGGCGAAGGCGGCGAGCGCGTCGTGTACCGGCAGCAGGGCGACGCCTATCTGCTGGTGGAGTACGGGCCGTTGCAGCTGGATCTGCGCTTGCGCATGCGCGTCCATGCGCTGATGCAGTGGCTCGACGAGAGCCGCATCCCGGGCATCCTCGACGTCACACCGGGGATCCGCTCGCTGCAGATCCACTTCGACACCCGGCAGCAGAGCGCAGCGCGCTTGCTGGACGCATTGAAGCGCGCCGAGGTGGAGCTGACCAACATCAGCGATCTGGTGATCGAGAGCCGGGAGGTGCACCTGCCGCTGTCGTGGGATGACCCGGCGACGCGGCTCGCGATCGCCAAGTACTCGCAGGTCGTGCGCGCCGACGCGCCCTGGTGCCCGAGCAACATCGAGTTCATTCGCCGCATCAATGGGCTGGGCTCGGAGCGCGAGGTCTATGACATCGTGTTCGGCGCAAGCTATCTCGTGCTCGGCCTGGGCGACGTGTACCTGGGCGCGCCCGTAGCGACGCCGCTCGATCCGCGCCAGCGCCTGGTGACCACCAAGTACAACCCGGCGCGCACCTGGACGCCGGAGAATGCGGTCGGCATCGGCGGCGCCTACCTGTGCATCTACGGCATGGAGGGGCCCGGCGGGTACCAGTTCGTGGGGCGCACGCTGCAGATGTACAATCGCTTCCGCAGCACGCGCGACTTCGTGCCCGGCACGCCGTGGCTGTTGCGCTTCTTCGATCAGATCCGCTTCTACCCGGTCGGGGCGCAGGAGCTGCTGGAGCTGCGCGCCGACTTCCTGCACGGCAGGGTGGAGGTGAAGACCGAGCCCAGAAAATTCCGGCTCAGCGACTACGAGCACTTCCTGGCCGAGAGCGCGGGCAGCATCGAGGCCTTCAAGGCCAAGCAGCAGCGAGCCTTCGAGGAGGAGCGCCAGCGCTGGGCCGAGAGCGCCAGCCACAGCCCTGGCGCGGCAGCGCCCACCAGCGCAGCGGCGTTCAGCGGCGGGGATGCGTTGCCCGCCGGCGTGCTCGGTGTGGAATCGCACGTCTCGGGCAGTGTCTGGAAATTGCTCGCGGCCAAGGGTACGCGGGTGAGCAGTGGTGATCCGCTGGTGATCGTGGAATCCATGAAGATGGAAGTGGCGATCGAGGCGCCGTCGGATGGCACGGTGCTGGAAACGCTCGCTTCCGAGGGCATGACGGTGTCCCCGGGCCAGCGCTTGCTCACGCTGGCCACCTGATCGGCGATCTCCGTCAGACATCGCCCACTGTCGCATCGTGACTGTGAAATTCGGTCGATCGAGGGATCGCGGCTGACTAGGCTGGCGTACCAGGACAATGGTGCAGATGCGACGGAGCTGGCTCGGGGGAGGAATGTCAGCGTGGCTCGCGATGGCAGCAGCCATCGGCGGCTGGTGCTGTTCGGTCGACGACCGTTCGCCCAAAGAGGTCGTTGCGCCCGAGCTGGCGATGGGCAACGGCTCGGACGGCACGCGCCTCAGCAAGGTGGACCAGACGGGAGGCGCCGGGGGCGAGACGGGTGTTGCAGGCGTGGGCAGCGGCGGGATGGCAGGCGCCGGCATGGCGGGCAGTACCGGTATGGCGGGCAGTACCGGCAACAGTGCGGGCAGCTCCGGCATGACCCCGCCGCCGGGTGCAGGCGGCGACCTCCCCGACGATCCCTTCGGCGACCTCGGTGACTTCGGCGGCTCTGGCGACGAAGGTGGCGCCGACAATACCGAAGCCAACACCGGAACCAGCACCGGAAGCAGTAGTGGCAGCTGCCCCAGCTTCGACGCCTGCGGAGGCGTGCTCGACGGCACCTGGACGTATGGCGACGTCTGCATCGATCCGTCGGAAAACAGCGCCGATCTCCTGGCGGTCGCGTGTCCCACCGGAAGCGTGATGTACGAACGCGGCGGCACCTCCACGCTGGCCTTCAGCGGCAACTCCGTATCGCGCACGGGCCAACCCGTCGGCGACAGCGTGATCACCTTCCCCGCCGAATGCACCGAAGGCCTGGGCTGCTCGTTGCTGGCGGGCCTGCTGGGCACGGCCGCCGATTGCACGGACCGGGGCAGCGACTGCGTCTGCCGCACGGCGAGCAGCGTCGACTGGGGCAGCCAGCGCTACACGACGATGGGCGGACAATTGCTGCTCGGCGACGGCCGCAGCTTCGAATACTGCGTGCAAGGCAATACCCTCACGTATCGAGAGACGGGTGATGCCCAGGAAGCTGGGACGCATACGTTGACGCGGAACTAGCCCGTCGTCCGCTCGCGCCCCTCGCGCCGCGGCTGGCGCGAGCTCGGAGGATCAGCTCGGCCACGACCACGTTGATCAGCCAAGCCAGGGTCATCAGCAGATCTCGCGTGAGGCCGCCGCTTTGACCAGTGAGCAGCATCCAGGGACCGAGCACCAGGACCTGGGTGCCGGCACCTTGCCCGAGCGCGTAGGCGCGGATCATGAACGCTTCGTGGCGTGGCACGTCTCGGCGCAAGATGGCCCGCCAAGCCACCAGGATGGCGGCGGCCATCGCGGACCCCACGACCAGACGCACGACGTGGAGGATCGTCCCCTGAAGCTGGGGCGGGATGGGATAGAAGGCGGTCATCCACAGACCGCTGGCTGCCGCCGCCAGCCCGCAGAGCGCGAGCACCTTGCCGGCGCTGCGATGCACGCCCGGCCAACGCACGCGAAAGGCTGCGGAGAACTGGAAGGCGCCGAGCAGGCAGAACAGCGTGGCGCTGATCACGTGGATCACTACCGGCGCAGGCGCAGCCAGGAACCTGATGTCATCGGGCCCGACCGCGGTTCGCCCGGAGACGCTCGCGAGCCGTGCGATGCCGCCGAGGGTCGGGACGGCGCTCAGCCCGATCAGCAGCGCCGGAAGCTTGAAATCGGCCAAGGTCAGCTTTCTCATGTGCGGGGTCCTCCAGTGAGAGTCTCGCGCTCAGAGATCGATGGACATCATCGATCCGAAGGACGGGAATTCGAAGTTCGTGCCGTGGATTTGCTGCAGCGTGGCTTCGAGGCCGATGGAGAAGCTGTCGCTGAAGTGAAACACGGTGCCGAAGCGCGCCATCGTCGCCAGGCCTTCGCGCTCGACGGTCGGCAGCCAGCCATAGCCCACCCCGCCCGCCAGGTACGGCTCGACGGGTCCCAGCGGCAGCGTGGCACGCAGCGTCGGCATGACGGTCACGCCGAAGAGGTTCTTCGCGTAGTACGCGCCGACACGACCGCCGGCGCTCAGGCTCACCGGTCCCAGCTCCCAGGCGTGCCTCAGCTCCGGGTCGCTACCACCGCCCAGCCGATAGTCGTCCTTGGGCAGCACCAGGACCGGGGTGAAATTGAAGCTCCAGCCAGGCTCTTCAGCGGCCGCTGCGCCCGACACGAGCAGGACGGCGGCCCCGAGGCTGGAGGAAAGCAGGCGGCGGGACTTGGCGACAATCGAATTGGAGGTGCTGAGCTGTTTCATGATGGTTCGTTCTCTCGCGGTGGGGGTCAGGGTTGGGGGTTGGGGGTTGCCTCTCGGTCGAGGCGAAAGGGATCGCAGGCGACGACGAGCACGGAGCGGCTCGCGCGGCGCAGCAGCTGGTCGGCGACAGCACCGGCCTCGGCCCTCGGCCCCCGGCCTGCGCCGTGACGACCGATGACGATCAAGCTCGCGCCCACTTCGGTCGCGACGTTGTCGAGCTTGTCCCACGGCCTGCCGCAGCGCAGGACGCCGGCGATCTCGACGCCGCGAGCCCGGCACCGGGCGATGAGGCGGGACAGGGCTGCCTGTGATTCGCTCAGCAGGCGGTCGTCATCGTCGGCCTCGAGCTGGCAGACGTGGACCAGGGTGACGCGGGCGTCGGCAGCCGCGGCGAGCTGGATCGCCACTTCCAAGGCCTGCTCGGCGCACTCGCTGAAGTCGGTGCCGGAGACGACGTTTCGAAGCCCTTGCATGCAACACAGACTGCGGGCAGCGCGTGTCCACTGCCGTCGGATCAGCGTTGGATCGGGAAGCAGGCGTCCAATCCGCGTTGGATCGGCGCCCATCCGTTCCGGCCCGGCTGCCGGTCATGCTCGCGGCGCGGACCTGTCTGTATTAGAAGGGCGCGGCATGATCGCGTTTCCGCCATTTCGGCTGGACCCTGACGAGGGCCGCCTGTGGAAGGGCAAGACCTTGCTGGCCCTGCGCAAGAAGCCGTTCGCCATCCTGAGCTACCTCGCTGCGCGTCCCGGGAAGCTCGTGACGCACGACGAGCTGCTCGCCGAGATCTGGCGCGGTGCAGTGGTCAGCGACAGCGCGATGCGCAGCCACCTGCACGAGCTGCGGCAGGTACTCGGCGAAGGCGTGATCGAGACCGTGATCGGCCGAGGCTATCGCTTCGTCGCCGAGCTGCAGAGCGCGAACACGGCAGCCAGTGCGCCGGAGCCCGTCGAAGTCGATCCGCTCGTGGTCGGGCGCGACGCGGAGCTCGGCCAGCTCCACGCAGCGCTCGAGCGCGCGCGGAGCGGGCGCCGGCAGCTTTGCTTCATCACCGGCGAACCAGGGATCGGCAAGTCCACGCTGGTGCGCTCGTTCCTGGCGGGGCTCGATCCGCGCGCGCTGATCATCGCGCGCGGCGCCTGCTTCGAGCAGCATGGCACTCCCGAGCCCTACCTCGCGATCATCGAAGCGCTGAGCGAGCTCGCGCGCTCGGAGCGCGGCGCGCAGACGCTCGCGGCGCTGATCCGCCATACGCCGACCTTCCTCTCCCAGCTCCCGCAGCTGCTCAGCGACGAGCAACTCGCCGAGGTCTCACGCCGCGCGGCAGGCGGCAACGAAGCGCGCCAGCTGCGCGAGCTGAGCGAGGCTCTGGAGGCGCTGTGCTCACAGGATCCGCTCGTGCTGGTGCTGGAAGACCTGCAATGGTCGGACGTCGCCACCATCGATCTCTTGTCGCTGCTCGGCCAGCGCCAGCAGCGCGCGAAGCTGCTCGTGCTCGGCACGTCGCGGCATGCCGAGATCCAGAACCCCGAGCATCCGCTGCAGCGCGTGTTGCGCTCGCTCGTCGCGCGTTCCGGCGCGCTCGCGTTGCAGGTCTCGAAGGTGGATGTCGCCGCAATCCAGCGCTTCATCGATCGGCGATTTCCGGGCCATGCCTTTCCCGAACGTCTCACCGAGCTGGTCGCGAAGATCACCGGCGGCACGCCGCTGTTCATGGTCTCCCTGCTCGACGAGCTCGCGGGACGCGGCATGCTCGCCGAGCGCGAGGGCACCTGGACGCTGACCACCTCGCTCGAAGAGGTGCAGGCGCACCGCCCCGCCAGCGTCAAGCAGCTGATCGACATGCAGCTCGATCGCCTGTCGGCGGCGGAGCAGCGCGCGCTGGAGGCCGCCAGCATCGTCGGCGCCGAGTTCTCGACGGCCCTGGTCGCCGCCGCGCTCGGGCTGTCCGCCGAGCAGGTCGACGACGCCTGCGATGCGCTCGCCCGGCGGTCTCTGTTCTTGCGTCCAGAGCCTGAAGACCGCTACGCGTTCACGCACGCCCTGATCCAGGAGGTGTGCCTCGATCGGAGTAGCCCGGCGCGGCGCCAGCGCTGGCACCGGCTCGTGGCCGAGGCGCTGGAGCGCGACCCGCGCGCCGGCGAAGTCTCTCATCTGCTGGCGCGGCACTTCGACGCGGCCGGCGAAGCGGCGCGCGCCGTCCCCGCCTACGCAGCCGCGGCACGCCACGCAGGGCAGCGCAATGCGACGTCGGACGCGGTCGCGCTGTGCGCACGCGCGCTGGACCTGCTGCCGAGCTTGCCCGCGGGCCGCGAGCGCGACCGGCTCGAGCTCGACATCGTCGGCACGATGTGCCGGCAGGTGAGCTCGAACTCGTTTCGCACCGCCTTCGCAGGGCGCGAGCCGCTCGCGGTGCATGCCCGAGGCATCGAGATTGCCCGCTCGCTCGGCGAACCGGCGAGCCTGTACGCCGCGCTCACCAGGCTGTGCAATTACAACATGATCGTCGCGCGCTACGTCGAATCCGCGGAGCTGATGCAGGAGCTGGAGCAGCTCGAGCAGCAGCACCAGCTGGATGCCATGCTGCTGCATGGCGGCATCTTCGCGCGCGCGTACATCGCCTTCTTCAGCGCAGATTGCGGCACGGCATTGCGTCTGTTCGAGAGGCTGGTTCCAGCTCGGGATGAGCCGTCACCCTTTCATGGCAATCTTGCCAGCCGAGCGCTCGCCCTGGGCCACCTCGCCTGCGTACGCTGGGTCGTCGGCGAGCCCGATCGCGCCATCGACGAAGCGCAGGCGACGATCGAGCTCGCAGACCGCATCGAGCTTCCGATCCTGCAAGCGCTGGGACATGTCGTGCTGGGGCGGCTCCGCTATCTGCGTCGCGATCCGCTGCCGGTCGTCGAGGAGGAAGCGCTCGACGCCGTGCGGGCGGCCTCGCTGGATCTGGGCCTGTTCACGGAGGCCAGCGCGTTCGCGCTGTGGGCTCGAGCGCAGCGCGGCCCGCTCGCGCTGGCGACCATCGAACCGCTGCTCGACAGCTTGCAGCGGCGACTGACCGAAGTGTCGACCTGCTCCACCCTCGTCGCGCAGGTGCTGATCGACGTGCTCCGCACCTCTGGCCACATGGCGCGAGCGCGCCAGCTCACGGACGAGATCATCGCCTTTTCGCTCTCGCACAACGAGCGCGTGTATCTGCCCGAGCTACTCCGGATGCGCGGCGAGCAGCGAGCAGACACGGATCCCGCGGCGGCGGCGCGGGACTATCGCGAGGCGATCGAGCTGGCTCGCTCGACCGGAGCCCGCAGCTCGGAGTGGCGCGCCCAGGCCAGCC
This sequence comes from Polyangiaceae bacterium, assembly GCA_025936205.1. The sequence continues at coordinate 11,589 of JAICTU010000107.1, read as the reverse complement.
TCGCTGCGCTCGAGGCGCCGAGCGCGTGACGCGGGTAGTCGCTAGCCCAAGATGCGGGCGCTTTGGTCGAATTGGACGATCGACAAAGGCGTCCGTTCCCTCGAGCGCCATTTCGCGGGCGCGCTGATCGAGGCGAATTTCTCCAGCACGCCCGCGCAGCACGCGATTGCTGCAGGGGGCATGCTCCTTGCTCAGGCGCTCGCCGATGGCGCTGGGCGGTCTGTGGGGGGTGCAGAGACGGTGGTTCACAGCCCTCGCCGCGCTGGGCATCGTCGGGCTCTGCCTCTTCAGTCGCGCACGGCAGGTGTCGGCGCCGCCAGCAAGCGCCACCGGCGCCACGGGTGAAGGCCGAGCGTCGGACTCGGTAGCACTCGCGGCGCCCGGACCGCAACGGCCCGCGACAGAGCCGGTCGAGGCGCGGACGACTCCGATCGGGAGCGTCGCTCCAGCGAGCCGAGCGCAGCCAGGACCCGGCGAACCCTCCGCGCCGGCTTGCGGCGCGGAGTGCGTGATCGTCAGCGGTACGGTACTGGATGCGTCGGGCGGTGCCATCGCGGGCGCCTGGCTGAGAGCCGAGGATGGCCGCGGCGCAGGGCTCGCCTCGACAGGTTCGAGCGGCGCCGGCACGTTTCGCGTGAGCGTGGCGCCGGGCCTCACGCGCATCAGCGCGGGCGCGGACGGGTATTCCGAGCAGCTCGAGGACATTCTCGCGCCGGTCGAGGGCCTCCGGCTGGTGCTCGCCCCCGAGTCCGCGATCGCGGGGCACGTGCTGGTCGAGGGCACACGAGAGCCCGTACCCGGCGCGGTCGTCACGGCGCTCAGCGAGGAGGGGCTGCCCACCGAGCCACACGCCGCGCGGACGACGGCCGACGGCGCGTTCCGGGTGAGCGGACTGTCCGCAGGGCGCTATTCGCTCGCCGCCGTCGCACGGAACTGGCGCAGCGAGCCGCGCATGATCGTGGTCACGGTGGCAGAGACCGCCGAGCCCATCGAGCTCGGTGTGCGCCGAGCGACTCCGCTGCGCGGCGTGGTGCGAGTGGGCGGCGTGCCGTGCCAGCGCGGTGGTGTTTCTGTTCAGGGCGCGGTCCACCTCTACTCGCCGCTCGCGCCCGACGGCAGCGTGCTCTTCGACGGCGTGCCGCCCGGGCGCTATGACCTCGAAGTCAGCTGCGCAGGAGCGCTCGCTCAGCTGGATCAACTGGACGTGGGGCCCGAGCCGATCGATCGCGCCTGGGAGCTGGAGCGCGGGCTGGAGCTGCGCGGCGTTGCAAGTTCTGCTGGAGTGGCTGCCCGGTGCCTTCCCCTCGACGAGCCGCCACGGCTCGAGACTTCCAAGAAGATGCACTGGAGACACCTATCAGTCCCCTCGCGAGTGAGCCTGCTCAGCTCACTCCTGCTGCTCGGCGGTTGTAACCGCGAGCAGCTGCCCATCGTCCCCGGTTCACCGGCGAGCCCCGTGCCCGCGGCCGTCCAGACCGAGCCCGCCGTGCCCGCGACCGCCTCGTCCGAAGCCGCGCCTCCTCCGCTCGAGCTGCCGTATCCGCGAGCCGCGTGGCGGCTCGCGCCGCAGGCCGAGCTCGACGATGTCGTGCTCTGGTTTTCGCAGATCTTGATCCGGCACACGGGCTCGCGCGGCGAGGTCAGCTTCAACGTGGCGCAATGGTTCTCCGTACCGCCACCGGCCACGCGTTCCCGCGCACAGGCGCTCGCGCTGGCGCAACAGATCGCCCAGCAGGCCGCCGCGGATCCGACGCGCTTCCCCGAGCTCGCTCGGCAATATTCCGAGGACCTGCCGCGACGCGAGGAAGGGGGCGCGATGGGCGGCGTGCAGGCCTCGCAGATCATGGTTTGGCCGCAAGTCTTGGATGCTCTCGCCGCGATCGCGCCGGGACAGACCTCGAAGGTGGTCGAGACGCGCTACGGCTTCCACGTGTTCCTTCGTTCGGCGCCGCCGCCCGAGCGGGCGCTGAGCGGTGCGCACATCATCATCGGGCACGATCGAGCCCAGTGGCTGGGATTCTTCGCGCGCAAGGAGCGCCCGGACGCGGAGCCGGGAGGAAGCGTGGGCACTGGCGCGCGACGTGTACACGCGGGCGCGTGCGGAGCCGGGGCGGTTCGCGGAGCTGGTGAACGAGTATTCCGACCACATCGACGCTCGCGACGCGGGCGACTTTGGTGCCTGGTCCACCCGCGAGCCCATCGCCTATGCGTTGCGCAGAAAGCGCCTGGAAGAGCTCGCCGTCGGTGAAGTGGGCGCGCCCATCGAGACCCACCTCGGCTTCGAAATCATTCAGCGCAGCGCGCCTCGTGCGCGGCCGCAATTTCGCGCGCGGGTGCTGGCCGTTTCCGCGCCGCCCCTCAGCACCGAGGTGCCCAGCATCGGGGCTTCGGAGCGGGCCGGCTTGCTGGAGCGCGCGAACGCGCTCGCCCAGTCCTTCGCTCTGGAGCCGGCGCGCTTCGCGGAGCCGAGCGTCCGCGCGGCGGTCCTGCAGTGGCAAGATGGGCGAGGGATCGCCGGGCTGTCCGCGTTGCTCGCGGGGCTGCAACCCGGACAAGTTGCCCCATCCGCCCTGCCCTCCGAGTTCGGGCCGGTGATCGTGCAGCGGCTCGAGCCGGAGCCGGTCGAAGCGAAGAAATTCGCCACCGAGTTGCCGGCGCCGGAGGAACCGGACGTCGAGCACTTCCTCGCCGGTCTGGAGGCGGAAGGCTCGCAGTCGTTCTTGCACGCGCTGGTGGAACGCGCTGGAGCAGAGCTCAGTCTCAGCGGCGCGACAGCGGAGCGGCTCCGTGAGCTGCACGAGCTCCGGGGGAAGGTCGACGACACCAGCCTGCTCGAAGCACGGCTCGCCGCCTTCCACGGAATTCTGGAGGGCACGCGGCAACTGCTCGAGCCGAACGGCTATGCGCGCTATCGCGCGGAATTGAACCGACGCGTGCGGGAACAGTTGCTCGGCGCGCCGGCAGACTCACTCGCCGAGCAGGGCCTGTAGGACCGCACCCCAGCCACGCTCCGTCGTCAACCCGAGTCAGTTTCAAGTCCCCGGCACGAGCCAGGCCGCGATCAGCTCGGCCAGGTTGGGCATGACTCTGCTACAGTGCTCACGAAACGACAGCGCCGCATCGGCATCGGCCCCATCGGTGATGCACCGGAGCTCGAGAAAGTCGAGCCCATTGAAAGCAGCGGCTCGGGCTGCCCCACTGCCCTCCCATGCAACGCATAGCGCGCCGCTAGCGGCGGCCAATTCGGCGGCTCGAGCGGCGTCGACGATATCTTCATCGCCGCTCGCGATCTTGCCGAGATGGATGCCGAAAGCGAATCGGCGCGCGGCCGCGAGCTGGCCGAGTTGGTTCAACAGTGCCGCCGTTCCGCGGTGGCTCGGCGGTTCGGCGCGGACGAATCGCAGCTTGTAGTCGTGTTCGATGGTCGCGGTGCCCGCGATGATATCGCCCAGGTGAAGCACTTCCGAGAGGCGTCCCGCTGCGCCAACGCACAGGAGGGCATCTACCCCGCCACAGTGATCGACCAGGTACTGGGTTTGCAGCGCGAGCTGCGCCTTGCCATGACCACCGAGCGCCGCGGTGAGCCCGAGCGATGGCACTGCAAAGCAGGAGAGCTTGCCGACGTGCACCGGGCAAGGCCGATGCCCCAACGCGCTCCATCGCTCGAGGATGGGCTCCAGCTCATCAAATTCCGGTACGACGACGAGGGCGCGCATGGGCCGAGGCTAGCAGAGCGAGGCGGCGCCGGAATCGGAGAGCGGAGCCGTCTGGTGGGCATATGCTGGTGTCGCCCGGCGCGCTCTGGCGCCGAGCCCCCTCTCTCGTTCAGCGGGTTAGTTACCGAGCCACTGCCCGCGCAACGCGTCGCCGTTCAGCCAGCGGCTGAGCTCCGCCGAGAACTCGCGCGGGGCTTCGAGCTGAGGTACGTGCCCGATGTCGTGCAAGGGCACGTGCGCCCAGTCGGGGCGGGCCTGTTCGAGCCGTTGCCAGGCCGCGCGCGGGTAGAGCGGATCGACGGTGCCGTAGATCGACTGCACGGGGCAGCGTACGCGCTGGATCCAGCGCGCGCCGGCGCGCGGCCAGATCAGGCGCAGGCCGAGGCTGCGCGTGACTTGTTCGTAGGCGCGCGCGGCTTCATCGGCCCAGGTGAGGCGATACTCCGAGACCGCGATCAACTGCTGGCGCAGGCCGGCGTCGAGACGCGCCGGATCACGGAACAAGAGCCGGATCGGGTCGTCGACCACGCCGGGTACGCCGCGCGAGCGCACGTAGTGCTCGACCAGGCGCCGGCCTTGCCAGGGCATCGCCACGGGCACATAGCGTAGGATGTCGCCCATGCCTGCGCCGCGGCGGCCCCAGTCGAGCGGCAGCGCGAGCGCGGCGAGGTTGACGGCCGCCACTCGATCCGGGCAGCGGCAGGCGAGCTCGAGCGCGAGCAGGCCGCCGAGGGAGTTGCCGGCGAGCAGCCAGCGCGTGCCCGACGGCGCCTCGGAGCGCATCACGTGCTCGATCACGCTGGAGAGCACGCGCAGGCCGAGCCCCGCGGAGCCCGGGCGCGAGGCACCGAAGCCCGGCAGATCGAGCGCCAGCACGCTCACCCCGAACTCGCGCGCCAGCTGGGGCGCCACCGCATGCCAGGTGATGGAGTTGCCGCCCAGGCCATGGAGCAGGAGCGCGTGGCCGCGCGAGCCCCCATGCCAGCGGTCGGCATGCAGGCGGAAGGAGCCGACGCGCAGCTCGAGCGGCTCTGGTTGGGTCTGTGAAGTGGGGGGTACTGCCGAGGCGTCGCTCACTGCTGAGCAGGAGTAGCCTGGACTCGGGAGCGATGCACGGAGTTCGGATATTTCGTCTCGAAGCGGGCCGCCCGCGCGCGCGCTTCGGGCTCACGTCCGAGGCCGCGCAGAGCCTGGATCGCGATCGCTTCGCGCTCCTCGCGCAGTGCGCCGGCAGGGAAGCTGTGGCGATGCTGCTCGGTCAAGGCCAGCGCTCGGGCAGGATCGCTGGCGAGCGCGCTCTGCGCACGCTGGAGCAAAGCGGACTCACGGGTGCTCGGCATGGTGCTGCGCACCAGGGAGCGTGCTTGGACCTTGCCCCGGGGCGGGGTGTCGATCGCCGGCTCGATCGCGGCCGGAGCCGGCGCAGGGTCCGCCGGCAACGGCTCCGTGCGAGGCTCTACCAGTTGCACTGGTGCAGCGACGGGCGCGGGTGTGGCCTGAGGAGCAGGCGGCGCTCCGCTCGCCGCGTACCAGACCAGCACGGCGCCGGCGCTGCCTGCCGCGAGCCAGGCGGGCCAGCGTACGAGCGCGAGCCAGCTCGTGCTCGCCGCGGCGATCGTCGTGCTACCCAGGCCCGCGGCGGGCCCGATGTGCTGGGCCAGCGCGCGCGACAGCTGCGCGATCTCTTCACCGGTACCCAGTTGCTCGCGGCTCGATCGCAACATCTGACGCAGCTCGCGGGGCACCTCGGAGCCTTCTTCGCTCCAGCGCGGCAGCCGGGGATCAGCGTTCATCCTTCAGCTCCTGCTCGCGGTATTTTTCGAGGAGGATGCGGCGCGCGGCGTGCAGCCGCGAGTACGCCGTCTGCAGCGGGCAGCCGCAGGCCTCTGCGACCTCGCGCATGGGCAGCTCTTCGAGCTCGTACAAGACGAAGACGTCACGCTTGTCGGCGTCGAGCGTGTCGAGCAGGCGGCGCAGCGCCGGCCAGCCCATGCCCTCCTCCAGAGCGCGCGCTTGATCGGGCTCCTGCGCCTGCTCGGGCGGCTCCGAGACGCTGCGTTCGCGCCGGACGTAGGCGCGCCGCCGGTAGTTGGAGGCAACGCGCACGCAGATGCCATAGACCCAGGTGCGCAGCGCCGAGCGACCTTCGAACCCCTCGAGGCCACGGAAGACGGCGACGAAGACCTCCTGTGCCTGATCCTGAAGATCGGCAGCAGGTACGCCCAGATGGCGGAGCACACGTAGGACAAACGGGGCATGTTCCGAAAAAACCGCAGCAAAGTCCGAGCCTGAGGCAGGCACGGGTCGTTTCAGGGCGAGCGTCACGCCGGGCCTTCGTGGAGTAGGTAGCCCAGGCTGAGCCGCGTTATGAACGCGTGCGCAAAAAAACCAGCGCGGCAGAAAAAACGCGGCGCAGGGAGAATCGGCGGCGCCTCAGAGTTCCAGACCGAACGAGAGACTGCCGAAGGCCCAGACCGGTGCCGGGTCATGTAGGACGATGTCCCCGCCATCCACGTAGAAGTAACGGCGCTGGATCAATGGAGCTAACAGCGAGCCGGAGACCGAAATGAACCAGTCGCCGAAGTGCTGGCGGAGGGACTCCGTCGCGCCCAGCCCGAAGCTGGCCCCCGACCCCGACTGATCGCGATCGAAGCCGAAGCCCTGCATCGCCGCGCGGCCGATCAATTGCTCTGCGCACAGCCGCGATTCGACCCCTGCGAGCTCGAACCGCCAGGGGCACACACCGAGCTCCAGTGTCTGTGCGGACAGCTCGACGCCTTGCGCGGCGCCGATGCGGTGCGGCTGCCACAGCGTGGCGCGCAGCCACAGCGACCAGAATGCGGGTGGGCGCAGCTCGAGCTCGAACGCGCCGCCCAGGCCCAAGCCGGGCAAGAGCCCGCCCGCAACGAGCACTCCGAGCGACGGCGCGAGCTCCCAGCCCGCGCGCGGCGCAGAGCTGCTGGCGGGCACCTCGATCGGAGTCTCCAGCGCCACGGGCGGCGGCGGGGCGGGGAGCTCGACCGGTGCAGCCGCTGGCGCCGCGTCGGGCTCCGGCGCCACGGCCACGTCCGCCGCTAGCGAGAGCACCAGCGCCAGCGAGTCATCGAGGGCAGAACAGTGCCGCGCGCGCGTGCCCAGATGGCGCCTGCCCAGCGAGTGGCCCGCGCGATCGAACAGCTCCACGTCGATGCGAAAGCCGCGCGCGCCGCGTCGAGCGCGCACCCGCGCATGCAGCTCTGCCTGCTGCGCCGGGACAAAGACGCTGCGCCCGAGACGTTGCTCGACGGCGCGGGTGAGCGCCGCCGGAGCGAGGCACTGCGCGGCGCCGGCGCCGCGCGGATAGTCGAGCGTCAGGAGTGCCGGCGCGGGTTCTGCTTCGGTCTGCGCGGCGACGGATGCACTCGCCGCGAGCCCGGTGACCAGCACGCAACACGCTGCCCAACGAGCTCTCTGGCGAGCGCTCTTCCTCATCGCGGCAACGGCACGCAGCAACCGGTGATGCAGTAGGCGAGATCGCCGCAGGCGCTGCGGTCGCTCGGATCGCAGGATTTCACGCCGTCCGCGCAGGCGGGCCGCGCCGAGCTTCCGCAGCTCGCCGGCAGCGCGGGCTTGCCCACGCACAGCTCGCACTCCTTGCAGTCGTTCTGACAGCTCGGCACGGGCGTGCAGGGCCGGCACTTCGTCGGATCCGCGCTGCTCTCCAGCTCGCAGTGGTTTTGCTGATTCTCCGAGCCGAGCCAGATGTAGTTCCCGCTCTGCGCGGGCAGCTCGCAGCAACCGAAGCAGTCACAGCCATTGGGCGTGAGCGGCAAGCAGCCGGCTTCACAGGCCCGGGCGCGCGCCGGATCCATCTGGCACGTCGCGAGCGACGGATCGTACTCGCACATGGCAAGGCCGGTGGGCGAGTACAGCGGCGCAGTGGCGAGCGGATCGCAGCGAAACGACCAGTTGCAGCCGTCGTCGCCGGAGCCCGAGTTGAGATCAAAGTAGCAGTCCGAGCGGCACGAACCGTTCACGCGCACGCTGATGTCGGTGAAGAGCTCGCGTTCGCTATCGTCGCACGGCCCCAGACACTCCGGGTCCGCGGCATCGATGCGGCCGTCGCCGTCGTTGTCCTGGCAGTCGCCGCACTGCTTGGGAGTGCCGCCGCAAGAGACGGGGACGCAAGGGCCGGAAGGAGTGACAACGGTGCTGGGGCCCGCATCACCGCCGACTGGGTCAACGGGGAAGACGCCGTCTCCGCCCGTCCCCGATGTGCCCCCGCCGCCCCCACTCGGCACCACGATCGAGCCGGAGCCGCCGAAGTTTTCACCGATCAGCACGTCTTCTCGGCAGCCGCAGCACAGAGTCCAGAGCAACACCCCTGCGCGCCAGTGAGCGGAGCGGAACATCGAGTTCTTTCGAGTATGACCGATTCCTGGCGCCGCGCGTCACGACGGGGCCGTTGTGCTTCGTTACGGCACGCTCGTGGAAAAAGCCGAGCCCTTCATAAAAGCTGGCGCGACAGGGCTACTCAACGTGGGTAACCGCCGAGGTGAATCCACATGCGAAAGTATCAATTTGCAACGCTCGGACTCTGTGCCTTCGGGCTCGCGCTGTTTGCGGCGTGTGAGTCGGACAATCTGAAGTTCGACGACGTAGACGCGGCCAGCAACGAAGCAGCGCTCGGCCAGGGAGCGCAGCAGAAGTTCCCGGCGGGCAAGCCCGGAAATAGCGCCGACGCGGGTGCCTCGAATTCTTCCCCGGGCGGGTCGTCTTCTTTGCCGCCCTCGGTCTCGATGACGCCCACGGGCAAGCTGCTCTGCGGCGGCCATGCCTGTGCGTGCAACAACGGTATCGACGACGACGGCGACGGCAAGATCGACGGCTTTGACGGCGAGTGCACCGGCGCCATCGACGACGACGAGAGCTCCTTTGCCACGGGCATCCCCGGTGACAACCGCGACCCGAAGTGGCAGGACTGCTTCTTCGACGGCAACTCGGGCGCCGGCGACGATCGCTGCCGATATCCGACGGGCTGTCTCACGGGAGAGCTGAGCCAGGACGACGCGGCCTGCGCCGTGACCGAGACCTGCCGCAACAACTGCCAACCCCGCACGCCCAACGGCTGCGACTGCTTCGGCTGCTGCAGCGTGAAGCTGCCCGGTGGCGGCAGCGTCGACGTGATGCTGAAGGACAGCTGCTCACTGGAGAAGATCGGGGACGAGAGCGCCTGTCCGGTCTGCGTGAAGAGCACGGCCTGCGGCAACGAGTGCGGCGAGTGCGAGCTCTGCCCCGGCAAGACCGAGGCGGACCTGCCGGAGCACTGCCATACCGATCCGCCGCCGGCCACGGACCCGCCGGCCACGGACCCTCCGGCCACGGACCCTCCGGCAAGCGATCCCCCCGCCACCGACCCGCCGGCAACCACGTGTGAAGGCGGGACGGCTTGCGACCCCGATCATCCTTGCACGGAGATGACCGAGTTCTGCTCGATGGGTTGCTGCTTGAAGGTGATCCTGCACTGAGACTCCAGGAGCCTCCGCTCGCGCTGGCGCGGGCGGAGGCTGCCGTCCTCAGGGGCAGGCTTGGATGGTGTCGCCGAACACACCGGCGCTCAGGCAGCCCAGCTTGGTGATGTCATCGTAGTAGCCGCAGGTGTTGTCCGCGCCGCGGCAGCAGCCCGTCAGGAGCGCGCCGTTGTAGGGCGGCTCCGCGACGATCCGATCGGGGCAGGTCTCCCCGCCGCGCGGCGGGTCCGCCTGTGCGAGCGGCTCGCAGATGCGCGCGTTCGGGTACTGGCTGGTGAGGTCGAGCCCGCAGGGGTTGTCGTCACCGCCGGTCGTCGTCGAGCCTGGGTCGAGCAGCGGATAGATGATCACGCTCGGGCAGCAGGCGGGGAAGCTGGCTCCGATGCCGACATAGCCGCTGCACGTCGTGCTGCCCTGCGTCGTCGGGCAGTCGATGGTGGTTTGCGGCACATGACTCGCGGCACAGCTCGTGCCGCAGCCGCTGCCCTGATAGCAGGCCCAGAGCGCCTCGGCACTGGCGAACGATTCCGGCGTGGTCCCGCTCTCGCGGCAGCGCTCCAGGCAGCCATTGCCCTGACAGTTCGTGGAGCGCATGCACTGAAACATGTCCATGCAACCCGCATTGGCCGGGTCCTTGCAGGTGCCCAGCTCGCCGGTGCAGGCCTGACAGGCGCACGACTCGCAAGCGTCTGGCTGGCTCTCGCAGCTGCCATACCAGCCCTCGAAGCACCCCGGATCGGAAGCGCTACAGCCGCCCAGGCAGCCGTAGCTATCGGGCACGTCTTTGCAGTCATGCATCCCTAGCTGCCGCCAGCAGGACTCGATCGGGTCGCCGTTGCACGTGCATTGGGCGAGACTACTTTCACAGGCATCACACGACGAGGCCGCGCCGCGCGGATCCTCGATGCATACGTTGCCCGACGGCGGCGTGCAGCTGCTCGTGCATTCGGCCTCGTCACCGCCAGTGCTACACTCACAGCGCGACACGCAATCCTTGCAGCCCATGCAGCTATCGGCGGTGCTGCAACCGGCGGGCAGAACGGGCGGAGGGTTGTCGACGGGCGGTGTCGTGGAGCAGCGGTCGACGCACTCGCCGTAGCTGCCGCCGTTGCAGGAACAGGTGTGCAAGCACGTCGTGCAACCCGCGCACTGATCGGCATCACTGCAGGCAGCGGCCGGCGCTGTCCCCTGATCTTTGCACAAGTCCTTGCAGGCGCCGAACTTCTCCCCCGAGCACAGGCACTGATTGAAACAGTCCGCGCAATCCTGACAGCCATTCTGCTGCGTGCAACTGAGCGAGGACTGCGTGACTTGCGGCGCGAGGCAGCTCAAGCAAGCCGAGCTGGTCGCGCAGGTGCGAATCTCTGCGGCCGCGCGGAACGAGGGGCCGTTGACGCCGCCGTTGGCCTGGATCACTGGGCCACAGCTCTGCGTGCAACTGGCTTGCGCGCGCTCCGACAGGTCACAGCGCGAATCGCGCAGACACTCCCAGATCGCCGTGCAGCCCTCGTCCTGCTGGCACGCCGCCAGCGGATCGAGACAGTTCTCGCACACACAGGCGGCGCACTCGCCCTTGCCGGAGACATCGCTGCAGGTAGCCTGAGCTTCACACGCCGCGAGGTGCACGGCGAGGCAGCGCGTACAGTCGCCTTCCCGGCAGCCCTGGTAGCCATCGATCGGATAGTTCGCCGCCGTGTCCTGCGAGCGATCCTCGATGCCGAGGATACCCGCGCAGGCGACCAGGCACGAGAAGACGAGCCCGACGCCGAGTTTCGACGCCCCACGAGCGCGCAGAGTCCAAATCACGAGCTCGGTTACGGCAGCCCTCCCACCCCATGAAAGTGCCGGGGTGGGAGCCGGGCGATTCAGGATCGATCTGGGCGCGATTGAGGACCGAAACTGTCCTCGATGACCGGTACTCTGGACCCACTTCCAACGAAAGGAACCGCACATGACCGAGCCCGCAACCTCTGGATCCAACAACGACACTTCCGCCCGCGCCGAGCGCCGCCAGGGCGGCTGCCACTGCGGCCGGGTGCGCTTCGAGGTCGAGCTCGACCTGCGCGGCCCCGCCAGCCGCTGCAACTGCAGCATCTGCACCATGACCGCCGTCACGAGCTACCTCGTGAAGCCCAGCGCCTTCCGCACCCTGGCGGGCGAAGACGCGCTCGGCGAGTACGAATGGGGCGGCAAGATCTCCAAGCGCTACTTCTGCGCCCACTGCGGCGTCCACACCTTCGGCCGCGGCCACCTCGCCGAGGTGGGCGGCGACTACGTGGCCGTCAACGCCAACTGCCTCGACGACGTCGACCCCACCACCCTCGACGTCATCTACTGGGACGGCCGCCACAACAACTGGCAAG
>JAICTU010000588.1 GCA_025936205.1 Polyangiaceae bacterium | reverse complement strand
GAGCTCCATCATCGCGGGTTGCTGACCGACGCTGCGCGGCAAACGCGCGAGCAGCGCGACCTCGCCGTGGGGCTCATGACGCAACGCAGTCGCATAGAAGGCGCCTCCGAGCTCGAGCGCCATACCGGGCTCGACCGAAAAGGGCAGATCGATTTCCGGTTCGGGTTCTGCGCTCGCGTCGGAATGGATGGCTGCTCCGGCGTGTTCCCCACGCGCGAGCAACGTGATCCGTGCCTCTGCCTGCTGACAATCCGGCGCCGCGCCGGCTGCGCCCGCACTGCCGCCGCTGGCTGTCGATGCGGGCGCGGGCCCATCCGAGCAACGGCACCCCACCACCAGAGAGCCAGCGAACAGCAGCTTCGATACCGAAACGCGCAACGGCAGGACTCTACTCCGCGCCGCAATACACCACAATCGGCGCTGCGGCGCGTGTGGCGTGTCTGCGGACCTCCTGTTAGGGTGCCTCGCGAGCCGCTTCAATACAGACGAATGCCTCCCTCACTGCCCCCACCCTACCGACCGAATCCGCTGCTGCGAGCGCTGTACCAGCAGTTCTTCGATCAGATTCAGGTGGACAGCGAGTGGGTGACGCAGGTGCGTCAACTCGCCGCACAGGGGACGGTCGTCTACATCCTGCGCAACCTCAATTTCGTCGACTTCTTCGCGCTCGATTACCTCACCAAGCGCTCGGAGCTGCCGCGCATCCGCTTCGCGAGCGACCTCGGGCTCTGGGTCCTGAACCCGATGGGCCGGGGCTGGCTGAACGCCATCTTTCCGCGCAAAGACCGCACGCCGGCAGACGAGCTGCGCGCTGCGCTCTCGCCGGGCGGTTCGGCAGTGCTGTTCCTCAAGCGCCCGCCCAGCGTGCTCGACGTGGCGGCGGGCGCGAGCGGGGGGCGTGGGCTGAAAGAGGGCGACGAGCTGGTGCAGGCGCTGATCAAGCTGCAGCGCGAGCGCAGCGATCCGATCTTGCTGGTGCCCCAGCTCTTCATGTGGACCAAGCTGCCGGACACGCGCGGCACGCGCGTACTGGATCTGGTGCTGGGTCCCCGCGAGTGGGCCAGCCCGGTCCGTACGATCGGGCAGTTTCTATACAATTTCCGGCACGTCGAGCTCAAGGCGGGCGAGCCCGTGAACCTCGCGGAGTTCCTGCACACCTACCGCGACGCCAGCGACGCCGCGCTCATCAATCGCCTGACGTACACGATGATGCGCCGTCTAGAGCGCGAGCGCCGCGCGGTGACGGGGCCCGCGCTCAAGTCGCCGGAGCGGGTGCGGCAGGAGATCCTGCGCAGCCCGCGCTTTCGCAGCGAGATCGGCAAGCTGACGCGCAACGGCAAGAGCGATGCCGAGCTGATGGAACAAGCGCTGAGCATGCTGCGCGCGCTGCAGGCCACGCCCGAGGGCACGACGCGCAGCGTGCTGGCCGTGGCGCTCGAGCGGCTGTTCAAGCGCATGTATGCCGGCATCGACATCGATCGCGAGGGCATCGCGCGCATCCGGGCCGAGACCAAGGACAAGTCGCTCGTGCTCTTGCCCAGCCACAAGAGCCACATCGACTACCTGATCGTCTCCTACGCCTTCAACCGCGAGAACTTGCCGCTGCCGCTGATCGCCGCCGGCGACAACCTGACCTTTTTCCCGATGGGGCCGATCTTCCGGCGCGCAGGGGCGTTCTTCATCCGGCGCTCGTTCTCGGGCGACGCCCTCTATCCGATCGTGGTCGACGCCTATATCCGGCGCTTGATCCGCGAGGGCTATTCGCTGGAGATGTTCCTGGAGGGGGGGCGTAGCCGTACCGGTAAGCTGCTCGCACCCAAGTTCGGCCTGCTCAAGATGATCGTGAGCGCCGCGCTGGCCGTGCCGCAGCGCCCCGTGTGCTTCGTGCCCGTGAGTATCGGCTACGAGCGGGTCGTCGACTCCTACGAGGTCGAGCTGGGCGGCGGCGAGAAGGCCAAAGAGGACGCCGCGGGCCTGCTCGGCTCGGCAGGCGTGCTCAAGTCCCGCTACGGGCGCATCAACCTGCAGTTTGGCCAGATCCTCACCCTGGACCACATCCGCTCCGACCTGGGCTTGCCCCCGGGCTCCCTCTCGCCCGCGAAGCAGCGCGCCATGGTCACGCGCCTCGGCAACCGCGTGATGGACGAGATCAACCGCGTGACCGCCGTTACCCCCGGCGCCCTCACGGCCCTGGCACTGCTCAGCTACCACCGCCGGGGGCAGCCGCACGAAAAGCTGCTGGTGCGCTGCGAGCGCCTGCTCGGCACGCTGCGCAAGCTGGGTGCTCGCTCGACCCCCGTGCTCACCACGCCGAGCGGCGAGCTGCGTGCCGAGGCCATTCGCGAGGCAGCGCAGATGTTCGCCGACGGGGAGATGGTGGAGGTGCGTTACCCGGCAGAAGTGGGCTCCAAAAACATCACCAAGCCCCGGGCAGGTCGCGGCGCCATCTACACCATCCCCGAGGACAAGCGGCTGAAGCTCGACGGCTCCAAGAACATCATCCTGCACTTCTTCGTGGAGCGCGCGCTGGTAGCGGTGGCGCTCCTCTACCGCGGGGACACGCCGCACCCGGAGCTGCCCCCCTCGACGCGCACGGAGACGGAGGTGCGCGCCCGGGTCCAGGAGCTGTCGCGCTTGTTCAAGTACGAGTTCCGCTTCCGCGCCGACGCCAGCTTCGACACCATCTTCGAGGAGACGGTCGCCGGCATGGTGGCGGACGGAGACCTGGAGCGGCCGCCGCATGCCAACGGAGGCTCGCATCTTTCGCCGGGGCCGGGCCGCTCGGGCTGGACGGGTCACCAGTGGCTGATGACCTACGCCGGCCTGCTGCGGAATTTCATCGAGTCCTACCGCGTCGCCGCGCGCGGCCTGGCGGGCCTGGAAAAGGGTCCGCTCGACGCCAAGGACCTGGTCAAGCAGACCCTCTCGACGGGCAGGCTCATGTACCTCTCGGGCGAGATCGAGCGCGCGGAGGCGATCAGCAAGCCGCTGCTTGAAAACGCCTTCGCGGCGTTTCAAGATCTCGGTTTCGTGAGCCAGGCCGCGGGTCAAATCCAGCTGACGAGCAAGCCCGGGGGCGAGCAAGCCAGCCGTTGCCTCGAAGAGTCGATCGCCAAATATCTCGATCGCGAGTCTCCCGCATGACGCGCCGCCTCCCTGCCCTGACCGCGCTGAGCTTTTTCACGTCCTCGCTCTGGGGTTGCTTGGGCACTCCGACCCCGCTGGCCCCAGGTCTCGGCGGCTCCGTGGGTTGGCCGCATCATGGCGTGCAGACGGGCGCTGTGGAGCTGCCGCAGGCGGGCCCTGGCTTCGTTCGCTATCGCAAGGTGGGTGGCTTCAACTGGGGACAGCCCGGCCTGGTGAGAGCGGTTCAGGCTGCGGCCCGCAAGGTGCAGACGGCGCTGCCCGGCGGAGGCCCACTGGTCGTCGGGGACCTCTCCGCGCGCGAGGGCGGGCAGGTCGTGCGCCACGCCACCCACCGCTCCGGGCGCGACGTCGATCTGCTGTGGTACATGACCACACCGGAGGGCGCGCCGATCGAAAACGCGCATTTCGTGCAGCTGGGCTCCGACGGGCTGGGCCGCTCACCGGACGGGGGCTTCGTGCAGCTCGACGTGGCGCGCGAGTGGCTTCTGGTGAAGAGCCTGCTGAGTTCCGAGCAGATCGACGCGCAGTGGATGTTCGCGAGCCACGCGGTGGAGGCGCTGTTGATCGACTACGCGATCGCCAGCGGCGAAGACCCCGAGCTGGTGTGGCGCGCCGAGAATGTGCTGCAAGAGCCGGCCGACGCCCTGCCTCACGACGATCACCTGCACCTGCGCGTCGCCTGCTCGCCCCAGGAGAGCGTGCGCGGCTGCCAGGGCGGCGGCCCCTACTGGAGCTGGCTGCCGACGCTGCCCGAGAACATGTTGCCCCCGAACACGGTGCCCCAGGACCTGCAGGCGCTCGGCACGGACCTGGCCGCGCTCCATCTCTACGCGGCGGCCCCAGACCCGGCGGAGCTGGACCCAGCGGAGCTGGACCCAGGGGATCTCGACGGCTCCGACCTCGAGGAGCAGCTCTGAATCTCGGACTGCAGAGCCGCATCGAGCACGCGGACTGCCTCGAGCAATTGCCTGCGCTGCAGGCGGCGGGCGAGCGCTTCGATCTGATCTACGTCGACCCGCCCTTCAACGCGGGCGGCAAGCGCCGCGCGCGGCTGCAGAGCGGCGTGGAGCGCGCACGGGGCACGTTGGCGTATGCGGACCACTTCGGTGACGTCGACGCCTTCCTGAGCATGCTGGAGCCACGGCTCGCGGCCATGCGCGAGTGCCTGAGCGAGCGCGGCAGCCTCTGGCTGCACCTGAGCCACCACACCGTGCACGAGGCGAAGTGCGCGGCCGATCGCGTCTTCGGCCGCGGCGGCTTCCAGGGCGAGATCATCTGGGTCCCGGGCAACGGCAGCCGCCGGCGCAACGGCCCAGGTGTCACGCATCAAACCATCCTGATCTACGCGCGCGGCCCGGAGCTGATCTGGAACGGCGACGACGCTGCCCTGCGCGAGCCGTACGCCGAGACCAGCTTGCGCATGCACTTCCGCGAGCAGGACGCGGCCGGCCGCCGCTACCGCGAGCGCACCATCGCCGGCAAGGTCTACCGCTACTACGCGGACGAAGGGCGCCGCCTGGGCAGCGTCTGGGCGGATTGCCCCGCGATGAACGCCAACACCCCGCTCACGCGCGAGACGACCGGCTACCCCACGCAGAAGCCCGAGGCGCTGCTGGAGCGCATCGTGCGCGCGGCGTCCTTACCGGAAAGCCACGTGCTCGACCCGATGTGTGGTTCAGGAACTACATTGGCCGTGGCCGCACGCCTGGGGCGGTACTGCGTCGGAATCGACCAGAGCCCGGTGGCGTGCCGGATCGCCGGGGCGCGTCTGCGCGCGATTCTGGGCTATACTGAGGCTTCCCCTTCATCTGCAGGAGCTCAGGAGGCCGATGCTCGACTTCAACCTGTCCGAAGAGCAGACCGCGCTGTGTGAGGCTGCGCGCCGCTTCACCAAAGAACGCGTCATTCCAGCGGCCGCCGCGGCAGATCGCGACGCCAAATTCCCGCGTGATGTGTTCGAG
>JAICTU010000138.1 GCA_025936205.1 Polyangiaceae bacterium | reverse complement strand
GTCTCCATACCCCTCTGCCTGGGGCGTGGCCGCGCCGAGGGGCCCCGCAGCGGCGGCTCGCACGTTCGGATCCTTGCGCAACGCCTCGCGCGCCTCGCGTCGAAGCCCAGCTCCTCGAAGTGCTCGTGGGGCCGCCATTGCCAGATGATGTTCCCCTCCCAGTCGACCTCGATGATCTTGTCATCGAGCAGCGGACGGTCGGAGATCGCCGGGTTGCTCACGTTCTCGTGCGCGAGGACCAGCGTGGTGCCCCGGTCCGTCAGCGGCTCCTGGCCTGGCGCGTCCTGAGCCCCGAAGCGCGGCTCACGCTCTCCGCTGCTGCCAAAGACCTGTCCCCCCGGCAGCAGCTTGTTGGGGAAGCCCTGCAGCCCTTGCCAGAGCTGCACTTCGCGCCCGCTCATGTCGATGAGCAATGCGCCCGCGCCCGGCGCCTGAAAGATCGTGTAGCCGCTCCAGGCACGCTCCGGATCGTAGACCGTGACGCCGGTCGGATACACACTCGGATAGCCCATGCCGAATACCTCGCTGAAGACCCAGGCCCGATCGCCTTGTCTTTGTCCATCTTAATGTACTAACGTCCCTTTTATCAACGGGCGGGACGTGACGCAGGCCGTCTCTCGGCCGCTCGTTGTTTCCAAAAGGAGACCTTGCATGAGCCTCTCAGTGCCGAGCCTCTCGCGCTCGCCCTCCGCCGCCCTCAAAGCGAAGCTGGACTACCCCGTCATCGACACGGACGTCCATACCAACGACTACACCCCCGCGCTCGAAGACTACGTCGCGCAGTACGGCGGCAACCGCCTGGTGGATGAGTTGCGCAAGGCGTCTCTGGATCGCATCGAGCGGGGCAACACCAGCAATGGCAAGAGCTGGTACGAGCAGACCCCGGAGGAGCGCCAGTTCTTCCGCTCACTGCGCGCGCCATGGTGGGCGCGCGTCACCAAGAACACGTGGGACGTCGCCACCTATCACCTGCCCGAGCTGTTCTATCAGCGGCAGGCCGAGCAGGGCTCCGACTACTCCGTGCTGTTCCCGAACAACGTGCTCGCGCCGCTGGGAGTGAAGGACGCGCACAGCCGCACGGCGTTGCAGCGCGCGATCAATCACTATCACGCGGACCTGTTTCGCCCCTATGCCGACCGCCTGACGCCGGTGGCGGGCATTCCGCTGAACACACCGGAGGAAGGCATCGCCGAGCTGGAGTTCGCCGTGAACGAGCTCGGACTGAAGGCCATCAACATCGCGGGCAGCGTGCGCCGCCCGATCCGCGCGCTCGCCGACAAGTACCCGGCCGACAAGTACCCGGAGCTGCAAAAGTACATCTCGTACCAGGACTTCTACGGCCTCGACAGCGAGTACGACTACGACCCCTTCTGGGCCAAGGTGGTGGAGCTGGGCGTGCCTGTGCTCACGCACTACGGCAGCCAGGGCTGGGTGGGTCGCAGCTCGATCAGCAACTACATGAACAATCACATCGGCCACTTCGCCGATGGCTCGGAGGCCTTTGCCCGGGCGCTGTTCTTCGGCGGTGTGACGCGGCGCTTCCCGGGCCTGCGCGTGGGTCTGCTGGAAGGCGGCGCCGACTGGGGCGCCCGCGTGTACATCCATCTGGTCGATCGCTGGCAGAAGCGCGGCAAGGAAGGGCTCGTCAACTATGACCCCGCCCAGACGGATCGCGCCCTGCTGACGGAGATCTTCGAACGCTATGGCAAGGACTTGAGTCGCGGGCGCTCGATCGAGGGTGAGGACCTGATCCGCGATACGCTCGGTGAGCGCTACACCAAGGACGCGCGCCAGCCGGAGCCCCAGGATCGCGACGACTTCTCAGCAGCCGGCATCGAGAGCGTCGAAGACATCAAGAAGCGCTGGGTCGACAGCTTCTTCTTCGGCTCCGAGTCGGACGATCGCACCGTCGCGCACGCCTTCAACGACAAGGCGAACCCGCTCGGGGTGAAGGTCAACGCCATCTACTCCTCGGACGTGGGCCACTGGGACGTGCCCGATCTCACGCAGGTGCTCGCCGAGTCCTACGCGCTGGTGGAAGAGGGCGCGCTCACGGAAGCGGACTTCAAGGCCTGGGTCTTCGGCAATCCTTACAAGTTCTACACGGAAGCAAACCCCAATTTCTTCAAGGGCACTGCCGTCGAGGCCAAGCTCGCCCGCGGCGAGCAGCGCGCGGCTGCGGCGGCCGAATGAACCGCTTTGCTCGATAGGAGGTACAGCATGGGACAGCAACAATTCAGCAAGCTCGAGGTACGGCTGCTGGCCAGCCACGTGGGCGCCGAAATCCGCGGAGTCGACCCGGCAGCGCGCCACGACGACGCCACCATCGCGCAGATCCGCGCGGCGCTGCTGGAGTGGAAGGTGGTCTTCTTCCGCAATCAGAAGATCAGCCACGCCGAGCAGATCGGCTTCGCTTCACGTTTCGGCACGTCGCACCTGGGGCCGCAGGACGTCGACCACATCGAGCGCGAGCGCAAGTTGCACCGGATCACGCTGGTCGGAGATATTCCGGTCGGCGTCGATGGCGTGCCGTCGAAAGCGCTCAAAGGCGAGCCGCTGCTCGCGGCCGTATCGTAGCCCCTTGCCGAGACCGCGGCGGGTCCCCTCCCTCGAAGTCCCTCGAAGGGGGGCCCGCCGTTGTCGTTTCAGGCGCTCAGGACGGTCCGGGTCAGCGAGCGTTAGGCCTCAGGCTGCACCCTCCAGCGGTCGGCGCTGGTTGCGGTTCGGCGGGCGCGGCAGCCCGTAGTTCTCGCGCAGCGTCTTGCCCTCGTACTCGCTGCGGAACAGGCCTCGGCGCTGCAGGATCGGCACCACGTGGTCAACGAAGGCCGTCAGCCCCGAGGGCAGCACCGGCGGCATCACGTTGAAGCCGTCGGCGGCGCCGTTCTCCCACCAGTGCTGAATCGCGTCCGCGACCTGCTCGGGGGTGCCCGCGAATGTGCGATGCCCGCGTCCCCCGCCGAGCCGCCCCAGAAGCTGGCGAACCGTGAGCCGCTCGCGCCGGGCCAGCGTGACGATCAGCGTGTAGCGGCTCTTCTGCGACTCGATGTGGTCCTCGCTCGGCAAGTCCGCGGGCAGCTCGCGGTCCAGGTCCAGGGTCTCTGGATCCACGCGCAGCACCTGTGCCAGCTGACGGCGCGCGTATTCCGGTTTGATCAACTGCTCCAGTTCTACCTCCAGCGCTTGCGCCTCCTTCTCCGTCGAGCCGAGCGCCGGCACGATGCCCGGCAGGATCTTGATCGAGTCGGGATCCCTTCCCAGGGCTCGCGACCGAGCCTTCAGGTCGGAGTAGAACGCCTGCGCATCTTCCAGCGTCTGCTGGGCGGTGAACACCGCCTCGGCGTACTGCGCCGCCAGTTCCTTGCCGTCCTCGGACGAGCCCGCCTGCACCAGCAGCGGGTAGCCTTGCGGGCAGCGCGGCACGTTCAGCGCGCCCTCGACGCGGAAGTATCGGCCCACGTGCTGCGGCGGGTGGAGTTTGCTCTCGTCGCCCCACACACCGCGCTCTTTGTCCGCGAGCACGGCGTCGTCTTCCCAGCTGTCCCAGAGCTTGAGCGACACATCCACGAACTCCGCCGCCCGCGCATAGCGGTCGGCGTGCGCGGGCAATGCCGTGAGGTTGAAGTTGCGCGCGGCATCCACACCTGCCGTCGTAACGATGTTCCAGCCCGCGCGCCCACCGCTGACGTGGTCGAGCGAAGCAAACCGCCGCGCGAGATTGTACGGCTCGTTGTAGGTGGTCGACGCTGTGGCGATCAGACCGATGTGCTCGGTGGCGCCCGCCAGCGCGGTCAGCAGCACCGTCGGTTCCAGGCTGCCTGCCGGACGTTGACCGATGTGCCCCCAGAGCACCGGACCGTCCGCCAGAAACAGCGAGTCCAGCTTGCCCCGCTCGGCGATGCGCGCCAGCTGAATGTAGTGGCGCACATTCATGCTGGCGAGCGGATCGCTCTCGGGCAGGCGCCAGGATGCCTCGTGATGGCCCACGTTGAGCAGAAAGGCGTTGAGGTGCAGCTTACCTTGTCGTCGTGTCATGTTCGAAACCTCGGGCTGATACGCTCCACTCTACAGACGCCATATCTATTATACGAGACAAATCAGCGCGACAATCGTGGGGCCAGCAGCTATCCTTCTCGTGTGATTTCCAAACCGAAACTTGTCGGGCTCGGGCTCGCGTTGTTGGCTCTGGCATCAGCTTGTGCGCGCGGAGAAAGCAAGCCCGAGGTCACGGGCGTGCCGGGTTACGAGACACTGGAGTTACGCTACCAAGGCAACAACGGCACGGTGAGTCCTGCGGAACTGGCCGAGTCGCTGGGCTATCTCGCCCCGCTGCACCTGAACTTTGTGGGCAGCACGATCAGCGGCCCCGCCAGTGTGCAGGCGGTGGTCACAGGCGATACCGATTTCGGTGGAGCGTTCAATGGCGCGATCATCAAGCTGGTCGCCGCCAAGACGCCCATCGTGGCGGTCGTCGGCTACTACGGCGTCGATGACCAGCGCTGGAGCGGCTACTACGTGCCGGAGAACAGTCCGATCCATTCCCCACGGGACATCCTGGGCAAGAAGGTGTCCATGAACACGCTCGGCGCCCACAGCGAGTTCATGCTGAAGGAGTACCTGTTCCGCAACCAGCTCAGCCCCAAAGCCGCCGAGCAGGTCATGCTCGTGGTGATCCCGCCGGTGAACGGCGAGCAGGTACTGCGCCAGGGCCAGGTCGACATCGCCGTGCTCGGCGACATCTATCGCGACCGCGCCATCGAAAAAGGCGGCCTGCGCGCGCTGTTCTCCGACTACGAGCTGTTCGGCCGCTTCACGGCCGGCAGCTACGTGATGAAGACCGAGTTCATCCGCTCCCATCCGCGCACCGCCCGCAAGTTCGTCGATGGCGTGGCACGCGCGCTCGAATGGGCACGCAGCACCCCGCGCGATCAGGTCATCGCGCGCTTCGTCGAGATCATGCACCAGCGCGACCGCGCCGAAGACCACTCGGTCGTGAAGTACTGGCACAGCTACGGCGTGAACGGCACCGGTGGCACGATCACCGACCGCGAGTTCCAGATCTGGATCGACTGGATGGAAAAAGGCGGCGAGCTCACCCCGGGCCAGATCCCGGTGAGCTCGCTGTATACGAACGAGCTCAACCCGTACGCCGCGGACCAACCGGTCCGCCGAGCTCCGTCGGGCTAAGCCGAAATCAATAATGAATCGTGCCGAGGCTGCCCCCGCCGACGGCGATCGCGTCGCCGTTGATGGCCACGCTCTCCGGCGATGCCAGGAAGGCCACGACGTTCGCCACCTCGGAGGAGTCCACGATACGACCGATGCTCACGTGCGCTGCCAGCGACTTCTCCGCCGCCGGATCGGTGCGCTCGGTGCGCGTGGCGCCCGGATGCAGGGCCACCACGTTGATACCCTTCGGGCCGAGCTCATCGGCGAGGTTCTTGGTGATCGCCGCGACGCGCAGTAGCCCTTGTCCACCAGCACCACGTGCGCGCCCTGGCTGGCGGCAGACCAGGCGGCCCAGGTGCCCGCCGGGCCGCCGCCGATCACGAGCACGTCCGTATCCAATGCAATGCTGCTCATCGTGCTTGCCTCCGATTCTTCCGTGCCCGCTGCCGTTTGCGCTCAGGCCGCGACGGCCTGGCGTGGGGTCTTGGAGCGCGCCACGCTGCGCTTGCCGTCCACGCTCACCGGCACGTCGCCGTCCACCGTCACGCGGCGCACCACGCGGTGCTGGTCGCCGTAGTCGTTGACGGCGTAGTGCTGCGTCGAGCGGTTATCCCATACGGCCACATCACCCACCGCCCAGCGCCAGCGCACGGTGTTCTCCAGGCGCGTGACGTGGTCCTGAAAGACCTGGAACAGGTGCGCCGAGTCCTGCGACGAGACGCCGAGGATGCGCTTGACGAAGTGACCGAGCACCAGCGAGCGCTCGCCCGTCTCCGGGTGCACACGCACCAGCGGATGCTCCGTCTCGTACACCGTCGAGGTGAAGACCTCGCGGTAATGCTTCTCCGACTCGGGGTTCGCCTCGGGGCGACGCGCCGCGTAGTCGTACTCGTTGGAGTGGAGAGCCCACAGCTTGTCGGCGAGCTCGCGCAGCGTGGGGCTCAGGTCCTGATACGCGGCCGCCGTGTTGGCCCAGACGGTGTCTCCACCGTACTCCGGGATGACCAGCGCACGCAGGATCGAGGCACGTGGGTACGCATCCACGAAGGTCACATCGGTATGCCAGGAGTTCGCGCGGCCGCCGTGCTTCGAGTCCAGCTCCAGGATGTAGCGGCTACCGGGGATCACGGGCACGGTCGGGTGCGCTACCGGGCCGGCGCCGAAGATGCTGGTCAACGCCTCTTGCTTGGCTTCATCGAGATGGTGCTGATTGCGGAAGAACACCACCTTATGCTTCAGCCAGGCCGCGCGGATCGCCGCGACGGTCGACTTGTCGAGATCGGCGGACAGCTGCACGCCGCGAATTTCCGCTCCGATGCGGCCCGCAACGGGCACGACCTCGAGCTGTTGGCTGACGGAACGGGTTTGAAGGACAGTCATCTCATCTCCTCGTCACTGGAAAGGTCTGGGACCCCTCTTCGATTTCCATTTTGAAAGACTTTTGTCCAATATTAATTGAACCGAGATCGTCAGTTCTGCCGCCCCACGATGGCTTCGCGGACCTCGTCCGCGAGACGCTTCAGGCGCGGGTCGTCCCGGTCACGCGGATGCTCCACGTCGATCTCCACGACGCGCTCGATGCGCCCGGGGCGCGCGTGCAGCACCACCACGCGATCGCCCAGAATCACGGC
This sequence comes from Polyangiaceae bacterium, assembly GCA_025936205.1. The sequence continues at coordinate 11,906 of JAICTU010000138.1, read as the reverse complement.
CTCGTCTACGTCATGCGTGACGAGCACCATGCTGATCTTCTCGGTCTGCCAGATGCGCTGCAGCTCTTGCTGCAAGTTGGAGCGCGTCAGCGCGTCGAGCGCGCCGAAGGGCTCGTCCAGCAGCAGAATGCTCGGGCGATTGACGAGCCCGCGCGCGATGGCCGCGCGCTGCGCCATGCCTCCGGAGAGCTGGTGCGGATAGGCAGCCTCGAAGCCGGCCAAACCAACCAGCTCGATGTGCTCCTGCACGGCCTTCTTTTTCTCCGCCTCGGACCAGGTCGAGTTGGTGAGGCCCAGCCCGACATTCTCCCGCACGGTCAGCCAGGGGAAGAGCCGGTGATCCTGGAACACGATGCCGCGGTCCAGGCTGGTGCCGCGCACCGGAGCGCCGCCCACGCGGATCTCGCCTTCGTAGTCGGCGTCGAGCCCGATCAAGAGCCGCAGCAAAGTGGATTTCCCGCAGCCGCTCACGCCGACCACGCTCAGGAACTCGCCCGGCTGAATCGAGAGGTTGAGGCCGCCGAGCACCTGCAGGTTCTCGCCGTCGACCGTGTATTGCTTCTTTACATCGATGATCTCGATGATGCCTGGTGTAGCCATGCGTAGCGTGCTCTCTTTCCCCCTCCCCGGGCTGCGGGGCCTCCCCGCAGAAGATCCCTCAGGCGCTGGTGACGCGCCAGCGCAGTTGCCAGGCGCCGATGGCCGAGGCGAGCGCGCTGATGCTCGCGCCGACGGCGCCCACGAGCACGACGCCCACCAGCACCTTGTCCATCTGGAACGTCTCGCGGCCGTCGATCATCAGGTTGCCGATGCCGGGCCCGGCCGCCAGCAGGTACTCCGCGCCGATCGTGGCGAGCCACGAGTAGACCAGCGCCACCTGGACGCCAGCGAGGATCGAGGGTGCTGCGCCCGGCAAGATCACGCGCCGGAACACCTGCAGACGCGAGAAGCGAAACACGCGCGCCACCTCCACATAGTGCGAACCGACGCTGCGAATGCCTTCGAAGGTGTTGAGCACGACGGGGTAGAAGGCGGCCAGAGCGATGAACACCACCTTGGCCGGCTCACCCGTGCCCAGCCACAGGCTCATCAGCGGGATCCAGGCGAAGATGGCGACCTGCTTGGCCGCATGAAAGCTCGAGCCCAGCAAGCGGTCGTAGAAGGGCGATGTGCCCATCGCCGTACCTACCAGGATGCCCGCGATGCTGCCCAGAGCCGCCCCGCCGAGATCGCGCGCCAGGCTGGCGCCGAGCTGGCTCACTAGCTCGCCCTCGCGCAGCTCGCGCAGGAAGGTGTCCACCACCTTGCTGGGCTGCACCAGCAAGCGCAAGTTCACCAGCTGGTAGCGCGTCAGCAGCTCCCAGGCGACCAGGAGAAGAACGGGCAGTACCAGCCCGCGCAGCCACTTCACTGTGCACCTGCCTGCGCGCCGCTCCACGAAGCCTTGGGACGCCAGTGCAGGAGCCGCGCTTCCAGACGGGCCAGTCCTTGATCGAGCAGCAACCCGACGACTCCGATCGAGATGATCGCCACCAGCACCAGATCCAGCTGAAACAGCTGGCGCCCCCACACAATCAGGAAACCCAGGCCCTCGGAGGAAGCCAGCAGCTCTACGGTGACCAGGGACAGCCAGGCCAGCGTGAGCCCGTAGCGCAGGCCCACGAACAGCGAGGGCACGGTAGCCGGGAAGACCACCTTGCGCAGGTATTGCCCGCGCGAGAACTCGAACACGCGCGCCACCTCGACGTACTGTCGCGGCACGCGGCGGATGCCTTCGAACACGTTGATGGCGATCGGCACCAGGCTGGCCTGCGCGATGATCACGACCTTCAGCGATTCGCCGATGCCGAACACCATCATCGCCAGCGGCAGCCACCCCAGTACTGGAACCTGGTTCAGCGCATGGAAGAGCGGATAGACGTACTGTTCCACGCGGCGCGAGAGGCCCATGGCGGTCCCGAGCAGGAGGCCGAGCGCTCCACCGAGCAGAAAGCCGCCCGTGACCCGGGCCAGGCTGATCCCGCAATGCTGGAGCAGCTCCCCGGAAGAGATCAGCTCCCCGAGCGTCTGCGCCACCAGGCGAGGAGCGGGCAGGACCTGTGGCGGCGCCCATTGCCGGTTCGCCGCCAGCGCCCAGAGCCCGAGCGCCAGGAGCGGCAGATAGGCCCCCAGCGCCTGTCTGCGCAGTGCTTGCCCCACTCGAGGCAGACTCCTCCTGCCTGCCGCCACCACGCTGGACGGCGCCGCAGCCTCCAGCCCATTCACCAACTGCGCCTGGGTCATGTCACGCCCTGCCTTTCAGAAGCCGACCTGCGCCTGCGCCAAGATCTCGCGCTGGTCCTTGGTTAGATGCTGATCGTCAATCCAGTTGAAGTTGACCTGAAACTTCGTCGTCTCGGCCACGAACAGGTTCAAACCGCCCGTGTAGATGGTGACGACATCCTTCGTCAGATCCTTGTTCGCATCGTAGCGATCGAAGCGGAAGAACGGCTGGTACGTCTTCGGCCACCAGTCGTCGTACTTGCCCTGGTTGCGGAATCCGCTCACGAATTGCTCGCCGAAGCTGAGGAACACGGTCGCCGTGTGCGACTCGCTGTCGATCTGGGAGCGCTGCGGGTCGTCGAACGTGGTGCCGGTGGTCACCCCGTCCTTGCCACGGATGAACTCGTAGGTGACGCCGAAAGGCCAGTGGTTGTAGTAGAAATCGACGCCCAGGCGCCGCTTGACCGCGCGCCCCGAGATCGTCCTCGCGGTATCCGTCAGGAAGGTGTTCTGACTGCCAAAGTAACCGCTGGCGCCCAGCGTGATCTGCCGCAACCAGGAGTGATATTCGCTCGGCACGGTGAACGCCACGCGCGCGATCACGTCGCGCACGTTGTTATCATCCAGCGTGTTCGGGCCAGCGCCATTCACCACACCCACAGCATACTGGATGGCTCCGACGCGATAATTGTAGCCGAAGTCGACCAGCGGGAAGAGGTCCCCACGCACGATCAGGCCGACGTCGCGCCGCGCGAGGTTCAACTTGGTGGTGAACTGCGCGTTGCGGATCACCGGTTTCAGCTCTTCTGACGCCGGCACCTCGAGCCCGAACGGCAGCAGCTGCTGGCCCAGCGTGAGCGTCAGCTGCGGCCCCTCCGCATCGATCGTGGGTAACGGCGAATAGACGACATTCGCGTCCAGCAGGTTCAAGAAGCTATCGGTTCGTGCCTGTTGCGGCGATGCGCCGAAGCGCAGCGCGAAGTCCAGGTTTCTGCCCTCGGCATAGTCCTTGTACAGGCTGCCCGTGAACGTGATCAGCGCGGCCCCGATGTCGAAGCTGCTCTTGCGGTTGTAGACGATCGCCGAGTTCGTTGGCTGATCCGTGTAGCCGAAACGGGCCTGGATGGTGCCGCCGAGGCGCAGTCCGCGCGTGGTCACCGCCGTGTGAATGTCGCGCTCGCGCTGCCACTGAAACTTGAAGTTCTCGAGATCGGAGGTGATGCCCTGGATATCGTAGTGCAGCCCTTCGACTTCGCTGGATCCGCCAGCCGCCGGCGCCTCGCCCGGTGCTGCGGGAGCCGGCTCTGTTGCGCCGGGCGCTAACGGCGGAGCAGCACCGGGCGCCACGGGCGCAGGAGGCAGGCCAGGGCCGGGCGGTGTCGCCGGGGCCGCTCCACCCGGTGGAGGCGCCGGGGCAGCCGGAATCGGCTCGACCGGGCGCGGCGGCGGTGAGGGCTGTGCCAGCTGCGCAAACGACGGCGCGGCGGGAGCCAGGACCAGTGCGACCAGAGCCGCGAGATGCAACGAGGAATGGAGGGATGAAACGAAGCTGAGTCTCATAGAGTCACGACCAAGACAAACGTCTACTATACGAGACAGCGACACTGTGCAAGCACCGCCAGCACTCTTTTGCAAGTGAAACATGCCGTGAAACAAAGGGCGCGGTGCCCTCAAAGCCCGCTGTCCTGGCACACGCCCAGCATGGGCCCGAAGCGCCGGCAGCGCTGAGCGCCGCGCGCGCAGTCCCAGTCGCTGCGACAACGCCCGGGCTGGAGCAGACAACGCTCCCGGGGCTCCGCACCAGGCCCCTCGTCATGGCAGATCAGCCCCTCTCCGCAATGTCCATCCCTGCACGGCGCCCCTACCGTGACCCCCGCGATCGCTTGCGACGCGAATGCTGACGGCGCCGCACTGCTGCATGCCCAGCAGCAGATTGCCAGGAGCGAGGCAATCGAGCGCAGCAACCGCAGCTCCGTTCAATCGTTGTCGCTGACGACCTTCCAGCGAGTGAAGCGCCGCTCCACCTGCTGCAGCGCCTGGTTGAAGGACAGGCCGAGCAGCGTGATCGACAAGATGCCGACGTACATGTTCGGGATCTGGAAGTTGTATTGCGCGTAGATGATCAGGTAGCCGAGCCCCGCCTTCGCCCCCACCATCTCCGCCGCGACCAGCACCAGCAGCGAATAGGCCCCTGCCAGGCGGATCCCCACGAAGATGGTGGGCAGCGCCGCCGGCAAGATCACCTTGCGAAACAGCTGAAACGGCGAGAGCCCCATGGTGCGCGCCGACTTGATCAACAGCGGGTCCACATTGCGCACGCCCGTGATCGTATTGAGCAGGATCGGCCAGGAGCAGGAGTAGATGACCAAGGCGATCTTGGAGGACTCACCGATGCCCAGCACCAGGATGAACACGGGCAAGAGCGCCAGCGCGGCGGTATTGCGCAGGGCCTCCAGGAGCGGGCTCACGATGCTGGCAAAGCGCCGGTACCAGCCGATCGCCAAGCCGAGCGGCACCGCGTAGCAGATGGCCAGCGCAAAGCCCACGAGCGAGCGCGACAGGCTGGCCTGGACGTGGCTCCAGAGCTGCCCGTTCTTCACCAGGTCCCAGGCGCTGGCGAGCACCGTCGACAGCGGCGGTAGGAACGCCGGCTCCGCCAGGCCGACGCGCGGCGCGACTTCCCAGAAAATGAGAAATGCCACGATCGCGGCACTGGCGTGCACGGTGCGCTTCAAGCTGCCGAATGCTCTCCCCTGAAGCACGCGCCGCCAAGGCGCGCTCTCGCCCAGCACGCTCTCACCGAGCGATTCGCTCCGGAACGTCGTGCTCGCCGGGGCCAGAAGCCCTTCGACCTGCTGCAGATTAGCCATGTGCCGATACTCCTCGCTCCGGCGACAGCGGCCGGTGCTGTGCGCCGCCCAGCTTCTTGGCGCGGTACTGTTGCTCCGCCTCGATGACTTCGTCGTGGAGGAGCGCCCAGATCTGGTGGCGCAACTGCCCGAACTCTGCCGTCGAACGTACGTCTTCCTGGCGCTGGCGGAACTCGCGAGGGATTTCCACGATGCGCTTGACGCGGCCGGGCCGCGACGTCATCACGGCGACGCGCTGCCCGAGGTACACCGCCTCGTCGATGCCATGGGTGATGAACAGGATGGTGGTGCGCGACTTCTCCCAGATGCGCAACAGCTCGTCCTGCAGCGATTCGCGCGTCTGCGCGTCGAGTGCGGCGAAGGGCTCGTCCATCAGCAGGACCTCCGGGTCATAAGCGAGGCTGCGAGCGATCGCCACGCGCTGCTTCATGCCGCCAGACAGCTCGTGCGGTAGACGGTCTTCGAAGCCCGTCAGCCCCACGAGCTCCAGGTGCTCGAGCGCGACCCGGCGCCGCTCCTTGGGAGGCAGGCGCTTGGCCTCTAACCCGAACTCCACGTTCTCGAGCGCCGTTCGCCAGGGAAACAGCGCATACTGCTGAAACACGATGCCGCGATCGAGCCCCGGGCCCGTGATCGGCTTGCCGTCGAGCAGGATCTGCCCCTTGTTTGGCCTGGAGAGGCCGCCGAGCAGATCGATCAGCGTCGACTTGCCGCAGCCGCTGGGCCCCACCAGGACCAGAAATTCGCCCGCCTCCACGTTGAACGACAGATCGTCCAGCGCCAGAAAGCGCTCCCCCGAGCTGCCCGACTTGACGCTGAACGTCTTGCTGACGCCCACAAACTCAATCTTGCTCGTCACCTGGATCCTCCGCCTCGCCTCCACTACCGCGGCGCGCCGCCACTGTCCATCTTACAAGACATTTGTTCCATTCGGACGCAAGCGTGAAAGCGTGTGCCTGGCTCCCGAATATCTATTTTAGTGTCACCATGTCTCTCGAATGAGCGTCACGCGTCATCGTCAGGCGGCGAGCCGGCTCGGCGCGCAATCCCCCCTGCCGACATCGGAGCGCAAGGCCAGCTAGCTGGCGCTCTTGGAGAAGGGATTCAGCTCGTTCGTGTACACGTCCTTGGGCTGAAGCTGTCCATTCGCCAGCTGTCCGTCCTTCACGAGCCAGTCGATCCACATGCCGAACTCACGGTCCCGGATCAGGCCACCCTGACCGGCCACGCCGGTGCTGCGCCAGTACTTCACGATCGAGGTATCTTCCGCGCGCCCGCGCCGGTGGATGATGGCCTCGAAGCGGGCGATCACGTCCGCGGGCGGCTGCGCTCGCGCCCACTCGATGGCACGTGCCGTGGCCTCCACGAAGCGGCGGGCGGCGTTGGGGTTCTTCGCCAGGAAGTCGCGCGCCATCACGTAACTGCCGGCGGTGAACTCGCCGAACAGATCATAATCCGTGAACAGCGACCGGATGCCGCCTCGCTCCATCGCCTTGTCCCGCAGCACGCTCTGCAGCACCGCGACCTCGACCTGGCCCTGCCGCAGCGCCTGTTCGGCGTTCACCGGCGGCACCACGACCAGCGTCACCTGCGCCGCCTCCTCCTTTGACAGGCCGTTGCGCGACAGGTACTCGCGCAGCACGAATTCGTGATGTGCGCCGAGCGTATTGACGGCGATCTTCTTGCCGATCAGTTCGCGCGCGGAGTGGATCGGGCTGTCCTGCAGGACGAAGAAGCCGCCCCAGCTCTGCTGGTCCACGCCGTAATAGCCAATCACCGCCTGGATCGGCGCCTTGCCGGCAAGCAGCTTGAGCACTGCTCCGTTGAACGCGCCGCCGAAGTCGATGTCGTGGGTCACCACGGTCTGGATGTCCTGCGGCCCGCTGATCGTGCTGCCGATGTACTTCAGGCGCAGTGGCGCGAGGTAGCCCAGGTCTTCGGCCAGCTCGGGGAAGGTCACCATGCCCGGGAAGCCCTGATAGCGCAGCTCCAGCGTCTCGAACTCCTTGCCGCCTGGCTCCGGGTGGGTCGCGGCGTCGCTGCGCGAGCAGCCGATCGCACCCAGCGAAAGCCAGAGCAAGATGCGGCGAGCCAGATGAAGCCAACGCGAGCCCAGGAGATAGAGATGGTTTTCCACGGGTCGAACCCTAGTCCGCCGCCCGCGCGTTGGAAAGCCCCAGAGTCTTGTATACAAGACCAATGTCCATTATTAGGCACAGTGTGAATTGCGCCGGCGCGGCGTGCTGCGGCGGCTGATTTCCAATTCGAAATATTGCGAACAGGAAACACAACATGACTCACTCGCTCAAGTTCATCCGCTGGCTCGTCGCACTCGGTCTGTTCATGCTCTCCACGAGCATCGCTCGTGCCGACGCGCCCAAGGTCATTCGCATGGTCTTTCCTGGGGTCGGTGTCGGCAACCGCCCGGTCACCGGCGGCAGCACCGTGTCCACCATGCACCTGAAGGCCATGCTGGAAGACGAGTTCAAGCCCGACGGCATCCAGGTCACCTGGTCGTTCCTGCGCGGTGCCGGCCCTGCCACGAACGAGCTCTACGCCAACGGACTCGCCGACTTTTCGCTGCTGGGCGACCTGCCCTCGATCATCGGCCACTCCGGCGGGCTCGAGACCAAGGTGCTCGCCGCCACCGGTATCCGCGGTAACACGTACATCTTCGTGCCCACGGGCTCGTCGATCCAGTCGGTGAAGGAACTGCGCGGCAAGCGCGTCGCAATCTTCAAGGGCACCAACATCCAGCTCACCGCCAACAAGATCCTGGAGAAGTTCGGCCTCCAGGAGTCCGACATCCGCGCCATCAACATGGATTCGGCCACGGCCAAGGCCGCGATGTCGACGGGCGATATCGACGCGGCCTTCGGCTGGACGGAGTACCTCTCTCTGCGCGACCAGGGTCTGGCACGCATGATCTACTCGACCGATACCAGCGACCCCTTCTCCTATCGTCACTGCTCGTTCATCGGCAGCGAGGAGTTCATCAAGAAGTATCCCGAGATCACGGCACGCGTGGTGAAGACCCTGGTCAAGGCCGCCAAGTGGCAGTCCGATCAGGACGCCAACCCGGCCACCGTTTACCAGCTCTGGACCCGCTCGGGCGTGACCTTCGCCAATTTCAAGGAAGATCTGGGCAGCACTTCGCTCAAGGTGCTGTCGAGCCCGCTCGTGGATGAGTACCTGATCTCCCAGTACAAGAAGAACATCGAGGAGGCCAAGCGCTTCGGCCTGATCCGCAACACCTTCAACTTCGACGAGTGGTACGAGCCGAAGTTCCTGCAGCAGGCACTCCAGGAGCTGAACCTGGAGAACTACTGGGTCCCCTACGGCGCTGACGGAAAGCCGAAGTCGGTGCCCAAGACCTGAAATCTGTCTCTCATAAAAGACTTTCCGCCATTGAATCAACATGCTGCCGGTGATAGACCGGCAGCATGACGTTGAAACTCTACTACACCCCCGGTGCCTGCTCTCTGTCCCCGCACATCGCCCTGCGTGAAGCAGGGCTGCAGTTCGAGCTCGTACAAGTCGATCTCCAGGCCAAGAAGCTCACGCAGGGTGGTGGCGACTTCTTCGCCATCAGCCCCAAGGGCTATGTGCCCGCGCTCGGTCTCGACAACGGTCAGGTGCTGACCGAAGGCGCCATCATCGTTCAGCACATCGCCGATCAGGTGCCGGACGCTCGCCTCGCGCCCAAGCTCGGCAGCTTCGAGCGCGTGCGCCAGAACGAGTGGCTGCACTTCATCGCCACCGAGCTGCACAAGGGGTTCGGCCCGATCAACAATCCCAAGTCCAGCCCCGAGCTCAAGCAGTTTTTCCGCCAGCGCCTCGACGCGCGCTTCCAGATCCTGGCCCAGGCGCTGGAGCGGCGCGAGTTCCTGGGCGAAGGCAGCTTCTCGGTCGCGGACGGTTACGCCTTCTACGTGCTGCGCAATTTGCGCCGGCTCGATGCTGCAGCTGTCGATCAATCGGCGGTGCTCAAGCCCTACTACGATCGCATCGCGGCCCGCCCGGCAGTGCGCGCGGCGCTCGAGGCCGAGGGGTTGAGCTGAGCTCGCGACGCTGGATGCGAGGGGCATCAGGAGCCGGGCTCGTCGCCGGGCTCCTGGAGCTCTTTGCTTGTGGACTGAGCGAGCCGCCGCCCCCGGGGGAGACAGCGCTCGGGGCGCTGCGCCAGGGCAGCGAGGCCACCGTCGCTGCTCGAGTACCCGGCGGCTGGCGCTTCGATCTGCGCGCCGCTCCGACCTCTGCCCGGCACGCGCTCGTCCCAGTAGCGTGCCGCAGCTCGCATCGCGAGGCAGCAACCCCGAAACGTGCTGGAGAGCAAGCGCTCGCCCAGACCCTCCTGTGCCGCCGAACTCCCCGCGCCTGTATCGCGTCCTGCCCATGCACCACCTGTCACCGTCCATGTTACGAGCACTGTATCTATTTTGCAAGACATCGCGAGCGGGGTGCATCTCGCACGCGGTACGATGACACAGCGATGACGTCTTCTATAGTAGACAACAATATCGGCTCACGATACGTTGAGGTCCAGCAGAGGCCAAACACATGAAATACGTGATCCGATCGATTCAAAGTCTGTTGCTCTCGTTGCTCGTGCTGTGCGGGGGAGTCGCGCGCGCGGACGCGCCGCAGGTCATCCGCATCGGCGTGCCGGGCGTAGGCGTGGGCAACCGCCCCGTCACGGGCGGCAGCAGCGCCTCCACCATGCACCTGCTCGGCTTGCTGGAGGAGGAGTTCAAGAAAGAAGGCATCCGCGTCACCTACAGCTTCTTGCGCGGTGCGGGTCCGGCGGTGAACGAGGCCTATTCCAACGGCCTGGTCGACTTCTCCCTGCTCGGCGATCTGCCCTCGATCATCGGCAAGGCCGGCGGGCTCCAGACGCGCGTGCTGGCAGCCACCGCGATTCGCCAGAACCTCTATCTGACGGTGCCGGCAGGCTCCCCCATCCAGTCGGTGAAGGACCTGCGCGGCAAGCGCGTCTCATTGTTTAAGGGCACGAACAACCAGCTCGCTGCCAACAAGATCCTGGAGAAGGCCGGCCTCAGCGAGCGCGACATCCGGGCCATCAACATGGACACCGCAACTGCCAAGGCCGCTCTCGCCACGGGCGACATCGACGCGGCATTCGGCGGCAGCGACTACCTCGCCCTGCGCGATCAGGGCGTCACCCGGCTGATCTACACCAGCAAGGGCGACGACCCGCGCTTCCTGCGGCACTGCACGTTCGTCGGCTCGCGTGCTTTCATCGAGAAGTATCCCGAGCACACACTGCGCGTCGTCAAGACGCTGGTGCGCGCCGCCAAGTGGATGGCCGATCGCGAGGCGACCCCAGAGGCGGTGTTTCAGCTCTGGACACGCTCCGGGGTGACCTTCAGCAACTACAAGGAAGACTGGCAGAACGCATCCCTGCGGACACTCTCCAGCCCGCTGATCGACGACTACATCATCAGCCAGTACAACTGGAACATCCAGGAAGCCAAGCGCTTCGGCTTGATCCGCAGCACCTTCCGCTTCGAGGACTGGTATGAGCCGAAATTCCTGAAGCAGGCGCTCGAGCAGCTCGGGCTCGAGAACTTCTGGAAGCCCGCGAACAAGGAAGGCGTGGTCGGCAGCTGAGCCACGGCGGGGGCATACTGGTGGGCTCGGCGCCGCGCGGCTCCGAGCCCTCTAGCATATGCCCACCGTCGACCCGCTGGCTCGCGACTATGTCAGCGCGCGCTTTCTGCCGCGCGCCAGCCTGCCCGGTGAGAGCCCGGCGACCTTGCGACGGCTGGGCGTCAAAATTCGACCCCAAGGGCCACGAACGGCCCTACCAGAAGGCGGTGCTGATCGATCTGATCGACGGCTACGCCCGCCCAGGAGATCAGATCGAGGTGCCGCTCGGAGATCGCGCACAGGGCGGCCCTGGTACACGCGCGCTGACCTTCGTGGAGGACAGCTTCAAGCTGCGCGCCTACGTGGACGTGACCGGTACCTCTCGTCTGGCGGCGTGGCATGCAGCGCTCGGTGCTACACGCTGAGCGCTCGTCCTCGAACCCGGACGGTGATGCCATGAGCAACGAACTCGGTACTGCAAAGCTGCTGACCCCGCTCGACGCGCCGCTCGGCGCCGTGGTCAATGACCTCGACGTCAGTCGACCGCTGCCGCCGCGCGTGATCCTCGATCTGAAGCAGGGCCTGTTGGATCACCAGATGTTGATCTTCAAGGGACAGGATCTGACGCAGGAGCAGCTCAAGGCGTTCGCCACCTACTTCGGCAGCGTCTTCCAGTCCCCGCCGGATGTGCCAGTTCTCGCCTCGGCGACCGGCGGCACCGCACCCGACGTGGTGCTCGTGGCCAACGTCGACGGCGGCTACACGGCAGCGGTGAGCTATCGCCATACTCGGACCATCACTGCGAACAGCCGCCGCGTGCTCCAGCGCGTCAGCCTGGCCGGCAGCCGACCGTTCTGAGGCCGGGCTGCGCTTCAGCCGCCCGTCACGAGCACCAGCGTGAAACCATCGTAGCCCTTGCTACCGACCGTCTGCAGCGTGGTCGCGCTCACGCCGGAAGTGCTCGCCAGCTGCTCGTTGAAGCGCCGCACACCCTGCACGTTGACGTCGCTCGACGTGCCATCGATCACGTTGCCCTTGCGCACGACGTTATCCACCACGATTACGCTGCCCGGGCGTGTGAGCTTCAGCGACCAGCTGAAGTACTCGGGAATGTTGGCCTTGTCCGCGTCGATGAAGACGAAGTCGAAGGGCCCCGCTCCCTCC
>JAICTU010000561.1 GCA_025936205.1 Polyangiaceae bacterium | reverse complement strand
TAACTGATCACGTAGGCGTCCGAGAGCCCGCCGAGAAACGGTTGGAGCAGCGGCCCCATCGTGCTGCCGGCGTGGACGATGGCCCCAGTGCTCGGGTCCAGCGCCACCGAGGAGGCCAGATCACTCGAACTGGAGCCCGCCATCTGAGTGGACCAGGCGGACGCGACGCCGCCAGCTGGTGGCCCCGCGGGTGGCGGCGCCACGAGCGCAGCGCGGAGCGACTCGAGCTCCTCGATGCCCCCCATTGACCCGAGCTCGGTGCTGCCGCCGCAGCCCGCCACCGCCAATAACGGGATCGCCATCCTGCATCGGAATCCAGAACGCATAGTGCCTCCTTCGGGTCGCCGTTCGACCTCCGAAATGTCGTTCTCACCCCAGGCCCGGAGGCGGCCATTTGGATCTCGGCAATTCGATCGAGTTCAATGCTGAGCAGGCGGGGATTTATGACCGTTTCCGCGCACGGGGCCGCCAGGACAGGGCTCGGTCATGAGCGGAGCTGTGCGTCGCCAGAATCTGCCCGCTGAGCGACTGCGCCGCTGTCGCTGCCAGTGCGGGTGCCGCCGACCTCGGTGAGAGTCGCCGTGAAGTCACTGGCGCCGGCGGGAATGTCGAGGTCCTTCACGATCCAGTCGGCAGTACCATCGACGTGGATGACCTGTGAAGCGGCCTTCGGCTTGGTGATGCGAGTGCCTCGCGCGAGGCCGAATTGTTGATTCACCGTCCCGACCGCGATCGTGACCGTGAAGTTGCCGGGCGGACGGGCAGCCACTTGCAGGATGAAATCGACACCTGCAGTTCCTGCCTTCGCCGATCCCGCAACTGATGGCACGGGTGCAACGATGGAACCTCACCGCCAGCAGTCTCGTTGGTGTGACGGGAGGGACCGCCCACAGTCGGGTCGCAGCGAGAGTGAGGCGATCACCCCTGAAGGTGTCTTATCCTTCCCCAGGCAGCGCAGATGTTTGCCGCGCTCGAGTGACGGGCCGCGACGTCAGGCGGGCGGACGCGGGGGCGGCGGCCCCGCCTTGCCGAACAGCGGCGCGAGCTCCGGCAGCTGGCCTGCAGGGAGCCAGCCGGGCAAGCCTGCGTTCCAGACCAGCGTCGCCGCCGTGACCTGGCCCTGGGCCGCCGCCTGAGCGAGCTGCAGCGCGCTGAACGGCCCAAACGTCTGGCCATTGCTGGTCACGTGCCACAGCGGAGCCGGCGGCGGGGGCGGCACGCCCGGAGGTGCAGGAGACAGGGCCGCGCTGGGAGACAGGGCAGCGGTGGGAGACAACGCCTGCGCCACCTGCTGGCCCAGGGCCACGCCCATGCCGAGCCCCAGGCCCGCCGAAGCGCCGCCGCCGGCTGGATTGTTTGCCGCGGCCGTGAGCGCCTGGGCCGCCTGGTACTGAGCGAAGCGCTGCAGATCTCCCAGCACCCCCATGCTGCTGCGCTGGTCGAGCGCCTTCTCGACGCTCTCCGGCAGCGCGATATTGACGATGCTGAGCGCAGGCACTTCGAGCCCGTATTCGTCGTCGATCCGTTCGCACACGGCCTTGCGCACCTGCTCGGCGAGCTCGCGATAGCGCGAGGCCAGATCGAGCGCCGCGATCTTGCTCTCGCCGAGCACGTCCGAGAACGCCGAGATGATGATCGAGCGCAAGAGCTCGGTGACCTCTTCCGCTTCGAAAATGCCGTCTGTCCCCACGAGCTCGCGCAGGAGCGCCGCGGGATCGATCGCCCGCAGCGTATAGACGCCGAATGCGCGCAAGCGGATCGGGCCGAAGTCGGCGTCGCGCAGCATGATCGGGTTCGGGGTGCCCCACTTCAAATCGCTCAGCTGCCTCGTGCTGACGAAGTACACCTCCGCCTTGAACGGGCTGTCGAAGCCGTACTTCCAGCCCGCGAGCGTGCTCAGGATCGGCAAGTTCGAGGTGGTCAGCTCGTAGGTGCCCGGCTGGAAGACGTCGGCAATCTTGCCTTCGCGCACGAACACGGCGACCTGCCCGGGCCGCACGATCAACCTGGAGCCTGTCTTGATCTCGTTCTGATGGCGAGGGAAGCGCCAGACCAGCGTGTGCTGGCTGTCGTCGAGCCACTCGATGATGTCGATCAGTTCATTTCGGAGCTTGCTGAAGATCCCCATCGCTACCGCCGTTCTGTCGCTGCCCGTGCCTCGGTCTTAGCTCGCGCCCGCATGGATGGCAATTGCCGGCGCGGCCCACGCTCGGCGCAACCTCAGCCGGCATAGGAGTCGTCCTGCTCGATCTTGCTCAGCACGAAATCGAACTCGCCGCTGGTCACGTGCTGGGAGCAGTACGCGCACACCCCGGCCATCGAGGTCTTCAGCGGTGCGGCGCAATTGGGGCAGACCGCCTCCTGGCGCGGAGCGCCCCGCACGCCGCTGCCGCGAATCAGGGTCCAGTATTCGCTGTAGACGCGTTCTCGTGTGCCGCTGCCCGAAACGACCGAGGAGTCCTCGAGCTTCACGGTGTAGTCCAGACCGGTCGCCCACAGCCGAACGGTGACCGCGTCGTAGTGCCGATCGCGCACCAGCTTGACCAGCACCGCGCGCTCGATGCGCATGCGCTCCAGGATGTTTCTCGTGCCCTGCTCGCGGTACGCGCGGACCCAGTAGTCGAGGTAATCGAACATGCCGTCGGAGAGCAGCGGGCGCGCCACGGAAAGGTCGCCCGAGGTCCAGCTCCTGTTGAGCGCGTCGTAGATCAGCCGGAGCCGGCCCTCGAGCCCCGGCCAGGTGAGCGCAGAGTCAGCCTGCTGGAGCGACGCCCAGCGCTCGCGCAGCGCGGGGTGAAACACGGTCGGGTCCTCCGTACCGCGCTCGGGTACCGTCGAGCTCTCCAGCGGCGGCTGCCGTTCCTGCGCGAGGACACGCAGCTCCGTCGCCTGCCAGTCGAACCTCCCCCCGGCCACGACCTCACCGCAATACTCGCAGCGAGTTGCGTCTCCGGAGCGGAACGGAGCGCCGCAGTTGGGACAGCCGAAGCGCTCCTGCCGCTGCGCCGGCCCTTTGCTGAGGGTCCCGGCGCGACGCGCGAAGATCCAGACTTGCCTGGAAAAGTACGCGGCGAAGCTCCGGGGCGAGATCGTGGCCAGGTTGGCTTCGAGCAGCAAGGACACACGCTCCTGCGCGCCCTCCACCGGGCCGCTGGGCAGCTGCACACCGGTGACGCGCAGGGCGCCCACCACGACGTTCGTGAAGGGTGCCCCCGCCGGGCCCAGCGCAGCCAGCACGTCCCGCACCGAGGGGGCGAGATAGGGGGCCAGCGCCGCGAGCTCACGAGCGTCGTGGCGCGCGCGCTGCGCCGTCGCGAACAGGCGATAGACAAAGTCCTCGAACAGCACCAGCGAGAATTCCGGGTCGCGCTGGCGCAGGACGTCGATGTCCACCGCCCGCGCCTCCAGTGCCGGCTGGTGGAGCGGCCCTGGCGAGCTTTGCCAGGCTTCGCCGCGCTGGCGCTGCAGCCAGATCCAGGCACCGACGCCGAGGATGACCACCGGGACTCCCACGCTCGGATAGCGAAACACCAGCTGGAGCATGAGCCAGATGAGCTCGCCCTCACCGTCGCCACCGCCACCGCCGCTGCTGCCGCCGCCGCGCGAACCACCCCCGCTGTAGCTGTGTCCTCCGCCGGGGCGAGCCGCCGCGTGCGCCGCGCACAGCAGCCCAGCGATGCTCACGAGCAGCGGGAGCCAGCGCGAGAGCGCGATCGGGACGTGCCACCGGGTCATTCGCTCACCACCGAGTCCGCCAGCTCGTTCTGATCGTCCGCGCGCCGTGGCAGCGCCGCCTGGGCGACTCGCGCGAAGTCGGACAGCGCGCGCGCAGCGCTCGGGGCGTCACCGGCGCGGGCGGCGCCGCTCAGCGCCGACTCCAGCCGCTGCCAGTCGCTGCTCGAGACCGCTTGCCGGAGGCCGAGATCGGCCAGCACCACCGCTTCGCGCTCCAGCTGTGAGATGTAGATCAGCAACCCCGAACGATCGCGTGTCTCACTGATGCGCCGCTCGATGAACGCCGCCTGCGCGCCGCGCAGGACGCCCTCGCGCCGCCACTTCGCAGGAGTGAGCCCGCGGCGCAGCGCGGGCACACGCGACACCAGGCCGCCACCGAGCAAGCCGCAGGCGAGCGGATCCAGCCAGATCGAGGCGAGGGAGAACGACCAGCGGCTCCAGAGCAGGAAACCCAGCGCGAGCCAGCCGCAGGCGATGGCGCCGAGCAGATCGGCGTGCAAATAGCGCCCGCTCTGCACGGGAACGACCACCACCGCCTCGGCTGCGCTGGCCGCTTCGATGCTCTCGACAGCGGCCTGCAGCGCCCGCTTCCCCTCGTCGTCCAGGAACCGCGCCATGGCGCGGCACGCTACCGCCACCGCATTGGTTCAGCGAGTCTTCGATACTGCGCAACGCCTGACCTTCCCGCCGATTGACGGAGACGCATGGATCGGGCTATTTTGAATCCGGCAGGATGCGTCGCACCGATGTTCGTGCACATCGGCAAGCGCTGGCGGCAGTGAGGCGCCGTGTGGCCTGCCAGCTGGCGGTCGCTGCCGCGCTGCTGGCCCCGGTTGCCTACACCGAACCCGATCCGGTGTGGGTCTGGTACCGCAGTTCCGAGGGCTGTCCCGATGGCGCGGCGTTCATCGCGCGACTGGCGGAGCTGGGCCAAGCAGCACGGCTGGCGAGCGTGGGGGATCGCGTCGACTTCGTGGTGACCTTGGGGCGCATCGCCGACACCGGCAACAGCTCGGGCAGGCTCGAACGGCAGACGCGGCTCGGCACCGTGGCGATCCGCGAGTATCAGGACGCGCGCTGCGAGCAGGTGGCCGAAGCTCTGGCGCTCACCTTGGATCTCGCCCTCGATCCTCGTGCGCCCGAGCCCAGCGCCGCGCCGCCGGCAGCCGCTGCTCCCGCGCCGCCGGCAGCCGCTGCTCCCGCGCCGCCCCCGCTCGCTGAATCCGGCTCGACGACGCGCGCGCACACGAGCGCACCTACGAGCGCGTGGAAGCTCGGAGCACAGGGCTTGCTCGAGACCGGTGTCTCACCGCAGCCGGCGTTCGGCGGCGCCGCGTTTGCAGCCCTCGACGACCCGGATGGGCTCGTGCGGCAGCTCCGCGCCTCGCTGTTTGTGGTGCATGGGCAGGGGCAGGCGCGCGATCGCGAGCTGACCGTCAACTTGTTGGGCGCACGGCTCGAAGCCTGTCCGCTCGCCTGGGAGCTGCCGGGCGTCGCGTTCTACCCTTGCGCCGGAGTCGATCTGGGTGCGCTTCAGGCCGCCGGCGCCGATGCGCTCGGCACCTCCGACACGGGCTTCTGGGCCGCGGCTCTCGCGCAGGGGCGCGGCGTGTTTCAGCTCGGTCCAGCGCTGGCGCTGGAGGCCCAGATCGGCGGCATTCTGCCGCTCGTGAAGTACGAAATGGGGTCCGCGCAGGGCGGCGAGGCGTGGTTTCGCACGCGCAGCCTGGGCTTGGAGGCGGGCCTGGGCGTCGTCT
>JAICTU010000223.1 GCA_025936205.1 Polyangiaceae bacterium | reverse complement strand
TAGTTGCTGCTCGCAGCTCTCGCCACGTCAGCAGGGGTCGCGCGAGTCACTGCCGGGCCCCGAGGTTGCCGATCGGGTCGGCGAGCAGCGGCTGGAAGGCGAGCTCGGCGGCTCCGACCAGCAACAGGTTCTGCCCCAGCGCCACGCGCTGAATCTTCAGGCCCGCGGCAGCCGGTGCAAAGCACAGGCGAGCTACGCAGGCCTCCAGTCGGGACGGCATGGCTTCGTGCAGTGCGCCGAGAAAACCGCCCAGGAGCACCAGCTCTGGATTGAACGTGGCAACGAAGCCCGCGATCGCTCGACCGAGGAGGTCGAGCTGGCGACGAACCTCGACCCCGAGCGCACTACCGGCGCGGGCGCGCATCGCCTGCTGGATCGCCTCGGAATTCAATGGCTCCCGGCCCAGGGCGGCTTGCAGCCTGCGCAGGTTCACTTCTGTCTCCAGGCAGCCGCGCTGGCCGCAGTGGCAGCGCCGGCCGTTCGAGTTGATGAGCGTGTGGCCCAGCTCTGCGGCGTAGCCTCGCGCACCCCACAGCGGCCGCCCGCCAGTGAGCACGCCGGCACCGATGCCGGAAGCGGAGCCATTCAAGTACACGAGATCGCCCACTCCGCGCCCCGCACCAAAGACGGTTTCGGCAATCATGCCGAGCTTGGCATCGTTGCCTGCGAACGCTGGGTAGCCGGTTGCTTCTGCCAGCATGGGAGCCAATGGCTCATCGTGCCAGTCCAGATGCGGCGCGAGCGCGACGACGCCCGTCTCGGATTGCACCAACCCGGGCACGGCCACACCGACGCCCACCACGGTGCACTGATCCAGGCTCGGCTGCAGCTGGCCCAGCAGCTTCGGGAGCAGGCGCACCGTCTCCGCCGCGCTGGGGATGGTCGCAGTGCCGTGGCGCACTCTTCCGTGGAGCACCCCGCCCAGACCGACCAATCCCAGATCAACGGCGTCGACATCCGGGTTCAGCGCGAGCACCGCGACCTGGTGATTGGCGTGTACGAGCGGACTGGGCCGCCCCACGCCCCCACCTTCGGGAGCAGCGGTTTCATACGCCAGTCCGACCTCCACGAGCTCACCCACCAGCGCTGCCACCGTGGAGCGATTGAGACCCGTGCGGCGGGTGAGCTCGGCGCGGGTCAGTGCCCCGCTGTGGTGCAGGTGAGTGAGGACGGACGTCAGATTGTGCTGACGCGTTTGAGCGTTGCCCGTTCCAACGTCGGCGCGGAGCGGAGCAGACGCCACCAGTTGGGTCGGGTTGCGCCTTCCTGCCATTTACACGAGCAGCGTATCGCTATATGTTGTATCCTACAACAAATTATCCGGGATCTCGAAAGCAGGTTTCCATGGCCCTCCAGCCCCGCCGAGCAGACGCAGCGAATCGCAAGCCAGTGATCCTGGGGTTCATGGGCAATCGTGGGTTCTTTCCCAGCGAGTTCGCCGTGGAGGGCGCGCGGGCCACTGCTTCGGTCGTGGAGCAGCTGCTGGGGGACCAGATCGAGTACGTGGACCTGGGCAACGTGGAGTCCTACGCGGACGCTCAGCGCGCGGCGGGGATGGCTCAGCAGCACCGGCAGGGAGTCG
Organism: Polyangiaceae bacterium; assembly: GCA_025936205.1. The sequence goes on along the minus strand of JAICTU010000223.1, from coordinate 12,739 downwards.
CCGGCGGCGGCGCCATTGGCGTGATCTGCTCGATGTACAACTTCTCCGACGAGAACGGCATTCGGGACTTTCTCCGCCTCGCGGATCTGAACGTTCCGGTGTTGATCCACACGGAGCCGGACGTCCGGGGGCAAGGACGGATGGGAGAGAAGGGCCGTCGCGACGGTGCGTGTGGCCGTTTTTCCGCGGCCAACGCGCTCCGCCACATCGGCTATCCGTACACGTTGACCACCCAGCACTGCGAGTCCGTGCGCTCTGCCCAGTTTGCACGCGATCTGCAGGCGTTCTTTGCCACTTGTGTGCTGGCTTCGAAGTTCCGGCGTCGCGGGCGCGGCGTGCGTCTGGGGCTCGTGGGTTCAGGACCGGACGCTTTTCAAACGGTCACCAACGTCTCCACGGAGCTCCTGGGGCACATGGGTTTGAGCACGGTGGGGTTGGAGCTGATCGCGCTGGACCGGCAGATGCGTCAGGTGGATGCCGTCCAGCTCTCGCACAAGCACGAAGAGATCCGCGCCCACTTCGGCGCGACGGATGTTCCGGCGCCGTCGCTGGACGCCATCGCGCGCATGGGCGTGGTCTTTGACCGATTCATTCGCGACAACGACCTGGACGGCATCGCCGTGCGCTGCTGGACGGAGATGCAGAAGTACCAGATCGGTGGCACCGTCGGCGTCATGCCGTGCACGTGCATGAGCATGCTCTCGGACAAGCTCTTGCCCGCCGCGTGCGAAACGGACATCGCGGGCTGGATGGCGATGTACATGTTGCAGTGCGCATCCGGTCTGGTGCCGGTCTTGGGGGACTGGAACAACATGTTCGACGACGAGCGAGAAGAGGTAGACCTCTTTCACTGTGGTGTTTGGGCCAAGAGCGTGATGCACCCCGGTGCCCGGATCACGGAGCATCAGATCTTGGCCAAGGAGGTGGGCGTGGAAAATAGCTGGGGCGCGGTCGATGGCGATCTCAAGCCCGGGACGTGCGCCTTCCTGCGCCCGTGCACCAACGCGCGCGAGGGCAAGATCTTCATGTACGGCGGAGTGGGGCGCGTCCTGGAAGAACGCATCAAGACGTTCGGCACGCGCGGTCGCGTTCACATCCCACGCATCCAGCAGCTCTTCCGCTACATCACCGCCCCGGAGAGGGCGGTCGAGCACCACACTGCCCTGATCGTGGGTGAGGGTCCGTCGATTGCGACCACCATGAAGGCCGTACGCGACGCCCTGCCGTATATCAATGCGCAGGCAGGCCTCAGCCAGTCGGGTCGCGCGCTGATCGAGTACTACGAGCACAGCACGGTGGAAGAGGTGTAGCGTGCCTTCGCAGCAGATATGACCAGCAAGATACCGTCGTGGGACGACCTTCGCATCCTGCTGGCGGTCCACCGTGACAAGAGCTTTCTCGGGGCGGGGAAGACGCTCGGTGTTGCCGCCTCGACGGTCGCCCGCCGCGTCGAGGCGATCGAGCGCAGCCTGGGCCGGGTACTGGTGCACCGAGGCAATGACGGCACGCGGCTCGATCCCGATGCGCTCCGACTGGTGGCTCTGGCCGAGGAGCTGGAGCTCGGGCTGGCAGCACTCGTGCGTGATGGGCGCGAGGTCGATGTCTCGGGGACGGTGCGTGTTTCGCTGAGCGAAGGCTTCATTCGCCCCCTCGTACCGTTGCTGGCACGCTTGCATACCAAATACCCGGCGCTGAGCATCGAGCTCATTTCGGAGGCGCGCGTCGCGGATCTCGCCCGCGGAGAGGCCGACATCGGCATTCGCATCGTGCGATCCGCGTCCGCCGCGATCGTCTCCAAGTTGCTGGGAAGGGCCAGCACGGGCCTCTTCGCCTCGCGCGAGTACGTCGAGCGGCGGCTACCGGGCGCGAGACTCTCGCGCGAGATCGCGGGGCTGCACGACTGGGTGGGGCTCGATGCTTCGCTCGAGCGCTTGCCTCAGGAGGTCTGGATCCGCGAGTACGGCGCGAGGCGCTTCACCTTCCGCTCGAACTCGGCTCTCGCCCTCGAGCACGCGGTTCTGGCAGGCATGGGGATCGGTTTTCTGGGTGTAGTGCAGGCGACGGCGCTTCCCGGCCTGATCCAGCTCGACCTGGAGCAGACGCCGCCGCAAATCGAGGTATTTTTGGCATTTCACCGCGATGCGAGGAAGACGCCGCGCATTCGCGTAGTCGCCAAAGAGATCGAAGCAGACGCGCGCCGGCAGATCCGGTAATCGAGGCGCGCCCGTCGTGAAATGCAGAGCGGTGCCAAACCGATGTGCAAATTTGCAAAGCGACGAAGCTGGCGCGCGGCAAGGGGGACTGTTAGGCCGCGTGCATGCTCGAGAGCTCGCTCACCGCCCTGGTCGCGGACAGGATCTGGTCTCTGGAACGCCCCGTATGGTTCAGCGGAGCGCGCCTGCGCGCCCGCACCACCGTCGTACGCCTGGATGACGGAAGTTTGCTCCTGCACACTCCGGCGCCTCCCAGCGATGCGCTGGCGGAGCAGCTGCGAGCCCTGGGCCCCGTGCGCTGGCTCGTGGTCCCCAACTGCTGGCATCATCTCGGTGCGCCCGCTGCCGCAGCCCGTTTCCCCGAGGCGAAGCTGGTGGGGCCCGCGTCGGCGCAGGGCAGGAACCCGGCGCTGAGGCTGGACGTGAATATTCACGATCAGCTGGGCGCTCAGCTGCCCGAGTTTGAAGCCTTGCCCCTGCACGGGGTGCCGTTCTGGGATGAGACAGTGCTCTACCATCGGCCCACGCAAACTCTGCTGGGCGCGGACATCGTCTGCCGCGCTGACCGCAAGGACCACTGGACCTGGCGTCTCGGCGCATGCCTGTACGGCTGCTACGAGCGCGTGCGCGTGCCGCCGGACGCCAGAAAGAAGATCGTGGACAAGACGGCCGCCGCCCGCTCTCTCGGCGCGATGCTGGCGCGCCCCGCCCAGCGCCTGATCATCGGGCATGGCGAGGTGATCGAAGCAGGCTGCCACGACCAGCTCGCGCGAGCCTGGCGCCTGGAGGGCGTGGAAGTGTGAGAGTCTAGGCAGCGCCCGACGTGACCGTGCGGAGTCGTCGATCGATGGCGCCGAGCAGGTCGCTGCGCGTCACCGGCTTGCGCAGGAACTCCTGCCCCTGCAGAAAGCGCAGCGCGTTCTTCGTGTTTCCGCCACCCGTGACGAACACGAACTTTTGCGCCAGATCGGGAGCGATGCGGCACAGGCGCTCATACAGCGCCATGCCATCCGTCTCCGGCATGGACAGGTCGCACAGGATCGCGTCGAAGTGCTCGCCGGACTCGATCTCGCGCAGCGCGTCCCCAGCGCTGGGCGCGGCCACCACGTCATACGCCAGGCCCGACAACATGCGGCGCAATCCTGCCAGCACCGCCGGATCGTCATCGATCAGCAAGATCCGGGCGGCGATCGTGGCGGTCGCGCTGCTCGGTGGTGGCTCCGTGCGGGCCGGCGCGGCGCGCAGCTTGACCACGAAGGTTGAACCCCGGCCCAGCTCACTGCCCACGCTGATGCTGCCGCCCATCTCGCGCACCGCGCGGCGGCAGACCGAGAGCCCGAGCCCGGACACTTTGCCCCGCTGTTTGGTGGTGAAGTAGGGATCGAAGATGCGAGCCATGGTCTCCGGCGTCATGCCCGAGCCCGTGTCGCGCAGAGTGACGCAGATCTGGCCGTCGCTGCCGACCTCTGTGGAGACGAAGAGCTCGTTTTCAGCGAAGGGCTTCCCCCTCATCGCCTGCGCTGCGTTCAGCGCCAGGTTCAAGAAGATCTGGCGCAGCTGAACCCCGTCTCCCCACACCTGCGGAACTGGGCTGAAGCGCTTCGTCACTCGGGCAAGGTGCTTGAGCGTGGGGTGGCTCACGCGCAACGCCCACTCCAGCGCCGCGACGATGTCCTGGGACTGCAGCGAGGACTCTCGCTGGCCCAGCGTGCCCAGATCCGCGGCGATTTGCCCGATGTGACGAACGCCATCTTCCACTTCGAGCAGCAGATCGGCGGCCTGCGAGAAACACTCGCGCACGCTCGCCGGGTCGACGCACGGCTCGGGGCTGGCAAGCGACGCTTCCATGCGCGACAGCTCCTGGCGCGCCACGTAGGCGTTGCTCAGGATGTAGCTCAACGGGTTATTGATCTCGTGCGCCACACTGGCCGCGATGGTCGCCAGCGACGAGAACTGATCCGACTCCACGGGCCGCTCGCCGAGCTGCTGTTGCTGCAGCTGTTGTTCGCGCTGGTGCCGGGAGAGACCGATCTCGATCGTGCTCCGCAGCTCGCTCTTGCGAAACGGCTTCGTCAGGTAGCCGAGCGGCCTCGTTGCCTTGGCGCGATCAATGGTCGCGTCGTCGGCATACGCGGTCAAATAGACAACGGGAATGTCGAAGCGCTCGCGCAGCTCCAGCGCCGCCTCGATTCCATCCAGCTCGCCCGCCAGATGAATGTCCATCAGCACCAGATCCGGGCGCACCGCGGCTGCGCTCCGGACACACTCTGCGGCCGTGGCCGCGGTGCCGGTCACCTCATATCCCATTGCAGTCAGGGAGTCGGAAATGTCTCGCGCTATGATGCGCTCGTCCTCCACGACCATCACGCTGCTCATCACCCCTCCTCTTCCAGGATGAGACGTTTGGCCTGACTCTAGCTCCCCGTCAGCAGAAATTCGCACGAAATGGCCACCCCTGAGGGGGACCACGCACGAGCGCTCCAGCAAATGGGGCGAAAAAGGCTCTCATCCGCGAAATGCCAAGTAGCACTCTGAAATATGCAGCCTGTCGCATTTCTTCGCGCGCCATGGTCTGACACGCTGGTGCGGAGAAGATTCCGCGCTCAGGGAGCGGGAGGGCGTGGCATGCGGCGGCCTGGGCGTGGCGCGGGGCCGCCGGGACCACGCGGGCCTCGAGCGCCGCCGCGGGGTGCGGGGGCCGGGCGGCGTGCGGGCGCCTGGGCGCTGGAGCTGCCGAGGCTCTTGCCTTTGAGCCGGTAAACGAAAGCCAGGATCTCGGCGACGGCCGCGTAGAGGTCGACGGGCACCGGTTTGCCTGCGCGCACGCGCTTGGCGAGGGCGCGCGCGAGCGGGCGGTTCTCGATCACCGGGATGTTGTTTTCCTTGGCCAGCTTGCGGATGTAGAGCGCGACCTCGTCGTAGCCCTTGGCGGTGACCACGGGCGCTCCTTCCATCACGCGGTAGCGCAACGCCACGGAGATGTGCGTCGGATTGGCGATCACGAAGTCGGACTGCGCCACCTGCTTGGCCAGGCCGCGCTTGAGCATCTCGCGCGCGCGGGCGCGCTGGCGATGCTTGATGCGGTGGTCGCCTTCCTGCTGCTTCATCTCTTCCTTGAGCTCCTGGCGGCTCATGCGGATCGAAGCCTCGTGTTTGCGGAAGCTCTTGAGATAGTCGAGCAGCGCGAGCGAGCCGAGCGCCAGGCTCGACCACAAGCCGAGCTTGAAGATGGCGCGAGCAATCTCCAGGCCAGCAGCCTCCAGGCTCACGCGCTCCAGGTGCATCAGCCGTGGGTAGACGCTCTTGACGGAGGAGTACGCCACGGCGGCCACCACCGCGACGCGCGCCAGCTGCAGCACGATGTCGACGCCGGTCTCCTGCAGCCTGAACATCTGCTGCAGCTTGGGCAGCGGATCGAGGCGGTCCCACTTGGGCGCTACCAGGTCCATGTTGGGGTGAAAGCCCGCCTCGGCGATGCCGATGGCCAGTGCCCCGAGCGCTGCCGCGAACGCGCACGGAAAGACCAGCACCACGAGCGTGGTGGCGAGCCCGTGGAACAACGCTCGCGGGTCGCCGCTCGAGAGCCCGTAGGGCTCCGAGAGGCAGTGCACCGCAAACTTCTCGAGCAGGGCCACGCTGTCTTCGCCCAGCGCGGAGAGCACCAGCAGCACGGCGATGCCGGCGATGGTGTTGCCGGCGTCACGGCCGCGCGGAAACTGACCTTCCTCGCGCGCCTTGCGCCGGCGTTCTGGAGTTGGCTCCTCTGTCCGCTCGGAGTCAGAATCGTCGTCGGCCATCGCTAGCTCCCGCGGGCGTCACCTGGGGCTGAAATCGATGACGATGCGCTCAAAATATCCAGCGGCGTGCTGAAACTCGCGCCCCATTTCGTGCGCGACGTCGGGCAGCGTGAGCAACAGGCCAGCGGCGCCGACCGCGAAGAACACGGCAAAGCCGATGCTGAAGATCTGCATGCTGGGTGCAGCGCGCGAGACGAAGCCGAGCCCGACGTTGGCCATCAGCAAGAGCGCGAGCACGGGCAGGGAGAGGCGGACGCCCACGCCGATGATGTGGGAGGACATCTCCAGGAACAGCGGGAAGCTCGCCTCCAGGTGCGTGGCCGTGCCCACCGGCAGCAGGTGAAAGCTGGAGATCAGCGCCCCCAGCATCACGCGATGCATGCCCGAGATCAGAGCGACCAGCATCGCCAGGTGGCGAAACATGCCGGTCAGCGCGGACTCGGAGCCGCCGATCGCGGGATCGAACGCCCGCGCCCCGGAGAAGCCCATGGGCGTGGCCAGCGTCGTGCCCGCGATCTCGGCAGCGCCGACGCTGAGCCGGACCACCATGCCCATGCACAGGCCCACGATGAACTCGGTCGACATGTTCAGCGCAGCCCACGCGGCGGAGGCGATCTCCGTGACCGGTGACTTGCCGCTGCCATGGATCACGGCGAGCAGAAAGATGATGAGCCCGGCGCGGATGCGCCGCGGGGTATTGCTCCAGGGAATGGGTGACACGGCCACCACGCCGGTGACCCGGCTCAGCTCCAGCGCCAGCAGCGCCAGCTCGGGGCGAAATAGATCGGATCGGAGCAGGGGCGCGAAGTTCACCGCGTGACATCAGCTATCGACCCGATGGTGCGCTGCGTGTAGTCAACCATGTTCTGCATCGCCCAGGAGCCCAGCAGGGCCAGCATGAGCCCCATCACGACGACTTTGGCGAGGAAGCCGATCGCGGCTTCCTGGATCTGGGTTGCGGCCTGGAGAATGCCGATTCCGAGGCCTACGACCAGGAGCGCGAGCAGCACCGGTCCCGTGGTCTTGGACCAGATGAGCAGGCATCCGAATACCATCTCGACCGCGGAATCGATGGTCACGCCTTACACCCAGTCAAGCGGTGCCTTTTCATTTTACGCGTAGCTTTTAAGCAAAGACCCTGCCACCAGGTTCCAGCCGTCCACCAGCACGAACAGGAGCAGCTTGATCGGCAAGCTGATGGTGACAGGGGGCACCATCATCATACCCATGCTCATCAAGACCGAGGCCACGGCCAGGTCAACGACCAGGAAGGGCAGCAGCACGATCACGCCCATCTGGAAGGCCGTCGTCAGCTCCGAGACGATGTACGCCGGTATGGCCATGCGCATCGATACATCATCGGGCGTCTCCGGCAGCGGCGTTTCGGTGGCGTTGTAGAACAGGGCCAGGTCCGCTTGCCGCGTGTGGCGGAGCATGAACGCACGCAATGGAATCAGGCCTTTTTCCAGCGCTTGCGAGTCGCTGAGGTGGCCCGCCACGTACGGGTCCAGCGCCTGGCTCTTGATCTCGGTCATCACCGGCGTCATGACGAAGAGCGTCAGGAACATGGCGAGTCCGATCAGCACCTGGTTGGGCGGGGTCTCCTGGGAGCCGATGCCCTGGCGAATGAAGGACAGCACCACGATCGTGCGCACGAACGAGGTCACGGTGAGCACGATCGCGGGCAGCAGCGAGAGCGCGCTCAGGACCGCGATGATCTCGATCGGCGTGCTCAGGCCTTCGGGGCCAAAGAGCTTTTCGCCGACGGCGCTGACCGGGGTCATCGGAGATCAGCCATTCTTGAGCGCCCGGAGCCCTGCTACCTGGCCTTCGGGTGGAGCGACGGAGTCGGAGACGGGGGCCTTGGCGCTCGCCTTGGGGGGCTTGGTGGTCAGCTCCGCGCGGCGTTGGCGCTTGCGGCGCAGCGAGGCCGGCGCCACCGAGCGGCTCCCGGCGGGCGGCGGCGGCTCGGAGCCGACGACGTCGCTGGTCATGGCGGCCAGCGTGCTCGCGGCATCGGAAGGCGGCGGCACGGAGCGCCCGAACAGCTCTGCGGAGGTCATGGGCGGTGTCATGCGCGGCGCGCGCATGGACTGGGGAGCATCGGGAATGGCGCCGCGCAGTACTTCCTGGAAGCGCTTGAGGTTCTGGGTGCTGGTGAGCGGCGAGGCCTGCGGGGGTGGTGGCTGCAACGAGCCGGGCAGGAGCGAGCCGGGCGAGAGCGATGCCTGGCGCGCGGCTTCGCGCAGCGCGGAGCCCGGGTAGTCGTCGGGTAGCTCGTCTTCCTCCTGTGCCCCCTCGGGCTGTTCCGCGGGCAGTTCGCTCTCCAGCTCCGGCGGATCGAGCCAGCCGAGGTTGGTCACCTGCTGGTCCGTCACGCCGAGCAGGATCACGCGGCCGTTCACCTCTGCCGACACGGCGAACGCCTTCGGCCCGATGCGCGTGGAGGAGAGCAGCATCAGCCGCGATTCGACGCCGGCGGGCGTCACCGCCTTGGCTTTGCGCCGCTGCAGCCACAGGGCGCCGCCACCGAGGCCCGCCACGAGCAGCAGCGCGAGCAAGGAGAGCAAGGGGTTATGGCTGCTCGCAATGGGAGCGGTGCGCGCGGGCTCCTCCGGCGAGCTCTCCGCCAGCCAGCCTCGGTCTTCCACCGAGGCGTCGGGCTGGTCGCTGAGCGAGACGAAATCCTGTGGGTCCATGCCGGGCGGCACGGGCGGGCCACCCGCGGGCTCGATCGCGAGCGCGGATCCACTCGCGAGCAAGCACGCGAGCGCGATCAGTCCGCGCTTCGCTCGCCTCGTCACAAGCGCCTCGGCTTGGAAGAGGGCGGGTCGTCCACCACCAATACCTCGCTCAGGCGTACCCCGTAGCGCTCGCCGATCACCACGGCCTCGCCGCGGGCCACCAGCTTTTTGTTGGCGTAAATGTCGAGAGGCTCGCCGCTCAGCTTGTCGAGCTCCAGCACCGAGCCTGGGCCCAGCTTCAAGAGCTCCCCGAGCCGCATCGTGCGGCGGCCGATCTCCACGCACAGCTCAACGGGCACATCCATCACGAAGCCCAGGCTGTCCGCGCCGCGCAGCGCGCCCAGCGGCGAGTCGGCAGGATCGGCGGAGTGCATCGTATGGTCACGAGCGGCTGCGGCGGGGGGAATGCTTGGGTCAGACATTCGGGTTCCTGGTTTTACTCCTGATGGCGCGAGTGGATCTTCACGGCCACTTGCCCGCGGGAGATCACCGGTACTGCATCAAACTTTGGTACGCCCTCGACCCGCACGAGCACCGGGTCATTGGCGGGGGAGGGCAGGCGCAGCGTGTCACCCACCCGTAGCCCCAACACCTGGCTGAGCTTCAGTGTGACACGGCCCAGTTCGGCGACCACGCTCACCGGGATGCGCAGCGCCACGTCTTCGAAGGTCGGTGACGTGCTGTTCTTCGTGGAGGACTGCGCGGCGAGCTGCTCGACGGCGCGCGCGCCCATCCACACGCGAATGAACCACGGCCGCCGGAGGTTTTCGAGCCGGCAATCGATCGCGAGCGCGTCGTCGCCCAGCTCCGGGTCTTCGTCGCGCTTGAGCGTGGTAAATTGCGGCGCTCCCAGCGTGACCTTGCACTGCTCTTCGACGGGCTTTCGCAGCAGCGCGCAGAGATCCCCACCCAGACGCTTGAGCAGCGCCCGCTGTGCGAGGGTCAAGCTGTCGCCGAGCACCGGGCTCTCGGCGTCGTCATCGGCGGGCTCACCGCCGTCGGCGTCGTCGGTGTCGGGCTTCGGCGAGCCGAACAGGCCGTCGACGAGCGCGAGGATCGCCGCGCCGTCGAATTGCAGGGCCACCCACACCTCTTCGGGCGACGTCACCTTGACCAGGAAGCTCGGCCCCTCCGCGAGCGCGCTGAGCTCGGGGTCGCGCAGGCTGCGCGCGGTATCGAGGGCCGTGCGGGCGCGTTGACGAGCCAGGAAGGGCAAAATGCGCCGCAGTTCCCTGGAGAGCACCGAGGCGACGGCGGTCAGCGTCGCGAGCGCGGCTTGCGACTGACTCTGATCCGACGCGCCGAGCTGCAGCGGGACGAAGTCGGGTTGTGAGGAGTCGCTCTGCACCGGAACCTACGTGTCGAGAAGCGTCCTGCTTCGCCGTGGGTATGAGAGAGGGCTCGTCCATTGAGCCCGGTTTGCGGCGCCAGGAGTGGCCGCCGCGCGTAATTATTGCAGTACGAAGTCCACGAGCAGGATGCGGTGGACCTTGTCAGCGCCCAGGGCCTCGATCATGCGCTTGCTGATCTCGTCCTTGATGCTGGCGTACTTTGCCGGGTCCGCAACCTCCTCGAAGGTGAGCGAGCGCAGGTAGGTCAAGGTGGCTTCTCGCCCGCGCGGGCTGACCAGCTTGAACTCTTCGGCGTTCGCCGTCTCGGCGAGCTCCGCCGCCATACCGACCTTGAGGTGCCGGAGGCGGCCGTCGCCATCGCGCAGGTCGACGACGATCGGGGCGATGTCCACCGAGATGATCTTCTCGCCTTCCTTGCCCTTCTTGCCCTTGCCGCCGTGGCTGCTCTTGCCTTCATCCTCGCTCTTGCCCTCATGGGCAGCGGCGCTCTCGCCCTCGTCCGCCGCATCGTCGGGCGAGCCGAGGAGCTTGGGACCGAGTACCGCGCCGGCGACCGAACCGCCGACGAGAGTGACCATGGCAATGACGATGCCGATGATCAGACCCGTCTTTGATTTCTTGGCAACCGGCGCAGCTACGGCAGGAGTTTCTTCGGACATGGCTCGAGTCTAGATATTGATCGGAGGCGCTATCGGGAAAGGACTACTGGAAGGACTGCGGGATACCCGCAGGTCTATTAGCGCTTGATGTTGATCAACTCTTGGAGCATCTCATCCGCGGTGGTGATCGTCTTGGAGTTCGCGGAGAAGGAGCGCTGATGCTGGATCAGGCCCACGAACTCCTCGGCCAGGTCCACGTTCGACGACTCGAGCGCGCCGGCCGAGACCGAGGCACGGCCGCCGGTGCTGGCGCCGCCGAGCGCTGCCGTGCCGCTCTCGCGCGTCTCGATCCAGAGGTTCTGCCCGGCGCGGCCCAGGCCGTCGTTGGAGCGGAACTTCGCGACCGCGAGCTGGCCGATGGTCAGCTTCTGACCGTTGGTGTACAGGCCTTTCACTAGACCGGTACCGTCGATCGCGAGGCCAGAGAACTCACCGGAGGTGTAGCCGTCTTGAGACTGGCTGGACACCGCCGTGTCGGAGGCAAACTGGGTCGTGCCCAGCAGCCCGGTCGAGCCGTCGTTGGCGATGTCGGGACCGAAGTCGATGTCGATCGCCTGGTTGGCAGTGGCTCCGCCCGCGAAGCTGAGGCTCAAGGCCGGAGTGGTGGCCGTGTCGAGCGCGCCGTTGGAGTTGAACTGCAGCGTGCCGTTGCCGACGATCTGGTCGACACCCGGGGTACCGCCGGCGAGATCCTCACCGTGCGCGACGACGGTGTAGTTGTACAGATTGCCACCAGCGCTGTTGAAGTAGACGTCGAGGGTGCGCGCCGTGCCGAGCGAGTCGAAGACGCTGATGGAGGTCGTGGCGTTGCTCGTCTTGGCGGGCTGTGTGACGTCGAAGGTCAGCACTGGAGCGCGGGAGTCGAGGTTCGCGGTGATCTGGATGCCGGTGGTGGCGAACGGCTGCAGCGAGGCGGTCGGCACCTGCAGGGCGTTGACGGAGGCCTGGAGCGTGCCGTCGGCGTTGGCGAGGTAGCCCTGCACGTTCAGACCCTGCTGGTTGACGATGAAGCCGTCCTTGTCCAGCGTGAGCTGACCGGCGCGGGTGTAGAAGTTGCCGGTGATGCCGTCGACCGTGCCGCCCACGACCAGGAAGCCGTCACCATTCAACGCGACGTCCGTCGAGACGCCGGTATTGGTGATCGAGCCCTGGGTGAAGAGCTGCTGCACATCGCCCATGCGCACGCCGGAGCCCGGTAGGGCGGAGGAGGTACCAGCCAGGATCGAGTGGCCGAGCACGTCCTGGAAGACAGCCCGCTGAGCCTTGAAACCGACGGTATTCCCGTTCGCGATATTGTCGCCGACGACCCCCAGAGCTTCACCCTCCGCTCGGAGACCGCTAACACCTGAGAACATTGCGCTTAGAACCATTTGATTGAGCCCTCCTGACTCGCTTGCCTTATGGGTTGGTTGAAGACGGCGACACGGAAACCAGATCGCCAACGGGAGCTGTGACACCGCTGTCCAGTTGCAACACTGGGAAGCCTTGATCGAAGGAGACCGACTTGATGACGCCGCTGGTCTGCTGACTCAGCGTGACGGGAGCGTCGTTGTCTGCCTTGGCTGTCACCGTCACCTGGTAGGGCGCCGCCGGCTGCGCCAGCCCTGAATCACTTTGGCCGTTCCAGCCCACGGTCACGACGCCGGCTGCCTTTGGACCCACCTTCATGGTGCGGATGGTGCTGCCGGCTTGGTCCTTGATCACGATGGTCGACTCCTTCGTGGCGCCATCGGTCTTGAAGGAGATGGGCACGGTCTGTCCCTGGCCCTTGAGTGTCACGATGCTGCCCTTGACGGTGGCCGTCTTGCCCACCATTTGCACCACCTGGCTGTTCTGCAGACCCTGATTTTGCTGGGCCAGCTGATCCAACCGATCGTTGATGCCGACAGACTGCTCGAGCGACGAGAACTGCGCCAGCTGAGCCACGAACTCGTAGTTCTGCTGAGGGTTCAGCGGATCCTGGTTCTTGAGCTG
>JAICTU010000069.1 GCA_025936205.1 Polyangiaceae bacterium | reverse complement strand
TGCCGACCTTCAGCGGCGTGGTGGAGCCGATCGGCACCACGCGCACCGGGAAGTCCGCCGCCGGCAGGGGGCCGCTCAGCGCCTCGCCCGCGGGCTCGGTGTGGAAGGTGATGCGTCCGGTGACGCGGCGCCGGCAGTCGACGGTGATCCGTGCCACTTCCCTGCCCGTTCCGGTCTGGTCCACGTCCGCCGCGTTGAACGTGCCTTTGAACTCCTGCGAGCTGCCGCAGGCGATCACCACCACCCGGTAATTGACCGACGCCTGCCCGCAGGCGTCGAACAGGTTCGCGCGCACCACGTACTCGCCGAAGGGATGCGTCTCTTCCGACCAGAAGATGTTCTCGGCGAAGTTGGGGCCGATCATGCACAGCGCGTTGGTGTCCAGGTCGAGCTTGCCTGCGCCCACCACCGGCGTCTCGAAGTCGATCAGCGCTTGGTTGGGATCGATGACGCTCAGATCGAGATCGACCGGGCTGTCCCAGGTCAAGCTGGCCTGGACGCCGCCGGTGCCGACCAGGATCAGATACAGGCCGAAGCCCTGCGTCTCGAAGGCCTTGCGCGCCTCGTCCAGCGCCGCCACCTCCAGATCGAGCAAGCCATCCGCCAGGCTCATGGCGGGCGCCTTTTGCTTCGGGCAGACACCGCCTGGGCAGGCTTCGGGCACCGGCGGTAGATGGATGCGGAGCGTCGCCGTATGCGTGTCCGCCGGCGCGGAGAACACGTAGTAACCCGAGTAGCCCGGAGCGCGCACCACGAGCTTATCCGCGGGCCGCTCGGGCGTGTCTTCCCAGGTCACCTGCAGCTCCGTCACGCCGCCGCTCAACAGATCGCCGCGGCCCGTCACGCTGGTCACGCGCGGGGCCCCTTGCTGCCCGACCAGGTAGCCCGGGTCCGCGCGCTGCACGAGCGCAGCACCCTCGACCTCGATGGGCAAGCGCGGCGTGTTCTCCAGCGCCACCGAGACGCGGCTCACCAGGCTGCGATTGCTTCCGCCCGCGGCAGGCGCCGCCGCCTCCGACGTGATCGCGAGCTCGTACTCGCCATCGGCGCGTTGATTGTCGCGCGAGAGCGGATAGCGCAGCAGGTACTTGCCCGCCCCCTGCTCTTCGATGCTCACGCTGCCTTCGGCGAAGCGGCTGTCGAGCGCGCTCAGATCGGCGCGCAAGCGCAGACCCGGCTGGTTGTACTCGAGATCGACGGCGAGCTCCTCGCCGTTACGGTACCGCGCCTGGCGCGGCGCGGCAACCAGCAGGCGCTGGCTCGGATTGTCGAAACGCACCGCGAGCGTATCGCTCCACACCTGCCCCGCCGTATCGACCAGCTCCAGGTGCAGCTCTTGCTCGCCGTTCTCGAAGGCAGTGGTATTGACCACGATGCTGCCGCCGTTCACCTGCAGCGCGTGCAGCGCTCGCTCGCCGACACCGAAGCGCAGCTGGTCCGGCTCGCCCGGCGCGCTGAGCTCGTAGCGAAGCTCCGCCGCTCCGCTCAGGGTCGCGCCCGGCTCCGGAGAGGTGAAGCGCACGAAGGGCTCACCCGGCGCCGGCTGCGCTGAGGAGACCTCCGCTTCCGGTTTCTCCCCCCCGGAGGCTCCTCCGGAGCCACACCCGAACACCGGCGCGAGCAGCGCCAAGAGCGCCAGTACGAGCCGGGTCGTACGCCCCGGAACCTGCCTGCTGAAACCTGAGCAGCGCGAGAACATGATGGAACCCTCCGGACGGAATGCGACGCTGCTCATCGCAGCGGCCCCGCGGAGGGTTGCGCGAAATCGTCGCCGGTCAGGCTTTCAGGGCAGCATCGAGCTGCAGAGGCGAATCCGCGCCGGCGCCCCGTCCCAGCGCCACCTTGGCCGACCAGCAGAGCGCCTCGACGTTCTTGCCCAGCGTCAGAGCCTTGGCAAAGAGCCGGGTGACGCGCACATTTTCTTCCGGCTCCAGCGCCGCCCCGAGCATTTGCCAGGCGCTGACGGCGACGTTGCTGACGATGCGCAGCTGCCATCCGGCGCGCGATTTCCGGAGCAGGCTGGCTTCCGGCATGTCGGTGACGTGCACCTCACCGCGGCCGTACTGGTAGGCCCGGCGATAGAGCGCCAGCTCCGTCACGCGATCCGTCTGGACGCGGTGCACCATGCGCGCGCTCGGCACGTAGATCGGCGCGTGCCCGTGGCGGCGCATCCGGCGCAAGAACTCGCTCTCGTCACACAGCGTGCGCCGCGTGGGGTGTGGACCCAGATCGCTGCGGAACTCGAAACCGGCCAGCGCGCTTCGGCGGACCCAGAAGTTGGGCCCGAAGGGCTCGCGATACGCGGGGTATGGCACTTCGCTGTCGCTGATGTGATGGGCCGTGAAAGTAATGGCCTGAATGCGTTTGTCGGCAGCCCAAAACGGCTTCGGCACCGACTCCGGCCAGGCAGGATCGACGCGCCCTCCGAAGACGGCATGCGAGGGCCAGCGGCGGCAGGCGGCGACGATGGCCTCGAACCAGGACTCGTCGGCGGTGCCATCATCGTCGGTGAAGACCACAATTTCTCCGAGTGTGGCGTCGCGCAGGGCGCGGTTGAGGGCGTTGCACTTGCCCGGGTTGGGCTCACGGAGCACCGTGAGGGGTAGGCGCTGTGCAAACTCGGCCAGGACCGCCGGTGTGTCGTCGGTGCTCGCGTTGTCTACGATCACGAAGCTCACCGACAGGTTGCCCCTGCGCACGCGACACATGGCCTCCAGCGTCTCGCGCAGGATCGAGGCACGGTTGAAAGTAGGGATTACCACGCTGACGTCAGTCATGGACTTCAGGTCGGCCCCTGGCTGTGCCAGTTGCGACATTTCTCAGGCAACTGGCTCTACCCCGCCGCCGACCTGATCAGGAAAGGCGAGAAAGGTGGAATCGATGGAGCAGCGGCAGGCGCCGGATTTCTTGTTCGAAAATGTGGGCTCGCACGGCGATGTCATGCCGTTGATGGGCATTGCGGCGGAGCTGGTGCAGCGGGGCTACCGCTGCCAGCTGCTGGCCAATGAGCACTTCCGCGGAGAGGCCATGGCCCGGGGTATCGGCTTCTTCGCCCATACTCCCGATCGCACGCACGGCGAGCCGCTGGGCAGCACGGTGGCGTACTTCTACCGCAGGGCGGATCGCATTCACGAGTACCTCCAGCGGCCCGGCGCCTTCGACGCGCGGACGGTGATGGTGCACACCAACGCGTTCGGAGGCTCCGAGCCCGTCGCGGAGGCGCATCGCATGCGCACCGTCGAGCTGATTCTGTTTCCGTTCCGGATCCGCTCGACGATCTCGCCAGCCTGGCCGATCGGTGCACGCGCTTGCGGGCCCGATCGCGAGCAGTTCCTGCAGGTGACGCTGCCCGCGATGTATCGCGCGGCCGATCGCCATCCGACGGTGCTGGCCAAGATCAACTCGGTCCGTGCTGCGCTGGGCTTGCCCTCCGTGGATAACGCTCGCTACCCGCGCCCGCACGTCGTGGCGCAGGCGGCGATGTTCCCCGACTGGTACGGCATGCCGGCTGCGGACTGGCCCGCGCTCGAGTGCCTGGGCTTTCCCTTGCCTGCCTCCGGGAAGCCACTGCCGGAGCCGGTGCAGGAGTTCTTGCAGCGCTGTCCGCGCCCGCTCGTGTTCACCACGGGCACGGGCTTCGGTAGCCCCGCAGTCTTCTTCGACGCGGCCGCTGCTTGCTGCGCGGAGCTCGACGCGCCGGGCATCTTCCTGAGCCCGTTCTTGTCCGCCGAGCAGCGCCAGCGGGGTGAGCGCATCGCGTGCTTCGATCACGTGGAGCTGGAGCAGCTGCTCCCGCACGCCGCGGCCATCGTGCATCACGGCGGCCTCGGCACGACGGCGCGCGCGCTGCAGGCAGGCATCCCGCAGGTGATCAGCCCCATCGGCTTCGATCAACCCGACAACGGGCACCGCGTGGAGCTGCTGGGCGCAGGCCGCGTCGTCCCGCGCGACCGCATGAGCGGGGCCAGCTTTGCCGCGGCCTTGCGCGAGCAACTGGCGGAGCCGGAGCAAGCGCAAAAGCTGTCCCGCTACCGCACCGCGCTCCAGGGCTCGAGGGCCGTCGAGCGCGCGGCGGACCTGCTGGAAAAGGTGGCGCGCGACACGCTGAACTAAACGGCGACGCTGGGCCGGCAAGCGCAGGGGGGCGCTTGCCAGCGGGCGGCGTCCTGTTGCATGGTAGGCGGTGAGCGAAGCGCCTTGCGCGCCGGATTCCGCACACCACGGGTTCACTTCTGGAGAATTTTGAAATGCAGGCGATTGAACCTAACCAGCGCTCTCTTCGACCACTGATCACGGGTGCACTGCTCCTCGTTTACGGAGTCTTTGTGTGCTGGCGCCTGCTGACCAGAGGTGTCGAGGTCGGGGTGCTGCTCGGCGGTTTCGTCGTCTGTCTGGCGATCGGTGCGCTGCTGGGTTTCGTGCTCCAGGCCGCACGCAAGAAAGCCTAGCGAGCGAGCATCATCTGCACCACCAGGACGCCGTTGCAGAGCGCGTGTGTGAGCATTGCGCTGTAGATTGAGCGAGAGCGCTCGAACGCGAGCGTCATGCAGACGCTGCCCACGAACACCGGGATGGCCCCTGCGGCCGCGTGATCCGTCAAGAACACCAGGCTGCCCAGCAGTAAGCTGGGAACCAGGGACCAGCGCGTGCGGAACGCTCGGTGGAGCATGCCGCGGAACAGCAACTCCTCGAGCACGGGCGCGGCGATGACGCCCACGCTCACCAGCGCGAGCGACGAGCCTTGCAACACCGTCATGGTCGCGGGTGCCTGAGAGGCTGACTGGACCGCCCCGGCGACACGCTGGCCGATGATCGCCCAGTATGCCTGGTTGAAGAGCACGGCAGGCACGCTCCAGAGCACTGCCTCGCGCAGGATCACACGCAACCCCTTGCCCGGCCCGAATCCGAGCTGCTGGGCCAGCGCCGGCAGATCTCGCATCCAGAGCACGAGCAGACTGACTGCCATCACCGTGCCTCCGCCGAGGATGAAACCGAGCGCAGTCGCGTGGGCGGGCGATGCACCTGCATGCAGGCACACAGACACCACAAACGCCCGCACGAACGCGAGCACCAGCAGCGTGGAGAGCGCGTAGACCGCCGTCGGCGCGCGCGCCCGGGTGGCATCGGGAGACGACAGAGAGGCCACGAGCTCGGGCAGCGGCAGCCAGAATGCGCACGCAAACGCCACTGCCAGCACGCCGTACATCGCCAGGGATATGGGCTCGGAAAGTGAAACAAAGCCCGCCTTCAGGATGGCGCCAATGAGCGCCAGCTGTACCAGCCGCAAGAGCCGCTGGCCCCAGCTCGCCGCCTGGCTGGGACTGACCTTGCGCACCCAGAACGCAACCTGGAAGAATGCGAGCAGACAGATGCACGCTGCTCCGTAGGCCAGTGGGAGGAGAGCGGAGCTCGGGCTCGCGAGAGAGCGCGCCGCACCCCACGAGCTCGGGAGCGCGCCTGCGGCGCCGAGCAGTGTCGCCAGCAAGGCCTTGCTCGCCAGCAGCCGCGTGGGCGAACCCGGCAGAGGTGCCAGCCCCGGGCGCTCTGCTTCGAGCAACACTTCCAGCAGGGACGCCATCAGCAGGCCGCCGACCACCAGCAACGCAGCTCCAGGCAACTGCGGCGAGCCTGCGTCCGCCCATCGCCTCAGCACCAGCAGCGCGAGCCCGTTGAAGAGCACGAGCTGCCCGGCGAAGCTCGCGACTCGCAGCCCATTTCGAGATGCGCGGCCGCGGAGACCTGCTGCAACGAGTGAGCGGCTACTCGGGCTTGGCGGACTTGCTGACTCAATCGGCGTCGGGGGTCTTTCAGCTGCTGTTCGCCGCCGCCCTGGCCGCGCTCATGCTGGCGTACGATGTGCAACTGGCGGCGCTCGCGCTGGGCGTGGATCTCGTGCGCATCTTCAACCTGGCCTGCCCTGCTTCCCCCGTGCACTACCAGCGGGATCCCTACGCGACGTTTACCACCAGCGTGGTCGGAGCCATGCGCCTGCTCGATCTGGCGCGCCGGCGCCGCTGCACGCTCATCCAGGCGTCGACGTCAGAAATCTATGGCGACCCCGCCGTGCATCCGCAGCCGGAGAGCTACTGGGGCAACGTCAATCCCATCGGTCCCCGAGCGTGTTACGACGAGGGCAAGCGCGGAGCCGAGACGCTGCTCAGCGACGCGCGGCGCTGCTGGGGGCTCGACACGCGCATCATTCGCATCTTCAACACCTACGGGCCGAGAATGGCGATCGACGATGGCCGCGTCGTCTCGAACTTCATCGTGCAGGCGCTACGCGGAGAAGCGCTCAGCGTCTGCGGCGACGGCCAGCAGTCTCGATCGTTCTGCTACGTCGACGATCTGATCGAGGGGTTCGTCAGGGTGGCTCGGTTACCGGAGCTCGACGGCCCCCTGAACCTGGGTAACCCCGCCGAGTTCACCATGCTGGAGCTGGCGGAACAGGTGATGGAGCTCACGGGTTCTCGGACAGAAATTCGCTTCACGCCCTTGCCGACCGACGACCCACGGCAGAGGCGACCCGACATTGGCCACGCCCGGCAGCTGATCGACTTCGAGCCTCGCGTGCAGCTGCGCGAAGGGCTGAGGCGCACCATCGCGGACTTCGCGAAACGACTCGCCGCGACCGACGCGCCTGCCCACATGCCCGCCGAGCGAGCGCCTCGCCTCGCCGAGCGCGCCGCCTGAGCTCGAGAACGGCGCTGGGCTCAGCGGCCCGAGCCCAGCGAGCGCAGCTCTTTCAAATCCGGGGGCTGCTCCAGCCCCGACAGGTCGAGCCGCGCCGGGTCGAGCGTGGTGGAGGCAGCGGCGGGCTCGCGCGACGGGATGCGCTGCGGGCCGCGCAGCGGCGAGCGCGTGGCTTCGTGCCGCTTGCTGCCGTTCGCGCTCTCGAGGAGCTTCGCCTTGGCGGGGCCCGTCGCCTTGGCGCGCTGGGGCTCCTCCGTTGGCACCGGAGCGTCCGTGCCGGCGATCTGCTCGTCGGTGGCTTCGGTGGAGCGCTGCGCCTGCTCGCGCAGCTCGTGCGCGAGCCGCGTCACCCCACCCTTGAGCTCGGACGCGGCCTCCTTGGCCGCCGAGGTGCCGGCGATCGCGCGCAGGTGCTCCAGCGCCGTCTTGCGCCCGAGGGGCACGAAGACGAAAGCGTAGATGGCGAAGAACAGCACCACCATCTGGAACACGCGCTTGACCATGCGTCGGGAAGTGTACGCACCGGCTCCGGGAACGGGCAAGGAGTCGGGCGAGACGCCCGGCGACGCAGCCGGCGACCTAGCCGGAGAGTGGGCACTCCTGGCGGGCTGGGGCTCGGCCAGGTGCCGAGCCCAACCAAAACCGTCAGGGAGTCGCTGGCTTGGAGTCGGCCGGAGCCGGGGCGGCGGGCGTCGGGGGCGCCGCGGGGGCGTCGTTGCCCGGCACGGGGTTCACCGGCAGCGGCGTGGTGGCCGGCGCAGCCGGGGCAGCGGGCTCTTCGGTCTTGGCGTCGACCGGGGGGATGCCGCTGTTCTCCGTCCTGCGGGCGGAGCGCGCCTTGGCGATGTCTTGCAGCGAGTCGCCCGTGGACGTGGAGATGTAGGCCAGCGTGATGCTGGTCACGAAGAACACGCTGGCCGCGATCCAGGTGGTGCGGGACAGGAAGTTACCCGCGCCGCGGCCGCCGAAGATCTGCTGGGCGCCGGCGCCGCCGAGGGCCGCGCCGAGGCCACCGCTCTTGCCGGGCTGGATCAGCACCACCAGCATCACCACCAGGCACACGATGACGTGGAGAACGGTGAGCGGGGTATGAAAGAGCTCGAGCATGACGACCCTTCTCAGGCGACCTGGCGTGCAGCTTTGACGATGCCCATGAAACTGTCGAGCTTCAAGGAGGCTCCGCCCACGAGGGCGCCATCGATATCTGTTTGGTTGAGCAGGCCGAGGGCGTTGTCGGCCTTGACGCTGCCACCGTAGAGCACGCGGGTGACCCGGGAAAGTTCGGGACTTGCACCCTCCAGGCGCTTGCGGATGGCGGCGTGCACTTCCTGCGCCTGCTCGTTCGTGGCGACCTTGCCGGTGCCAATGGCCCAGACCGGCTCGTAGGCGATCGCCGCCTTGCCGGGCTGCTCCTTGATCACGCCGAGGAAGGCGTCGAGCTGACGGTTCACGACCTCGAGCGTACGGCCCGCCTCACGCTCGGCCAGCGTCTCACCGATGCACACGATCGGCAGCAGGCCCGCCTTCAGGGCGGCCGCCGTCTTGGCGCGCACGGACTCGTCCGTCTCGGCGAAGAACTGGCGGCGCTCGCTGTGGCCGATGATCACCCACTGGCAGCCGGCGTCGAGCAGCATGCTGGTGCTGAGCTCACCCGTGAACGCGCCGTTGGGCTCGGAGTGCACGTTCTGAGCGCTGGTACCGACCTTGCCCGGGGCCGCCTTGGCGATCAGCTCCGCGACGCGATGCAACAAGCTGGCGGGTGGCGCGACCACCACGTCAACGGCGCTCTCCGCCTTGCACTCGGCGGCGATCCCCTTCGCCAGCTCGAGGCCATCCTGGCCGCCATTGTTCATCTTCCAGTTGCCCGCGATCAGGGGGCGTCGAGGCTTGCTCATGCGATTTCTCCGGCGCTCACACCGCGGCTCGGCGGTGGGGCCCCGCAGTTACGACGTTTTGCCCGGAACTGAAAGTGCCTACTGCCGAAGGCGGGCCGGCGCACACCGGCCGACAGGCTGAAGCCACCCCTGACCTGCGCGCTCACACCTCCGGACCCTGAAACGGCGACGGGTCGGGCTCATTGCCCGACCCGTCTCGTGGCTGATCAGCGCCAGCGCCTTGTTTCAGCGCAGCGCGTGTCTCAGCGCAGGATGCTGCACGCCGAGGTGCAGGCCGCGCCGCCGTCGCACATCTCGCCGAAGGCGTTGTCGACGCGGTGGTCGCCGCAGAACGGCGCGCGCGTGCACGAGGTGGTGCAGACGCCCGAGCCGTAGGCGTTGGCGGGCGCGACGTTGCCGGGGCCGTCGTCGCAGTCTTCCGGACCCTGCTTGATACCGTCGCCGCAGAAGGCCGCGAAGGTGCAGTTGCTGTTGCAGGTGCCGTACGAGCCGTTGTTCACGCCGTCATCGCACTGCTCGGTGGCATCGACGTAGCCGTTGCCACAGGCCAGTTCGCAGCGCACGTCGCAGGCGTTGCCGGGTTTGCCGTTGTTGTTGCCGTTGTCGCACTGCTCGCCGGCCTGGACCTGGCCGTTGCCGCACGAGGTGAGCGGGATGGCGCTCTTGCAGTCCGGCGCGCACGAGCCGGGCTGGCCGTCGTTCACGCCGTCGTCGCACACCTCACCAGCCGTGACGTCGACCGCGTGGTTGCCGCAGAACGGCGCCGGCTTGCACTGCGTCGTGCACAGGCCCGAGCCGTAGCCGCTCGCGACGTTGGCGCCGCCGTTGTCGCAGGTCTCGCCGAACTGCGATTGGAGCGTGCCGTCACCGCAGAACGGACCGGGCTGGCAGCCCACGCCGCAGTGGCCGTAGCTGCCGTCGTTCAGGCCGTCATCGCAGGCCTCGCCGGAATCGGGCACGGCGTCGCCGCAGCGCGGACCGAGCGTGCAGTTGGCCTCGCACTTGCCGTAGCCGCCGGTGTTGTTGGCCAGGCCGTCGTCGCACTGCTCGCCCTGATCGATCTGACCGTTGCCGCAGCGCAGGGTGCAGTTGGCGAGGCAGGGGCTGCCGCCGCTGCCGTTGTTGGCGCCGGTGTCGCACTGCTCGGGGCCGTTCTTCACGCCGTCGCCGCAGCGCGCCGGCAGGGTGCAGTTGCTGTTGCAGGTGTTGTAGGCGCCGGTGTTGCTGGCGCTGCCCAGGTCGCACTGCTCGAATTGACCCTGGAGCTGGCCGTCACCGCAGCGCGGCGCGCGCACGCAGCCCGGAGCGCAGTCGCCGGTCCCGGGGTTGCCCACGGAGCCGTTGGTCGGCGCCACGACCTCGCGAGTGGAGGTGTTGATGCCGTTGTCGCACTGCTCGGGGCCGTTGGTGATGCCGTCGCCGCAGCGTGCCGGCAAGGTGCAGTCGGCATTGCAGGTGCCGTAGGCGCCGGTGTTGCCGTTCTTGATGTCGCAGGCTTCGTCCGCGGTGATGACGCCGTCGCCGCAGTTGCTGTTGCAGCTGGTGATGGGGGCGTTAAAGCCTTTCATCGTCAGCGTGTAGTTCGACTGCGTCACGTGGCGCTCGGCCTGGAACACGGCGATCTCGTTCACACCGTTCGGATCCAGGATGATGCCGGGGTTGGAGCAGGTTCCGGTGACGGCAGGAATGCGCGTGCAGGAAGACTGCCCCGTCGTACCGATCAGCTCGATGCTGCCTGTCTTTTCTCCGTGGATGCCTCCGAGGTCGACGGCCAGCGTGCCGTTGACGAACACCCACACGTCGTCATCACCGCTGAAGGTGAGCAACGGGTGCGTCGCGCTCGATTGGTACAGAAACCACTGGCGCGCTTCGCTCGTGAAGTGGAAGTTGTGCGTACCATTGCTCGCCGTGCTCGTCTGTTCATTGAAGCCTTTGCCGTCGAGCGGAAAGAACTGCGCCGGAGGCGTGCTAGATAGGCTGGCCGCGAACTGGTAGCTGCCGCTGCCAGCGGGGCTCTCGGTCAGAGTCAATGTGCTGAGCACCTGCTTGTTGTTGGTGCCGTCAGTCACGTACCACTGGTTGAAGTTGGTCGTGATTTCCGCATCCGACAGCGTGCGCGTGCCCGTCGCGTTCGGCTTGGCTCCGTCCATCGAGAAGTCAGCGCGACTGTTGGCACTGAAGTTCACGTTGTATTGGGGCTTGCCGTTCGATCCGAGGTTGACCAGCACCATGCCAGAAGTCACGCCACCGCTGCCGGGATTGACCTCGAACTGAGGGTGGCTGCTGTTGAAATCGCGAAAAATGATCGGTAGCTGGATCGAGCTACCCAGATCCGCCGCGTCGTTGGTGCAGTCGAACCCATCCTCCAGCTTGCAGTCGAACGAGCAGCCATCGCCATCGGAGGTGTTGCCGTCATCGCACTCCTCCTCGGGGAACTTCATGCCGTCGCCGCACACGGCGCCGCATTCGTACGGCGAGCCACTGCACTTGGGCTCCTTGTGGCAGAAACGGTCGCAGCCGTCGTACGGCGCCAGGTTGCCGTCATCGCACTGCTCGGTGCCTTCCGGGGCGCCGTCGCCGCACACCGTGTGTGTGCACACGTCCTTGGCGTTCGCCGGGCTCACCGGATCGTCACACTTGAAGCCGTCCTCCAGCCGGCAATCGGCGCCGCAGCCGTCGCCCGCGGTCAGGTTCTTGTCGTCGCACTGCTCGTGGACGATGCCGTCCGCGTCCTCGCCGATGCGGATGCCGTCACCGCACACCGTGCGGCACACGCCGCCCACGGGGCAGACCCAGCCGGACTCGATCTTGCAGCTGGCATTGCAGCCGTCGCCGCCGAGGGTGTTGCCGTCGTCGCAGGTCTCGGCGCCGTTGACCACGCCGTCGCCGCACACGACCGTGCTGGTGCACGCGCCGCCCGCCGGAGGACAGCTGAAGAGCGCCTCGCGCTTGCAGGTCGCAGTGCAGCCGTCACCGCTCTTGGGCTGGTGCGTGACGCCGTCGACGCCGTCGTCGCACTCCTCACCGACCACGTTCACCAGCCCGTCGCCGCAGCTGCCGACGCGCACGCAGTTCTTACCGCCGGGGCAGTCCCAGCCGGGCTCGATGGTGCAGGTCGCCGAGCAGCCGTCGCCGTCCGCGTTGGCGCCGTCGTCGCAGAACTCGGTGGCCGCGAGCGCGTTGTCGCCGCAGCGCTCGACCGCTACCGGCTGGCAGGGACCCGCCACGGGCGTGTTGCCGCCGCCGGTGCAGGTATAGCCAGGCTCGGCATTGCAGGAGCTGGAGCAGCCGTCGCCGCTGTCGGTGTCGCCGTCGTCGCACTTCTCGTTACCCGTGATCTGGCCGTCGCCACACACGATCGTCGACTGACAGGGCTGCCCCGGATCCGGGCAGACGAAGTTCGGCAGGATGACACAGGAGCCGTCGCAGCCGTCGACCGGCGAGCGGTTGCCGTCATCGCACTGCTCGCTGCCGTCGCCCTTCAGGAAGCCGTCACCGCAGTACTCGACGTGATCGCAGGGCTGGCCCACCGTGCTGCACACGTAGCCGGCCTCTACCTTGCAGGTATCCGAACAGCCGTCATTGGGGTCGCTGTTGCCGTCGTCGCACTGCTCGCCCGAGTTGACCGTGGAGTCACCACAGGCCCCGTTCTGGATCGGAATACACGAGCTCGAACCGTCCGCATCCGTGGTGCAGCCGAAGTTGTCCTCCACCGTGCAGTCGGCAGCGCAGCCGTCATTGTCGTCGTGGTTGCCGTCATCGCAGGCCTCGGTGCCGGCGACCGTGCCGTCGCCGCAGGCGATGGTCGAAGTGCAAGCTTGCCCCACGGTGTTGCAGGCGTAGTTCGGCTCCAGGTTGCAGGCGCCCGTACAGCCGTCGCCCGGCGAGGCGTTGCCGTCATCGCACTGCTCGCCCGGGTCGAGCTGACCATTTCCGCACAGAGTTCCACCGCCGCCGCTGCCGCCCGTGTCGCCGCTGCTACCGCCGCAGGAAGAATCACTGCAAAAGCCGCCGGAGCCGCCTTCATCCGGGATGAGGCCCTGCGTGCCCGCGATGCCGCCCGGTTCCTCATCTCCAGCGGCGCCGCCGCTGTTATCCCCGGCGCCGCCACCGCCCGCGCCAGCTGTCGTCACGACGTTTTGCTGCGGTGTGTTCCCACCGCCGCAAGCAACCAACCCCAGGGTTACACACGCAGACAAAGCCCAGTTGAACTTACGCCTCACGGCACACCTGTCCCGAAAAAGAAAAAATTTATGGCTTCCCGAGCAGCCTTTTCAGGCTCTCCTCTCGGAGCACCGGCAAGTGCAAACACCCCTAGCCGGCTAACCATGTTAACACGAAAAACCCAGCCACGCCGGAAGCGCGCGTCAGTTTTTCGCGCACTGATTGCGCGATCGCGCGACACTGGAAGCCGGCGCGAACACGCGCCCGTGTTCCATTGCATCGGTGCAACATTTCGTGACACCGCGCGCTTCCACTGCTTCGGCGCGCACACACCTCCCCTCGAGCGCGCAGCGACACTTGCTCGCTCCTCATGCATGAGCGAAGCCCGCGGTCGCGTCGCGTTAGCACCATCCGACAGCTGCAGGAAGCAACAGCGTGTGTGCTCGCGCGTCCTCGAGATGGTGGAGTAGGTGGCCCTGCCCCTTGGTACTCCAGCGGATCGCACTGGAAGCGTTTACGCATCGCGCTCTGATCGCACTTCGCTGCCGCGGCGGACCGGATCCGATCGATCGCCGGGCGGCCAGCGTTGTCTTCGCGGGAGCGCATCCGCTACAAGTGCTTCTTCCGCGAGATGACGCCACCGGGACTGCACCAACTCTCCGCGACCGAAGCCGCGTTCCGATTGCGAGCGGGGTCTCTCAGCTCGGAAGAGCTCGTCTCGGCGTGCCTGCGGCGCATCCGCGAGCTGGAGCCGGAGATCGGTGCCTTCAGCTTCTTCGAGCCCGAGTCCGTGCTGGCGGCCGCCCGTGCCGCCGACGCGGAGCGCCGCGCCGGCAACCCCGTAGGGCCCCTGCACGGCATCCCCATCGGCATCAAGGACATCTTCGACACCGCGGGCATGCCCACCGAGCACGGCTCGCCCCTGTACGCCGGGCGCGTCCCCGGCGCCGACGCGAGCGTGGTCGCGCGCTTGCGCGCCGCGGGCGCCATCATCGCGGGCAAGACGGTCACCACCGAGTTTGCCTTCCTCGGCCCCGGCAAGACCCGCAATCCGCGCGATCCGCGCCGTACTCCTGGCGGCTCCTCGAGCGGCTCCGCAGCGGCCGTCGCCGCGCACATGTTGCCGCTGGCCATCGGCAGCCAGACCAACGGCTCGACGATCCGCCCCGCCGCGTTCTGCGGCGTACTCGGCTACAAGCCCACCCGCGGCATGATCTCGCGCGCCGGCATGCTCCGGCTCTCGCCCACGCTCGATCATGTCGGGATCTTCGCGCGCAGCGTCGAGGATCTCGCGCTGCTCGGCGAGCTCCTGGGCGGCTTCGACGAGCGCGACGCCGGCAGCTGGTCGGGCGCGCGCCCCCCATTGTGCGAAATCGCGGCCAGCGAACCTCCGCGGCCGCCGCGCTTCGCCTTCATCGCGACGCCGCACTGGCCCCGCGCCGACAGCGCCACGCACTCCGCCTGGGCGGCCCTGCGCGAGCGGCTCGGCGTGCAGCTGGTCGAAGTCGAGCTACCGTCGAGCGCGCTGGACGCCTGGCGCTGCCATCAGACCATCATGGAAGCCGAGATGGCGTTCCAGCTCGATCGCGAGTGGCGCACCGGCGCGGCCCAGATGACGACCGCCCTGCGCCAGCAGCTCGAGCGCGGGCGCCAGGTCAGCGCCTTCGACTACCAATCCGCGCTGGCGCGCATGAAGCCTCTGTACAGCTGGTTCGCCAGGCTGCTCGAGCGCGATTACGACGCCATCGCGACGCCGGCCACGCTGGGTGCAGCGCCGCGCGGACTCGAGTCCACGGGCGACCCCGCCTTTTGCACCCCCTGGACCTTGTGCGGCATGCCGGCGCTCAGCCTGCCGCTGCTGGCGACGCCGGAGAAGCTGCCGCTCGGCGTGCAACTGGTGGCCGCGCGCCGCGCAGACGGGCCCCTGCTGCGCACCGCGCGCTGGCTGGAGCGCACGCTCGCCCGCGATCAGTGAGGCTCGCCGCCGCGCGGCACCCGGCGACGCCAGAATGTGCCCACTGGCGTCAAAGCCTATTCCAGGTCGACGACCTTGTACTTGCAGTTCTGATCCAGCTGCGTGCCCCAGACCTTGTGCGAGCCCTGGTGCTCGGACAGCGAGTAGCTGATCTTGCTGCCGAAGCCGAGGTCGAGGCCGTCGATCTGCTCCAGCGTGTCCACCAGCCGCTCCGTCGTGAGCTGCGGCCCGACGCGCTTCAGGCCTTCCACGAAGATCGAACCGACGATGAAGCCTTCCAGCGAAACGAAGCCGGGCGTTGCCTGGGGCTGGTACTTGGCGAGCGCCTCGCGATAGCGGCGCACGCCCGTCGCGCCGGAGTCGTACAGGGGCACGACCTGCGTGACGTACACGTTGCTACACAGGGACGGGCTCATGCTCGCCAGCTCATCGGCGAGCGACTCGCTGCCGACGAACGACACGTTGAAGAACAACGTGTTCGAGAGCGAGGGCACCGCGCGGATCTTCTGGATGAACTTGGCGGCGGCGCGGTACGTCGCCACCATCACCACGGCCCTGAGCGGGTGCTTCTGCACGCGCCGCTCGCCCTTCGCCGCGGGCTCCGCCTCTTCGTTGTATTTGACCAGCGCCGCCACGGCCGCGTCGACATCGGCGGTGTTGCGCTTGTAGCCGACGCGCAGCGTGTCCTCGCCCGCGTGCTCGTAGGCGCGCATGGCCTTGGTCACGCCCTCATAGCCCGCGTCACCGTAGGAGTCGTCCTGCGCGAACACGGCGATATTCTCGGGCGCGAGCTTGCCGATCTCGAGCAGGTACTTGATCGACTTCGCCGTCTCTTCCTTGTAACTGGCGCGATAATTGAAAACGTAGCGCTCCGGCGGATCCTGGCGCAGCACGGATGCGCCCGTGAACGCGCCGAAGAAGATCGCCTTGTGGCGCGCGGCAAAGGGCGCGGCGACCACCGCTGTGGGCGTGCCGACGTTGCCGACCAGCGCGAACACCTGCCGATCTTGGAGCAGGTCCTTCATCGTGGCTTCGGCGCGCGTGGCCTCGTAGCCGTCATCGAGCGCGGTCAAGGTCAGCGTGCGGCCGTGCACACCGCCCGCCTCGTTGGCGACCTGAAATGCCGTCTCCACGCCGAGCTTCATGTTCTGGCCGAGATCGCGCGAAGGCCCCGAGAACACGGCACTCATGCCGATCTTGATCTCGTGCTCGCTCACGCCGCGCTCGGCCGGCAGCGGGTCGACGGACTTCGTGGCTGCCGGCTGCGACGCCGTCAGCGGACGGCGCAAGTAGTAGCCCGCTCCAGCCAGGCCGCTGGCAGCCACCAGCGCGAGCACCGCCGCGACGCGCAGGCTCTTGCCGACGCCGCCGCGCTTGAGCACCGTGCCGCTCGCCGAGGTGGCGACCACGGGCTCGCGCGACATGGTCTCGGTGACCACCACCTCGCGATTCAGCGACGAGTTCTGATCCGAGCTGTCACCCGGGGCCAGGCTCTTGCCGGTGTCCACCGCCAGGTTCAGCGCGGGCAGCGACGAATCGGGCGTGGGGTGATGCGACAGGCTGTTCTCGATCACGTCGCGGATGCGATCGCGATCCTCCGTGAAGGCGACGGCCAGCACCCCGCCGATGTCACGCCCGGCGACGGGCGGAAAGCTGCGCTGGGCGAAGCTCTCCAGATCCGAGGCCAGCTCGGCCGCGGTCGCGTAGCGATCCTCGCGCCGGAAGGCCAGCGCCTTCATGCAGATCTCTTCCAGCTCCGCGGGGATGCGCGGATCGACGGCACGCGGCGTCGACACATCGCCGGCGACCACGCGCCGCAACATCTCGATCTGGGTCAGCCCGCTCCACAGGCGACGCCCGGTGAGCAGCTCCCAGAGCACCACGCCCACCGAATAGACGTCGGCGCGGCGATCGACCAGCTCGCCGCGCGCTTGCTCCGGTGCGACATACGCCGCCTTGCCCTTGAACACGCCGACGCGCGTCTCGCTGTTCGAGTCGCGCGCCTTGGCGATGCCGAAGTCCATCAGCTTGACGTGGCCGTCGTAAGTGACGAACAGGTTCGCGGGCGACACGTCACGGTGCACGATGTCGAGCGGAGACCCATCGTAGTCTCGCCGCTCGTGCGCATAATGCAGCCCGGCGAGCGCCTGAATCAGGATGTGCAGACGCATGTCGAGGCCGAGCCGCGAACGCGCGTCGTTGTTGCGCAGCACCCGGTGCAGCGGCTGCCCCTCCAGGTACTCCATGGCCAGGAAGTAGCGCCCACCCGCCTCGCCCACCTCGATCGTCTGCACCACATTGGGATGATTCAGACGCGCGGCGAGCCGCGCCTCGTTCAGGAACATCGCGACGAACTCGGAGTCCTCGCTCAGCTCCGGCTTGAGCATCTTGATGACGAGCAGCTTTTGGAAGCGCGCCGCGGCCTCCGTCCCCTCCGTCACTGCGAGGTACACGTCGGACATGCCGCCGCGACCCACGTCCGCGATCAGGCGGTAACGACCGAAGACGTTGAAAGCAGATGCTTTATCGCTTCTGGTTCGGGGGTCCGGGGAATTGATCATGTGGGAGCGCTCCGGCGGGGAAAGCAACCCTCGGGCCACCGCTGCGGCCTCCACCCTGGCTGAAACCCAGAATGTGGGATGTTTCCCACCTCCACGCGCTTTTCAGTAGAAGCACCGACAAGCTGACATGGAAGCAGCGTTAAGAAGCAACCAGCCAGTGTGATCCTAGCACCACTCTTCGTCAAGAACTCGGGCTAACTCACTCTTTTCCATGCAACGCCATACCCCGCGAAGGCAGGGATCGCGCTGAAACCGCATTCAACATGCGTAAAAATGGCGTACGGAGATGTGCGCGGCACCCGCTGTCCCGTAGTGTTCCATCTGCTGCAACTCGTGACGCGGCCGGCGCTGACGGATCTCCGCAACCCTGCGCCGCGTTCTCGCAAGCCGTGACAGTGGAACGAGTGTCCTCAAAATCAGACGGCAGCCCCTAACGCTGTCCTGCGCAGGTGACGCCAATTGCGACAGGCCGCTGGCGTTACCTCCAGGGATCAGCGCGGTTCGCTAACGGGATGAAGCATCTCAGGACGGAACGCCGAGATGCCGCGCGAGAAAGCCCAAGCAGGCCTCATACCAGTGGCGGGTATTGCGCGGCCGCTGAATCCAGTGATTTTCATCCGGAAAGACCAGCAGCTCCGACGTCACCCCGCGGCGCTGCAGCGCCTCGAACAGCAGCAGGGCTTCGCTGATCGGCACGCGATAATCCTTCTCGCCGTGCACCACCAGCGTCGGCGTACGCCAGTTCGAGAGCTGCCCCTGCGGAGAGAAGCGCCCGAAGCTCGCTGGATCCGCTTCCGGTGGTCCTCCCTGACCCAGCGCAAACCAACCGGGATGGTCTGTCACGCCGTGAAACGCCCGAAAGTCATAGATGCCGGCATGCGTCACGAGGCACGCGAAGCGCTCGGTGTTGCCTGCGATCCAGTTCGTCATGTAGCCGCCGAAGGAGCCGCCCATGGCCGCGGTGCGTCGAGCATCGATGTCTGCTCGAGCACACACGGCATCCGTGACGGCCATCAGATCTCGGTAACACGCGCTGCCCCACTGATTGTTCCAGATGCCGGCGGTGAACGCCTGCCCGAAGCCCGTCGAACCGCGCGGGTTGGGTAACAGCAGCGCGTAGCCGGCAGCGACTGCCACCAGCGGGTTCCAGCGCCAGTGCCAGCCGTCCGCCCATTGATTCATCGGCCCACCGTGCACCCACAGCAAGAGCGGATGCGGACCTGCCGAGCGCGGAGTGAGCAGAAACGACTGCACGCTGCCGCCGTCGGGAGCCGCGACCTCGAACGATTCGAGCCGCGCCACCTGCTCGAACAGCGCGCCGTCAAATCCGCTCAGCCGCGCGAGCAATTGCGCATCGCCGCCGGACAGCGGCACGCGGAACGGCTCCGGAGGGTGACTGGTGCGATGCCGGAGCCCGACGACCGCGTCCCGCGAGATCTGCAGCGAAGCATGCGTGCCGCCACAAGCGCTGGAAGTGATGCGCGACACCTCCCCCGTCTCCACGTCGACGCGCTGCACCGGCACCTCGCCCTGCACGTCCGCGGTCACCAGCACGCCGCGCCCGTCCGGCGTCCAGCAGCACGGCGTCGGCCACGGCTCCCATTGCGTCAGCAAGCGACCCGGATGCTCCGGTGTACGGGCGGGATACAGCCACAACCGCGGGTGTGGCAGCTGCCCGTTTTGACGGTCCGTGCGCACACAGACAATGAGGCTCCCATCCGGAGAAAACACCGGCGTCTCACTCGCGCTCTGCTCGTACCTGCCCAGCTCGTGCGCCTCTCCCGAGACCACGTCGATCACCAGCAGCGAGCTGTCGGTCACGCCGTCATCGGCGATGCCGCGCACGCGCGTCACCGCCACCAGATTCCCGTCCGCCGACACGTCCCACTCGGCCTCTCGATGCTCGCGGTCGGCATCGGGCGTCAGGTCCCGCCGCTCGCCCCCCCGGAAGGAGATCACATGCGGCGCCGGGCGCGCCAGCCAGCGATCCCAGAAGCGCACCGGCATACGATCGAAATGCAACGCCGACGGCCCGTGCTTCTTCAACTCCGCGGCGCGCTTGCGCTGATCGGCGTGTGCCACACCGGGCAACACGTCCGCGATCACGAACAACTCGGGGACCCCCTGGGCGAAACGAAACGCGCTCACCCCGAGCGGCTCATCCGTGATCGGCACCGGCTCACCTCCATCCGCCGGCAACAGCCACACCTGCTGCCGCTCCTCGTCCCCTTCCTCCGCCTTCCCATCGCGCGGATTGCGATTGCTCAGAAACGCCAGCGCCCCATCACAACGATACTGCGGCGCCGAATCCTTGGACGCGCCGCGCGTGAGCTGCAACGCCGGCGCGCTGGGCTCCTCGATCGACACCCGCCACAGATCGGACACGTACGCCGACTCATCGGCGTCCAGACGCTGTACCGACAGCGCCAGGTAGCGGCCGCAGGGAGAGGGGCTGGCGGAGCTGACGCGACGCAGGCGGGTCAATGCCGTCGCGTCAAACAGGACATCGCGAGTCATGTTCGCCGGCGTAACCCGACGCCTCGCGGCGCGCTAGCGATGGATGGAAGCGATCATGCCGTCGGCGAGCCAGCGCCGCAGCGACGGCACGAGCTCTGCCGGCTGCTCGCCCGCGGCGGCCAGCCGTGCGCAGGCGACCGCAAAGCTCTCGCCCTGCCAGAGCGCTTGAAACGCCAGCGCCTCAGCGCTGCCGAGAGCGCGAAAATACGTCGCGTGCCCACGGCGGCCCACCACTACCACTCGTTCCTCACCGGGCTTCAGGTCGAGCGCTGCTCGCCGCTCTTGCGCGAGGTAGCAACGCTCGAGTCCCTCCAGATCGCAGCGGGCCGAAAGCGCACGCGTCGCCGCCGTCCACGCAAAGCGCAGCTCCGGCCAGCGCTCGGGCGGAATCGGGCTCAGCTCGCCTTCGCGCAATGGCGCGGCGTCGGGCGCATCCAACGCGCGATTCAGGGCCAGCTCCAGCGACGCCGCCTCGACCCACAGCGCGCTCGCGCCCTGCCGACGCAGAAAATCGGGCAAAGCGTCCCCCAACCTGCGCAAATCCGGATCGCGCGACGGACACGCCAGCACATAGTCGGTCACCAGATTGTGAAACCCCAGCTCACCGCAGAGAAACTGCAACCGCGGAAACAGCTCGCGCAGCACCCCGAGCAGCCGGTAAAAATACGAGCTCGCGTACACCTCCAGGCGCTCGACGGCAGCGAACCCCTCGCTGCTCTCAAACGTTTGATGGATGGCTCGGCGCCGCACGTCTCCGCCCGACTCCAGGAAGCCCGCTACCCCGGTGGGAAAGCGAATGGCGTCCAAGAACAGCTCCTGCACCGCCCGTAGACTCCCGCGCGCTGCCACGTCCGGCGCTGAAAGAGCCCGCGCCGAGCAGCGGGAGGCCCCGCCAGGCGCGGTCTCTGCGGTTGCGGAGGCCGCCCGCCGCGCGGCTTCCCGCTGCTCCGCGCGCAATGTTTCCCAGCTGGGCACCTCTTCATCCCACTCCACCGAGGACGAGACGGGTCCGAACCGCCGCCACGCCGCCTCCGCCAGCTGCCACACCTGCTCCGGCACTGGCCCGCGATGATCATCCAACTTGTGCGTCGCGCGCGTGCTGTGATTCGCGAGATGCAACTGCTGCACGTGCTCGGCGGGCACTCCCGCCAGATACTGCTCCGGCGAGAAGCCATGATTGTGTGCGCTCACCAGTATGTTGTTCAAATCGAGCAAGATCAAACAGCCCGACCGCTGCGCTACCGCCGACAGAAACTCCCACTCCGTCAACTCACTCTGCGTAAACCCCACATAGCTCGACACATTCTCCAGCAACAACGGCCGCTGCAGGACCTCCTGCACGCGCGCGAGCTGCTCGACCACCAGCGCCAGCGCCTGCTCCGTATACGGCAGGGGCAACAGGTCGTGCGCAAACACGCCTCCGACATGACCCCAACACAAATGATCGCTCACCCAAGCCGGCTCATAGCGATCGACCAGCTCCTTCAACTGCTCGAGGTAACGCGCGGCTGGCGGCTCAACGGAACCAATCCCCAGCGACACGCCATGAAACACCAGCGGCAGCTCGCGTCGTACACTCTCCAGCACCGCACGCGGCCGCCCTCCCCCACCGAAAAAATTCTCGCTGACGACCTCGATCCAATCCACATCGAGGCCCCCCGCCAACGCGCGCTCGTAGTGAGGGACCCGCAGCCCCACACCGTGCCCGAGAAAGCGCCGCATACGTGAAACCTACCCGTGACCAGGTGCTCACCCCGAGCTGATTCAGGAGATTTTCCGCTCCCCCAACGGGCGAGCTCGGCGTGGCAGCGCCCGGCTGCCCGCCCTTACAGGCGCCGCCGCCCCTCGGAGCTACCCCTCCGCGTGCACAAAACGAGGTTTCCATGGAAACCTCAAATCGCCCGTCCAACACCCCCCTTCGTTCCCCGCGAAACCTCATTTCGCAGAGCCAAGGCCCGCCGGTTCCCCGGGAAACCTCACATCGCCCCTCCAACACCCCCCTTCGTTCTCCGCGAAACCTCACTTCGCGCCATCGACGCCCCGCGAGTTCCCTTGGGACCCTTGGGAACCTGAAAACGAGTGCGCGCAGGGCAGCCGTGCGGAGCGAGGTCGCGTAGGCCCGGCTCCGCTCGGGTGGGCGCGTCTCGATGGGTCGTTGAGCCGTAGAGGGGTATTTATCCGCGACATCGCGGATACGGCGTCGGTCCGCGGAAGCGCAGGTCGACAGCGTCCCGAGGTGGATGGTGGGGCCGTGGGGTTGAGGCCCGGCCCACCTCCTTCTCTGGAAGTTGTGAAGTGGCCCGTGCCGCGTTCAGGCGGCGAGGCCGGCGCGTTGCATGAGGGCGTCGAGGGAGGGTTCGCGGCCCATGAACTGGGTGTAGAGCTCCATGGGGTCGGCGCTGTCACCGCGTTCGAGGACGGAGCGACGGAAGGCTTCGCCCACGGTGCGGTTGTAGACGCCTTCGCGCTTGAAGCGGGTGAAGGCGTCGGCGTCGAGAACTTCGGCCCACTTGTAGGAGTAGTAGCCGGCGGCGTAGCCCACAGAGCTCGAGAAAAGGTGGCTGAAGGAGGCGATCATGGCGTGGTTGTCCGCGAGCTTCGCGGGGGCGAAGCGCTGGGCCACGCGGCGCGCGTAGCTGAGAACGTCGCCGTCGCGCTCGGGTTGGTATTCGACGTGGAGCGCGAGGTCGAGCGTGGCGAAGCCGAGCTGGCGGGTCATGGCCGTGGCTTCACGGTAGGTGCGGGCGCGTTGCATCTTGGCGAGCAGCTCGTCCGGGATCGCGTCGCCCGTCTCGTGGTGGCGGGCGAAGAGGGAGAGTGCCTCTTTCTCCCAGCACCAGTTTTCCATGATCTGGGAGGGCAGCTCGACGAAGTCCCAGGCGACGTTGGTGCCGACCTGGTGCCGGACTTCGACTTTGCTCAGGCACAGGTGCAACAGGTGGCCGAACTCGTGGAACAGGGTCTCGACTTCGCCGTGGGAGAGCAGTGAGGGCAGGCCCGGCGCCGCGGGCGTGACGTTGGCGCAGATCAGGCCGAGGTGCACGGGCGAAGCCCCCGGTGCGGCCACGCCGGAGATCAGGCAGTTCATCCAGGCGCCGTCGCGCTTGCTCTCGCGGGGGAAGAAGTCGGTGTAGAAGGAGGCGAGCTTGACGCCGGCTTCGTCGAACATGTCGTAGGCGCGCACGTCGGGGTGCCAGCGGCCGAGCTCATCATTGGGACGGACCTCGACGCCGTACAGGCGGTGCGCGGTCTCGAACAGGCCGCCCACGACGCGATCGAGCGGGAAGTAGGGGCGCAGTTGCTCGGAGTCGAAGTCGTACAGGGCCTGGCGCTGTTTCTCTGCGTAGTAGCTGAGGTCCCAGCGCTCGAGCTCGGGGGCGTTTGCACCTTCGAGCTTGCGGCGGAACTCGAGCAGCGCCTTTTTCTCTGCTTCGAACGGGGCGTGGCAGCGGGCGCTCAGGTCGTCGACGAAGCGGCGCGCGACTTCACCTTTCTTTGCCATGCGGTCAGCGAGCACCAGGTCCGCGAAGTTCTGGAAGCCGAGCAGCTTCGCTTGCTCTTTGCGCAGCTCGAGGATCTTCGAGATGAGCGGTGGGTTGGCGTGCTCGCCGGTGGTGGCGCGGCACTCGGAGGCCATGTAGAGCTCGCGACGCAGCTCGGCGTCGTCGCAGTAGGTGAGCATCGGGATGTAGCTCGGCGCCTGCAGCGTGAAGCGGTAGCCCTCCTGGTTGTGGGCCTTGGCGTCTTCGCGCGCGCGTTGCTTGGCCGCGTCGGGTAGTCCGGCGAGGCGCGACTCTTCTTTGACGATCAGCTCGTAGCTGGCGTTGGAAGCGACGACGTTCTGGGCGAAGCGCGAGGTGAGCTCGGAGAGCTCGCGGCTGATCGCCTCCAGGCGCTCTTTATCGGGCTTGGTCAGGTCTGCGCCTTCGCGCCGGAATTGTTCCAGGGTCTTGTGCAGGAAGCGGGCGCGCGGGCCTTTCAGCGCCGCGGCTTCCGCGGTCAGGCCGAAGGCTTTCAAGCGCTCCCACAGCGCCGGGCGCAGCGGGATGCCGGCGTAGAAGGCGCTCACTTCGGGGCGCACGCGGTTGTACACGTCGCGCAGCTCCGCGGAGGTCATCACGCTCTCGAGGTGACCCACGACGGTCATCGCCACTTCGAGGTCTTCAGTGGCGTTGTCGAGCCGCCCGAGCGTGTTGGCGTAGGTGGGCGGCGAGCTGTCCGCTTCGATCGCCTCGATGTTGCTGCGGCCTCTCTCCAGCAGCGCGTGCACGGCCGGCTCGACGTGCGCCGGTTCCAGCGACTCGAAAGGAATGTTGAAGCGCAGGTTCAGGAGCGGATTCGGGGTGCGGGGTGTCCCCGCAGTCGTTTTTTCGGCTCCGTCGCGGAGATAATCGAGCATGAGCACACCTTAAGTCGGCCGCGACGCGCTGGCCAGAGGCCCTCGTCAGCGATCACGCGCGGCGGCGAAAACTGGCGACATAGTACGCATCCGTACCGTGGATCTGGGGCAATAGCCGACACTGCCATGCGCCAGGGCCCGCGACGCGCTGAGCCTCCGGAGCCTCGAACGGGAGCGGTTCGAGCACGTGCCCAGGGTGCGGGGTGTGCCCGCCGTGCAGAGCCCGTTCCACCACGTCTTCGCACTCGGCCCGCAGTACGCTACAGACCACGAACAGGATGTGTCCGCCCGGTTGCACGAGGCTCGCGGCGTTGCACAGGAGTTTGAGAGCTTGCTCGGCGATGCGCCGCGGATCGCCCTCGGAAAGGCGGTTGGCGATCTCCGGCCGCCGGCGCAAGGTGCCCGTCCCGGTACAGGGTGCATCCACCAGCACGCGCTGCATGTCGGCCGGCAAATCGCCTGCAGACGCCGCGAGGTCCACGCTCCGGCACTCGGGCGGCGGCAACCCCAGGCGCCGGAACTCCTGACTCAGCCGCTCCAGCTTGCGGGGCACGAGGTCGTTGACCCACAGGCGACCGGTAGGGCCGATGCGCTCGGCGAGCAGGGCCGACTTCTGTCCGTGTCCCGCGCAGGCGTCGAGCACGCGCTCGCCCGGCTGCGCG